>JAJNBA010000024.1 GCA_021155985.1 Actinomycetes bacterium
GCGCGCCCAGGCCTTCGGGATGCGGGTGATCGCGTTCGACCCGTACGTCTCGGGCGAGCGGGCGAAGGAGCTGGGGGTGGACGTGATGCCCACCCTCGAGTCCCTCCTCGTGCAGTCCGACTTCGTCTCGATCCACCTCCCGGGCTCCCCGGACACCCTGGGATTGATCGGGGAGCATCAGCTCGCGATGGTGAAGCACGGAGCCCGGCTCGTGAACACGTCGCGCGGCGGCATCGTCGATGAGGAGGCGCTCGCGAAGGCGCTCGAGGACGGCCGCCTGGCGGGAGCCGCCCTCGACGTCTTCGCGGTGGAGCCCGCCACCGACTCGCCGCTGTTCGGGATGGACCAGGTGGTCGTCACCCCGCACCTCGGGGCGTCCACGATCGAAGCGCAGGACAAGGCCGGCACGACGGTCGCCGAGATGGTGCGGCTCGCGCTCGACGGTCAATTCGTGCCGTACGCCGTGAACGTCTCCGCCGGCGCCGAGGTGAGCGAGGCCGTCCGACCGTTCGTCGGTCTCTCGGAGCGCCTCGGATCGCTGGTCGCAGGTCTGGCGGACGGCGGGGTTCGGTCGATCGTCGCGTCCTACCTGGGTCGCGTGGCTGAGCACGACACACGGGTGCTCACGCTCGCGATCCTGAAGGGGATCCTCGGACGCTCCGTGAATGAGCCCGTGTCCTTCGTGAACGCGCCGTTGCTCGCGCGAGACCGGGGGCTCACCGTGAGCGAGATGCGCTCCACCGGGTCGCAGGACTACGTGAGCCAGATCTCCTTGCGGGCCCAGACGGAGTCCGAGTCCGAGATCGAGGTTGGCGGCACGCTGCTCGGCAAGAAGAACGCCGAACGCGTGATCCAGGTCTGGGACTTCGAGGTCGAGATCGAGCCCGCGCCGCACATGCTCTTCTTCGTCTACGAGGACCGCCCCGGGATCATCGGGAAGGTCGGCACGATCCTCGGCGAGCATGGCATCAACATCGCCACGATGGAGGTTGGCCGGAAGGCTGCCGGGGGCGACGCCTTGATGGCCCTCACGGTGGACTCGCCTGTTCCGCCCGACGTGCTGGGCGTCGTGGCCGAGGCGATCGACGCCCACACGATCCGCGCCGTCACGCTCGACACGTGACCGAGGGTTGCCGCAACCTCGTCCGTCGGGGTGGACACCCGTGTTACCCTGGAACGACCATGAAGCGGTACACGACGAAACGACCAGTGCACGGGGCCCTCTGACGCGTCTCACGCGTCGCGCCCCGTAGTCCGTTCACCGTCGGTCCTCCGCACCACCCCCGCAAGGAGACCGCTCCATGATCCGCTCACCCAGGTCCAACGTTCGGCGTCTCGCCCTCGGCCGTCTGATCTCGGTCATGGGCGGCGCCGCCGCGTATACGGCGCTGAACTACACCGTGTGGGAGCGCACCCACTCGCCGTTCATGCAGGCGCTCTCGCTGCTGCTCACGTTCGGGGTCGCCGGCCTCATCGGTCCCTTCACGGGCGCGTTGGGGGACCGGTACAACCGTCGGACCGTCATGCTCTGGTCCGAGGCCATCTCGGCCGCCTTCTTCGCGGCGATGGTCTTCGCGAAGGACCCCGGCCTCCTGATCGTGCTGGCGTTCGGTTCCGCGATCGCCGAGCTGCCGTTCTTCTCCGCCTCGCGTGCGGCGATCCCGAACCTCGTGGAGTCCGAGAAGGATCTCTCGTGGGCCAACAGCCTCGTCTCCATGGGCGTGCACGCGGGGATCGCGGTCGGTCCGGTGATCGGCGGCGGCCTGGTGGCCATCCTCGCGCCCGGGGACACGCCGCTTCCCGACCGGCTGCACATGGCCGGCGCGGTCGTCTTCGGGTTGAACGCGATCTCCTTCCTGATCTCCCTCGCTGTCACGCTGACGGTGCGGGGCCGCTTCGAAGAGGAGCGATCGCCGGACGCCGAACCCGAGCACGAGGGGCTGTTCGCGGGCGCCGCGTATCTGTGGCGTGAGCGGGTCCTTCGCAGGATGGCCTTCGCGTGGCTCGTCTTCGTTCTCGGGATGGGCATGGGGATGGTGGCAGACGCGCCCCTCGCCGAGTCGTTCGGGACGGGTGGGTGGGGTTTCGGCCTCCTGATCGCGTGCTGGGGGACCGGGTCCGTGCTCGGCACCGCGTTCGGGCGATGGATGAACGCCCGCACGGAGCCCCTGTGGATGGTCTTCGGGGCTGCCGGCGTGGCCGTGTCGGCGTTCGGCGTGGGCTTGTCCGGGCTGTTCCCGCTCGTGCTCGTGTCCCTGCTGGTGATGGGGACGTCCGACGGCATCTCGATCGTCGCGGAGAACGGGATCATGCAGCGCCGCACGCCGGACGTGGTCCGGAGTCGGGCGATGGCCGCCCTGGAGGCGGTCCTGTCCCTCGGATTGGCCGTCGCCTACCTGGCCGCCGGGCCGGTCCTCCGCCTCGTCGAGGCTCAGACGGTCTACGTGATCGCCGGCGTGTTCGCGGTGGGGGCGACCATCGTCCTCCTCCCGCTCGTCCGTCTGAAGGCCGACGCCAGCGACGGTAGGCCGACCGGCCCAGGAGTCCCTGTCCAGCAACCGACTACCGGGGACCGCGCGACTGTGTGATTCTTGCCCTCGATGACGGAGGGCACAGGGCGCGCAGCGGTGCGGCGGGTCGCGGCGGCGCGTGGCATCTCCCTGACCGGGAGTGGGGCCGCGTTCGCGGTGCTCGCGTACATCGTCTATCGCCTGACCGGCGAGTCCGCGGTCTGGCTCTCGGTCACCCTCCTGCTCACGATGGGCCTCCAGGGCGTCGTGCAGCCGTTCGCGAGCTGGCTCGGTGACCGGTTCGACCGCCGACGGGTGTTGGTGATCTCCGATCTCGCCGCGGCAGCCGGGTTCGTCGCGCTCGCCTTCGCCAGGACCCCCGGGCAACTCGTCGTGGTGGCCGCCATCACGGCGGTGCTCGAGTCGCCGGTGTGGGCCGTCGCGGGAGCGTCGATCCCGAACCTGATCGAGGAGGAGCACCTCCCGTGGGCGAACGGACAGGTGGCGATCGGGAGGCACCTCGGGAGCTTCATCGGGCCGCTCCTCGGGACGCAGCTGATCGTCTGGCTGGCGGGCGAGAGTCCATCGGTGGATCGGCTCCTCGGCGCCGGTGCCTTCGTGTTCGGGATCAACGCCGCGACCTTCCTCGTGTCCGCGTGGCTGATCGGCAGCACGCCAGGCCGGTTCAACGACCAGCGGCGTGAGGAGAGCGAGCACGCCGGGATCCGGGCGGGGTTCCGGTACGCGATGAGCGACCGCGTGCTCCGCTCGATCCTGATCGGCTGGTCCGTGCTCCTGCTCGGCGTCGGACTGATCCTCGTCGCCGAGTTGCCCTACGCGCTCGGGTTCGGGCAGGGAGCGTTCGGCTACGGCTTGATCTCGGCGTTGTGGGGAGGGGGGGCGGCCCTGGGCGCGCTGCTCGCGGCGCGATGGCTCACGGCCGACCGTGAGCCGAGGACCCTCCTGATCTCCGTCCTCTTCGGGGGTGTCGTCATGGTGGCGATCGGATGGTCGCCGGTGTGGATCCTGGCGCTCGGGCTGATGGTGACGGAGGGCATCTTCGAGGGGTTCGCGAGCGTCTCGGAACAGGGGCTACTCCAGCGGAGGACTCCCGACGATGTTCGGAGCCGCGTGGCAGGCGCGGTGGAAGCAGCGACGCTCATCGCCCTCGCGATCTCGCTCACCGCCGGAGGGCCGATCGTCGACTGGCTGGGGCCTCGCGCCGCGTACTACCTGGGCGGCGTCATGACCGTGGGGGCGGGGCTGGTGATGGCGGGGCCGCTCCTCCATCCGGGCCTCCCGCGTCATCGGGCCGACGAAGCGTTCGTGTTCGAGCCTGCGGAGCGCTTCGTCTCCGATCGGTCCGCGAGGACCTAGGAGGTCGGCAGCCGGGTCGCGGGGTCGGGGAACAGCACGCGGAACGACGCGCCCCCGCCCTCCCGGTCCTCCACCCAGGCCCGGCCCCCGTGTGCCTCGGCGAAGCGCGCCACGAGGGACAGTCCGACGCCCAGGCCGGGTGAGGGCGAGGAGCGCTCTCCACGCTCGAACGGCTGGAAGAGACGGTCCCGCTCGTCCTCGGCCACCCCGGGCCCGTCGTCGTCGACGCGCACGACCACACCGTTGTCCACGCGTCGCGCCCCGACCCAGATGTCGGACGTCGGCGGAGTGTGCTTGATCGCGTTCACGAGGAGGTTCTCCACGATCCTCACGACCATCGATTCGTCGATCCATGCGTCGATCGGCTCGGTCTGCACGTGGACCGTCCGCTCTTCCAAGACATCGGACTCCGCGACCGTGCGGCCGAGGAGCGCTCCCAGATCCATCAGTTCGCGCCGCGGCTGGACGAGGCCGCGCGTGAGGCGATCCATGTCGAGGAGATCGTTGACCATGGCCGTCAGGCGTCGGGACTTCCGCGCGAGGCTCCGGACCAGCTGGCGTCGATCCTCCTGGGAGATCCCGAGCTCGTCCGCACTCTCCAGCGTGATCGCGCTCCCGAGGATCGCCGACAACGGCGTGCGGAGGTCGTGCGAGACGGCGGTGAGGAACGTGTTCTTCATGTCGTCGGCCTCGCGCAGTCGCTCCACGGCCTTGCGCTCCATGTCGAGGGCCTGCGCCAGCTCCTGCTCAGCGCGCTTCTGCTCGGTGACGTCGTACATCACGCCTTGGTAGAAGAGCGGCTCGCCCGACTCATCGCGGATCGGCACGGTCTCGTCGTGGACCCAGACGAGTCTTCCGTCGCGCGCGACCATCCGATAGTCCTCGCTGAACGGGTGCTCGTCGCTCGCCTGCTCCTCAGCCAGGAGCACCCGGTCTCGATCCTCCGGATGGAGCAGCTCGCGCCAGAGGTTCGGGCGCGCTTGTCGCTCCTCCGGCGTGTATCCGAAGAGCTCCTGATATTTCGGGCTGATGTAGATAGGGCTGTCGCCAGATCCGCCCTCTCCCTCGATGTAGACGACGGCGGGGATCTGCTCGGCCAGCGACTTGAACTTCACGGCCTCGGACCGGAGCTCGGACTCGAGGCGCTTCTGCTCCGAGATGTCGACGTAGAGCCCCTGGACGTAGGCGGGGTGGCCGTCCTCGTCCCTGACCACCGTACCCTGGTCACGGATCCACACGATGCTGCCGTCGGGCCGGATCATCCGGTATTCGAGCGTGAACGGCTCCGCTTTTCGGATGGCTTCGCGGATCCCACGCACCGCCTCGTCACGATCCTCGGGGTGCAGGTGCCCGGCCCACGCGTCGTCGCTGACGAATGCATCCGCCGAGAGCCCCAGCATGTTCTCGACCTGCGGGCTCACGTAGATCGAGGTCAGATCGTCGTCGGCGGTGTCCATGTACGTCACGGCGGGGAGCTGTTCCACCAGGTTGCGGTAGCGCCGCTCCAGCTCCTCGAGCTGGAGCTCGGCTTCCTTCCGCTTCGTGATGTCGAAGAAGAACCCGAGGACGTATCCGGGTTCCCCCGCGTCGTTGCGCACGGTGGTCGCGGAGTCCCGTACCCAGATCACCCGTCCGTCGTCCCGCACCATGCGGTACTCGAGCGTGAACGGGTCGCCGGATCGAACGCCCTCGACGGTCTCGCGGCGGGCGCGCTCGCGATCGTCCGGATGGACGCGTTCCGCCCACTCCTCGCCCGTCGAGCCCGACGGCCTGCCGAGGAGGTCGTTGACCTGTGGGCTCACGAAGAGGTTCGCGAGACTCGCGTCGGGCGCATCGATGTAGGTGACGATCGGGAGCTGCTCGACCAGGGTCCGGTAGCGGTGCTCGACCTCGGCCGCGCGTGCCTCGGCCTCCCTCTCCTTCGTGATGTCCACGATCAGGCCGATCCAGTGCGCCGCGCTTCCTTCCGACGCGTCGACGTGCACAGCCTCGTCCCGGACCCAGATCACGCGTCCGTCCGCGAGGACCAGGCGGTACTCCTCGAGATAGGGATCCGCCGTGGCGTCCGCCCGGACGTCCGAGAGCTCCACACGCTCGCGATCGTCCGGATGGACGAGGGAGTACCAGAACTCGCGAGACTCGGCGAAACGCTCGGGCGGATAGCCCGTGAGCGCCTCGATCCGAGGGCTCATGTACGCCGTGGTGCCGGTGGGCCTTTCGGCCTCGACGTAGGCCACGCCGGGCATGGACCCGAGCACGTGATGGAAGCTCAGGTCCTGGATCGGGAAGTCGCGCGCGTTCAGCGGCGTCGGGGTCGTCATAGGTCACTCGGTGTGTGTTCCGGTCCGTAGGAAGCATCGGCGCTCCCCGGCTCACACGTGAATGGTCTTTCCGAGCCCGACACGTTGGGCCCACGCGGCATCCCCCACACCACCTCAGGGCCGTTCGCCCGGCACCGCGCTCTCGGGCATCACCGCGGCCTCTCGGGATCGATACGGAAGATGGATATCGGCCGCCGCCCGTCGTTCGAGATCGAGCGCCCGGGTGAGATCCTCGGTGGCAGCCTTGGCGTCGGAGATGTCCATCATCAGGCCCTGCCAGTGCACCGGCGTCCCCTCGTGGTCGCGCAGGAGCACAGCCTCGTCGCGGATCCAGACGGTTCGTCCGTCCGCTGCGAGCAGGCGGTACTCGCCTGAGTACGGCTCGCCCGACGCGTCGCTACGGGACCATTCCGCGAGGACGCGTTCGCGAGCGTCGGGATGCGGGGCACGTGCCCACCATCCGCCCTCGCCGGTCGCCACCTCCGGCGGGTATCCCAGCATCGTCTCGATGAACGGGCTCACGTAGGACGGAGCGGTCGGTTCCGAGCCTGCGGGGTCCACGTAGACGATCGCGGGGACGCGCTCGACCAGGGATCGGTACGGCAGTTCGACCTCGTGAGCGCTCGCCGCGTCGTCCTCCGACCTCTTCGGGCTCATGGGTGTCACGGGGCACGGACCTCCGGTTCCCCCATCGGACCGACGCGTCTCGTCCTTGACGTCCGTCGCATCGTAGGCTCCGGCGGACCCTTCATGAGGAGCCTCGATGCCCGAGACGTTCACGTTCTACATCCAGCCCTGGTATCGGAAGTCCCCGTATTTCGAAGCCACCAAACGTGCCGGGTGCGTGAGCTGGGGGCTGTACAACCACATGCTGCTCCCGACGCTCTACGACGATCCGGTGACCGAGTACTGGGCGCTCCTCAGCGACGTGACGATGTGGGACGTGTCGGTCGAGCGGTGCGTCGAGATCTCAGGGGCGGATGCACTTCCATTCACGAACCTCCTCACGTGCCGGGATCTCACCTCGTGCGAGGTTGGGCAATGCAAGTACGTCCTCATCACCGATCGTGACGGCGGCATCGTGAACGATCCGGTCCTGCTCCGTATCGCCGAGGACCGCTTCTGGCTCGCGCTCGCGGACTCCGATGCGCTCCTCTACGTCAAGGGCGTGGCCGCCCTCGCCGGGATGGACGTCACGGTGATCGAGGCGGACGTCTCGCCGATGCAGGTCCAGGGCCCGCGCTCGAGGAACGTCGTGCGCGATCTCGTCGGCAACGAGGTCGCCGCGCTCCGGTACTACCGCTGCACCGAGGCGGAGATCGAGGGCATCCCCATCGTCGTCTCCCGGACGGGGTGGACGGGAGAGGTCGGCTACGAGCTCTACCTCCGCGACGCATCACGCGGCGAGGAACTTTGGCGCTTGGTAGAGGAGGCCGGCGCGCCGTACGCGATCCGTGCGATCGCTCCTTCGGAGGCGCGCCGGATCGAGGCGGGGATCTTCAACTACGGCTCCGACATGCGCACGGAGGACACGCCGTACCACGTCACCGGGCTCGAGCGGCTCGTCGAGGACCAGGAAGCCGACTTCATCGGGAAGGACGCGCTACGCCGGATCGCCGAGGACGGGGTGGATCGGAAGCTCGTCGGGATCGATATCGAAGGCGCGCCGATGAACGACGAGGGCGCGCTGAACGACTTCTGGCCCGTGCGCGAGCCGGGTGGCGAACGGATCGGTCGCGTGACCGCCGGCGCGTGGTCACCGAGGCTCGAACGGAACATCGGCTACGCGTGGGTCCCGGCCACACACCTGACCATCGGGACCCCGCTCGCGCTCGACGCCCACGACGGTGTGCGAAAGGCGACCGTGGCGGCGCTCCCGTTCGTCGACCCGGCGAAGGAGATCCCGAAGTCGTGAGCGGATCGATGCCCTTCGATCGTGCGGTCGAGTACTACGACCGCACGCGGGGCCTGTCCGAGGAAGCTTCGACGGCGATGACCGTGCTCCTCTCGAGCGAGCTCCGGGGTCGCGGTCGAACCCTCGAGATCGGCGTGGGCACCGGGCTCGTCGCACTGCCGCTCGCGGCGGCGGGTGTGCCGCTCGTCGGCCTCGATCTGTCCGCGCCGATGCTCGCCAAGCTCGTCGAGAAGGCGGGGGGGCGACCACCCTTCCCGCTCGTCGTCGGGGACGCCACGACGCTGCCTTTCGAAGAGCACCGCTTCGAGGCGGCCGTGGTCCGTCACGTCCTGCATCTGGTGCCGGCCTGGCGACAGGCCGTGGCGGAGCTCGTCCGCGTCGTGGCACCGGGCGGGCTGGTGCTGGTCTCGAGCGGCCAGGTCCCCGAGCCGTGGCACGAGCTGACCGACCGGTTCATGGACCGGGTCGGTCGCCCCTCCTTCGCCGTCGCGCTCGATTCGTGGGAGACCGGCGCGATCGTCCAGGCGTTCCGGGCGCACGGAGCCGAGACCCGGCGGCTCCCACGGATCCCCGAACGCGTCGCGCAGACGATGGCGGAGTTCCTCGATCAGATGGCCGCCGGCTTGCACTCGTGGACGTGGGAGGTCGATGAGGAAGAGCGACGGGAGGCGGTCGCCGAGCTCCGCCTCTGGGCCGTGGAGCGCTGGGGATCACTGGATCCGCCCGGAGGCCGTGACGTCGCGATCGAGTGGCACGCGTTCGACCTGCACTGAACGGCGCCGGGTATCCTGAGCCCGCCGAACGTCGTCAAGGAGGACCCGGTGCCGATCACGCAGGTCGAGAAGATCTGGATGGACGGCGAGCTCGTGCCGTGGCAGGACGCTCAGGTGCACGTGCTCTCGCATGCCGTGCACTACGGCAGCGGCGTGTTCGAGGGCATCCGGGCCTACGAGACGGCGCGGGGCGCCGCGGTGTGGCACCTCGACGAGCACCTCAAGCGCTTGTTCCGCTCGGCGAAGCTCTACCACACCGATATCCCCTACTCGCGTGAGGCGATCACGCAGGCCACGAAAGACGTGATCCGCGCGAACGAGCTGAACGCGTGCTACATCCGGCCCCTCGTGCTCCGGGGCTACGGCGAGATGGGCGTGAACCCGCTGCAGGCCCCGGTGAACGTCGTGATCGCCGTGTGGCCGTGGGGTGCCTACCTCGGTGAGGACGCCCTCGAGGAGGGCGTGCGCATCAAGATCAGCAGCTGGCGTCGCAACTCGCAGAACTCGCTGCCGGCCGCGGCGAAGGCCACCGGTCAGTACATCAACTCCGTTCTCGCCAAGGTGGAGAGCCTCAAGGCCGGCTACGACGAGGCGATCATGCTGAACGAGGCCGGTTTCGTGACGGACGGCTCCGGCGAGAACGTGTTCGTCGTGCGGGACGGCGTGCTCACCACGCCGCCGGTTTCGGCCGGGTGCCTGGACGGCATCACGCGGGGCTCCACGATCACGCTCGCGCGCGATCTCGGCTACGAGGTCCGCGAGGAGAACCTCGTGCGCACGGATCTCTACAACGCCGACGAATGCTTCTTCACGGGGACGGCCGCGGAGCTCACGCCGATCCGTGAGGTGGACGACCGCGTCGTGGGTGAGGGGCACCGGGGTCCCGTGACCAAGGAGCTGCAGGGAGCGTTCTTCGCAGCCACCAAGGGTGAGAACGAGAAGTACGTCCACTGGCTGACGTACGTGAACGACTGAGCACGCTCAGGACCAGGAGGCGTCGCTCGCCGCTTGGTCGCCGGGGAGGAACCACGCCTCCGTGATCCCTCCCTCGACGACGTGCACGACGTGGACCGTGATGTCCTCGAGGACCCTTCCCTGACGCGCTCCGTGGACCACCGTGTGCGCCACGGCGTGCCGATCGTTCGCGAGGATGTCGTGGATCTCCGACCGGAACGAAGCGCGCCGATCCTGTCGGAACAGCTCGTAGACCGCGTCCTTCCCCCGGTAGTCGCCTGAGAAGGGATTGTGTCCGGGCACGTGGTAGACGCGTCGTCCGGGAAGATCTCGTCGAGAGCGGTGAGGTCGTCCCTCGCGAATGCGTCGTACTCACGCCTCAGAAGGTCCTCGTTCGGATGCATCGGATCCTCGGTCGAAGGCTGTTCCGCGTGCCCGACGGTAGGCTAGCGCGCCATGGATGAGACCCCCTATCGGCTTCCGCGGACGGTCGTTCCCTCGCGCTACGACCTGACGCTGGAGCCCGACCTCGACGCCGGGACGTTCCGCGGCAGCGTCGACGTCTCGCTCGCGGTCCTCGAGCCGGTCACCGAGATCGTCCTGAACGCGAACGAGCTGCGACTCGGGGGCGCCACGCTCACCGCCGCGGACGGCCATTCGGTGGAGGTCTCCAAGATCCTCACCGATGACGACGCCGAGCGAGCCACCGTCGATCTCGCCGAGACCGCGGATCCGGGGGATTGGACGCTCCGGATCGTGTTCGCGGGCGAGCTCAACCCCCGCCTCACGGGCTTCTACCGGAGCACGTACACGGATGGGGAGGGGCGCACGCAGGTGGTCGGCACCACCCACTTCGAGGCGACGGACGCGCGGCGCGCGTTCCCGTGCTGGGACGAGCCGGATCTCAAGGCCGTCTTCGCGACCACGCTCGTGGTGAAGGAAGGGCTGATCGCCGTCTCGAACGGCCCGGAAGTGGGGCGGGAGGTGCTCGCGGACGGACGGGTGCGGATCCGATTCGGGGACACGATGAAGATGTCCACCTACCTCGCAGCATGGGTGGTCGGACCGCTGGAGCTCACCGAGCCCGTCGACGCGGGGGGCGTGCCCGTGCGGATCGTTCATGTACCCGGCAAGGGAGCGCTCACCGGCTTCGCGGTCGATTCGAGCGTCCACTCCCTGAACTGGTTCGCCGACTACTACGGCATCCCGTACCCGGAGGCCAAGCTCGACAACGTCGCGCTCCCGGACTTCGCGCAGGGCGCGATGGAGAACGTCGGGTGTGTGACGTACCGGGAGCAGGTGCTGCTGATCGATCCGGCTCGGTCGACGCAGGAGGAGCAGCTCGGCGTGGCGGAGACCGTCGCGCACGAGCTCGCCCATATGTGGTTCGGCGATCTCGTGACGATGCGGTGGTGGAACGGGATCTGGCTGAACGAGGCGTTCGCCACGTTCATGTCGATGCTCGCGGTCGACGACTTTCGCCCGGATTGGGAGATCTGGAACATGTTCACGCGCGATCGCTCGAACGCCTTCGAGGTCGACGCGCTGGAGACGACGCGACCGATCGAGTACGAGGTCCTTTCGCCGGACGACGCGAGCGGCATGTTCGACACGCTCACGTACGTCAAGGGCGGGGCGGTGCTCCGGATGCTCGAGCAGTGGCTCGGCGCCGAGCGGTTCCGTGACGGCATCCGACGGTACCTCGAGAAGCACGCGTACGGGAACACAGAGACGCACGACCTCTGGGACGCCCTCGAGGAGGAGACCGGGGAGCCCGTGCGCCGCACGATGGACGCCTGGATCTTCCAGCCCGGATACCCAGCGATCTCGGTGAGCCTCGAGGGCGACCGGCTGCGGTTCTCGCAACGACGCTTCCTCCCGTCTCGAGACGACGACGACACGACGTGGCCGGTGCCGCTGACGGTCCGACAGGTGAGCGGTGAGCAGGAACAGGTCGACCGGATCCTGATCGAAGGCGACGGCGCGGAGATCGGGCTGCTCGCAACCGATGCCGTCGTGGTCGCGAACGCGGGTTCGGCAAGCTTCGTCCGCGTGTGGTACGAGGACGAGCTGCGCACGCGGGTGGTGGATCGGGCGATGGACGTGCTGTCGCCGATCGAGCGCTACAGCCTGGTGGACGACGCATGGGCGGCCGTCGTCGCGGGCCAGGCATCCGCGAGCTCCTACGTCAACCTCGTGCAGGGGTTCGCGGACGAGACGGATCTCCGCGTGTGGCAGTCGATCCTCGGCGGGCTGGGCTGGCTGGACCGGTTCGTGGACGAGGAGCCGCGCGAGCGCCTGCGGGGGTTCGTGCGCGAGCTCCTCCGGCCGGCGCTCGCGCGGCTCGGCTGGGACGCCTCGCCCGACGAGACCGACCTCACCCGCGCGCTCCGCGGGCAGCTCGTGCAGTCCCTCGCCATCTTGGGGGCCGATCCGGAAACGCTCGCGCAGTGTCGCGAATTGGAGCTCGAGGGCCAGGGCGATCCGCAGCTCCTGCAAGCCGCGGTGGAAGCGGTGGCCGCGGAGGGCACCAAGGACGACCTCGATCGCTACTGGGAGCGCTACCGCAACGCCACCACGCCGCAAGAGGAGGAGCGATACCTCTTCGCGACGTCGCGCTTCCCCGGCGAGGCGGAGGTCGAGCGGATCCTCGGCGCGAGCATGACGGACGACATCCGGACCCAGGACGCGCCGTACCTGCTCGCCCGGTCCACCACCAACCGCCACCAGGGGCCGAAGGTGTGGCGGTTCATCGCCGAGCACTGGGACGCGATGCAGGACCGGTTCGCGTCGTCCAACATCATCGGACTCGTCTCAGGGATCCGATACCTCACGGATCCGGAGTCCGTCGCGGCCGTCGACGCGTTCTTCCGCGAGCACGACATCCCGCAGAACCACCTCATGCTCCAGCAGGGACTCGAGCGGATGCGCGTGCACGCGAAGCTCCGCGAGCGCGTGACGCCGGAGCTGCACGAGCGCTTCGGCGGTTAGCGGTACCCCGTCACGGCCGAACTCGGTCGGGGCATGGGCCTTCCGGACGACCTCAGCTCGCCAAACTCGCCCGATGGATGGAACCCATCGCGGTGCCCGGGGCGTCCAACGGCTTTCGGACCCACTCGAAAGGAGTCCCCATGCGGAACCGAGTCCTTCGTGCCGCAGCCGTCGCGATCCTCACCACGATCCTGCTCACGGTCGCGGCCGGGAGCGCCCTCGCCTGCGGCGGGCTGGTCACGCCCAACGGCACGGTCAGTCTGCTGAAGACGACGACGCTCGCGGCCTACCACGCCGGGATCGAGCACTACGTGACCTCGTTCGAGTTCGCCGGCGAGGGCCAGGAGGTCGGGTCGATCATCCCGTTGCCCGGCGTCCCGACCGACGTGATCAAGGGCGGCGACTGGACGCTCCAGCGCCTGATCCTCGAGACCCAGCCCCAGCTCGAAGCGCGGACCGCGCTGACCTTCTCCGCCGATTCGGCCGCGGCCGGCGCGGAGGTCATCATGACCAAGAAGATCGATGCCCTCGACATCACCGTGCTGAAGGGCGGCGCGGTCGAGGTCGGGAACTGGGCGCGCGAGCACGGCTACTTCCTGCCGCCGGATGCGCCCGAGGTGCTGGCGTTCTACGCCGAGCGGAGCCCGATCTTCCTGGCCGCCCGGTTCAACGCGGAGCGCGCGGCGAATCGCGGCGTGCAGACCGGACAGGGCACGCCCGTCCACATCGTGATCCCGACGCCCAGCCCGTGGGTGCCGCTGCGGATCCTGGCGCTCGGGCGCGAGGCCTCCGAGATCGTGCAGGCGGACGTCTACCTCCTGACGGATCGGCGGCCCGAGACACTGCCCCAGGCCGAGCGCTCGAGCGGCTTCGACGAGAGCCAGCGCGGGCTGATCCAGGAGGTGAGCGAGCCCGCGTCGGCCACGCTGCTCAAGGATCTGCGATCGGATCGCGGCATGAAGTGGCTCCCGGAGAGCGACATGTGGCTCACCTACATCCGGATCAACGAGACGGCGGCGAACCTGAAGCACGACCTCGCGATCGACGCGAGCGGCTTCGGCCGACCGAGCCCAGTGGCCGCCGGCTACCCGGCGCCCGGGGCGGCGCCCTGGTCGGTCGTCTGGACCGTGATGGCGGCGCTCGCCGCCGTGGCGATCCTGATGGCGATCACGGATCCGGCCGGGAGGCGCACCGTCTCGAGGGTGTTCCGTCGGTGAAGCTGCGGGCGGCGGCGGCCGCGGTGGCGCTGGTGCTCCTCGTGTGGGCTGCCGCGGCATCCCGCGGCGCCGCCGCCCGCGCAACCAACGGGACGGTCCATATCACGATCCACTACTCGAAGTTCGATCCGGGCGATCTCGCCGTCGAGCCAGGCGAGACCGTCCGCTTCGTGATCGAGAACACCGACCCGATCGATCACGAGTTCATCCTCGGCGACGAACGCGTGCAACTCGTCCACGAGGAGGGGACCGAGGCGCACCACGCCCCGCGCCCGGGCGAGGTCTCCGTGGCGGCGGGGAAGACCGTCGTGACGACCTACACGTTCCCGGTCCTCACGGGTTCGCTGATCTTCGGCTGCCACCTGCCGGGGCACTACGACTTCGGCATGCGGGGCCTCGTCACGATCGGCTAGGGTCGTCGGTCTCCCCTGGGGATCGCATGCGCGGACCCTCGGGGGGACGCCGACGGCGGTTTGACAAGGTTCGCGGGTCGTCCATACCGTTCGGGTACGAACGAGTATCGGGGAGGCCGGCACTGAGCGGGCGCGTCGAGGTCGAGGGCGTCGAGGTCTCGACCGAGCATTGGATCGGCGGTGAGCGGGTCGATTCTGACACCACGTTCACCGATGTCTCGCCGATCGATGAGGAGCCGATCGCAGAGGTCGCCCGCGGCGGGGTCGACGAAGCGAACGTCGCGGTCGACGCCGCCAAGAAGGGCTTCGAGACCTGGGGCTCGATGTCGCTCAAGGAGCGCGCCGAGATCCTCCACCGTGTCGGGGAGCTGATCGAGGAGCGGGCGGCGGAGATCGCCAAGGTCGAGACCCGGGACAACGGCTCGCTGCTCCGCTCGATGACGAACTCGGTGATCCCCCGGGCCGGGTACAACTTCCACTTCTTCGCGGATCATCTCGACAAGCTCGATGAGCTCGAAGACTTCGACACGCGCGGTCACAGGAACCACGTGAGCTGGGATCCCTCCGGTGTCGCCGTTGTCATCACGCCGTGGAACGCGCCCCTGATGCTCGCCACGTGGCGCATCGCCCCCGCGCTCGCTGCCGGAGATGCCGTGATCGCCAAGCCGCCCGAGTGGGCTCCGCTCACGGCGTCGCTCCTCGCGGACATCACCCGGGACGCCGGGATGCCCGACGGCGCCTTCAACGTCGTCCAGGGGATCGGGGAGGAGGCGGGCGCCGCGCTCGTCGCGCATCCCGATGTAGGGCGGATCGCGTTCACCGGATCCGTCGCGACCGGCAGGCTCGTGGCCTCGTCGGCCGGGGCGAACCTGACGCCTGTGTCGCTCGAGCTCGGGGGCAAAGCGCCGTTCCTGATCTTCGCGGACACCGATCTCGACGCGGCCGTGAAGCAGGCCGTGAACCAGTTCGACAACGCCGGGCAGGTCTGCCTCGCGGGCACGCGGCTGCTCGTCGAGGACGCGGTCTTCGATGAGTTCCTCGCACGATTCACCGAGGCGTCCGAAGCCATCCGCCAGGGCGACCCGCGCGAGGAAACGTCCGACATCGGCCCGCTGATCACGCGGGAGCACTTCGAGCGGGTCGACGGCTTCGTGCAACGCGCGAGGGCGGAGGGGATCGAGGTCGCGTTCGGGGGAGGGCCGAACGAGGAGCTCAGGGGCCTGTACTACCGGCCGACGGTGTTCATCCAGCCACCGTCGGGGTCCGAGATCCTCCAGCAGGAGGTCTTCGGGCCGGTCCTCACGCTTCAGCGCTTCTCCGGCGAGGAGGACGGCATCGCGAAGGCGAACGACACGCCGTATGGCCTCTCGGCGATCGTCTACAGCGGCGACCAGGAGAAGGCGGATCGCGTCTCCTCGGCGCTCGTGGCCGGAACCGTGTGGGTCAACTGCTTCTACGTGCGCGACCTGCGGGTGCCGTTCGGCGGGTCGCGGAACAGCGGGATCGGCCGCGAGGGCGGCTTCTGGAGCTTCGACTTCTACGCGGACGTGAAGAACGTCGTCACCGCACCCTGGGAGTGACCAAGGAGACCTGAGAGGAGACCGATATGGGAGAGATCGTCGGCGCGGGGATCGTCTCGCACGTCCCCACGATCATGCTGCCGGAAGAGACCCGGCTCGAGATCAACGACGGGAACGAGATCACGCTCGTCCCGGGGCTGCGACGGCTCCGAAGCGAAGTCCTCGACCGTCTGCAAGCCGACACGTTCGTCGTGATGGACACGCACTGGGAGGTGACGTTCGAGCACATCATCACGGCGCACGAGAAGCGCGAGGGCATCTTCACGTCGCACGAGCTGCCTCGCGGGATGCGACAGATCCCGTACACGATGCCGGGGGACCCGGAGCTGGCGTTCAGCGTGTCGCAGCAGGCCGAGGGACGCGACGACACCTGGGTCCTGGCGTCCGACGATCCGTACCTCCCCATCTTCTACGGCACGGTGAACATCTGGTCCTACCTGAAGGAGGGATCGGAGAACTGGGTGAGCGTCGGCATCAACCAGTGCGGGACCACGGAGGACTTCCTGCTGCTGGGCCAGCTGATCGGGGAGGCGGTCCTGTCGCTGGATCGGAAGGTCGTGCTGCTGGCGTCGGGTGGCCTATCCCACCGGTTCCTGCCGTTCCGCGAGCTCCGCGGCCGTGAGAGCTCCGACCCGATGAAGAACATCATCACGCCGGAGGCGCGCGAGGCCGACCTCCACGTGCTGGACCTCCTCCAGAAGGGAGACCACGCGTCGGTGATCGACTGGGTCCCCGAATACAAGAAGGTCGGGCCCGAGGGCAAGTTCGGGCACTACCTGATCATGGCCGGCGCGCTCGGGGGAGCGGCGTGCACCGCGCCCGGGGAGCTGTTCAGCGAGTACGAGGCCTCGGTGGGCACGGGGCAGGTGCACGTGTGGTTCGAACGCCCGGCGGCCGGTTGGACCGGCGCGACGGAAGCGGCATAGGCTCCGCGGAGGACTAGAGAGGGGGCGCTGCGTGGCAACGGAGATGGACAAGGTGGGCGGCGACGCCGGGTACGAGCGGCTGGGCACGAGGCGGCTGAAGCTCGTGGATGTCGTCGCGCAGTCGGTGGGCCTGATCGGGCCCGTCTTCTCGGCTGCGTTCCTGATCCCGCTGATCGCGGGGACCGGTTTCTCGGGCGAGGGCGCCGGTGTCGCCACGCCGTTCGCCGTGATCCTGGCCGCGATCGGCACACTGGCGCTCGGCTGGATCGTCGCCCAGTACGCGAAGCGGGTCCACGCGGCTGGCTCGCTCTATGACTACGTGACGATGGGCTTCGGCACGCGCGTCGGCGGATGGACCGGGTGGATCTACTACGGCGCGACGCTGCTGCTGTCCTCCGCGATCGCCGTCCTCGTGGGCTGGTTCCTGCGCGACAACGTCCTGCCGGCGTTCGGGATCGAGGGGCTGCTCGAGTCGTGGATGTGGTCGCTCGTCTACGTCCTGCTCGTGTTCCTGGTTCTCGCGGCCGGCGTGCAGATCTCGACCCGGTTACAGCTGGTGCTGGCGCTCGTCTCCGCCGCGGTCGTGCTCGCGTTCTTCATCAAGGTGATCGTCGAAGCACCCGAGAACGATCTTCGCGCGTTCAACCCGGCCGAGGCTCCGAGCTATACCGGGATCCTGTTCGGGGTTCTGTACGGTGTGCTGATCTTCGTGGGATTCGAGACCGCGGCGAACCTCGCCGAGGAGGCGGAGCATCCGAAGCGCGCGATCCCGAGGGCCGTGTTCCTGTCGGTCTCGATCGTGGCGATCTTCTACATCGTCGCGGCATACGCGCAGGTCGCAGGCTTCGGATTCGATATGGACGTGTTCACCTCGCCCGAGGTGGCCGGCGCACCACTTTTCGCGCTGGGTTCGCCCGAAGCACAGGGCGGGTATGGCGGATCATCCGACCTGATCTTGAAGATCCTGCTGGTCGTCGTCCTGCTCGACGTGATGGCGGTGGGGCTGGGAGCCGCCACGGCCTCAGCGCGAGGGATCTTCGCCCTGGCCCGTGACCGGAAGATCCCAGGGGTCTTCGCTCGCACCACGGCGAGCGGCAATACGGTGGGGTCCGCGCTCGTGGTGGCCGTGGTGTCCGCCGGTTGGGTGCTGGCGACCCTCCTCGTCGAAATGCTGTTCGCCAATGGGGTACTCACAGGGGTTCCGCATGAACTCGCGGTGTTCCAATGGATCTCGACGCTCGGCGCGTTCATGATCATGTCCGTCTACGGCATCCTCGCTCTCGGCGCGTTCTCGGGGCTCCGGGAGCACCCGAAGCGGGTCACGCTCGTGATCACCGGGGTGATCGGGATCGCGGTCGCGGTCGGTGCGATCTTCGGCGCGATCTACAAGGTCCTGCCGCCGTTCGATCGGATCTGGCTGTGGGCGGTGATCTGGGCCGCCGTCGGGCTGCTCGTGACGCTGGCGGTCAAGGGTCGGGAGCCGGCGCGGCGCGCCCTCGCGGACCTGTCGACGGGCGAGGAGGGCTGAGGGAGGTATCGAGACCGAGGAGATGACCGACCCGGACCGGCCGCTGCGGCTCGACGCGCCTCGGGAAGAGGCGCTCGAGCACGTCGCGAAGCTGGTGGCCGAGGCCTGGCGGAGCTTCGACAGACCTCGGCCCGAGGAGCCGCCGCTGGACGAGCGGCTCCGGGCGATCCTGCAGGCCGGGCTCCCTGACGCTCCGGTGAGCGTCCACGAGGCGCTCGACGACGCGGCTCGTGCGATGGACGAGTCGATCGCGCAGCCTCGGCCTCGGTACTTCGCGTTCATCGGGTCCTCAGGGCTCGAGATCGGTGCGCTCGGCGATCTGCTCGCGGCCACCTACGACATGAACCTCGCGGTCGATGCCAGGGCGGCCACGGTCCTCGAGCAGCAGGCCGTGCGATGGGTCGGTGAGTTCATCGGTTATCCCGCCGCGAACGGCGCGTTCACGAGCGGCGGCACGATCTCGAACATGACAGCCCTGGCCGCGGCGCGGGAGCGAGCCCTGCCCGGCTCGCGCGCCGCCGGCCTCGGCGGGCTCCGGCCCGCCGTGTACGCCTCGGCGGAGGTGCACTACTCGATCACCCGCGCCGTGGAGCTGCTCGGGATCGGGAGCGATCGGCTCCGCGACGTCCCGATCGACGCCGAGCATCGGATGCGGCCCGACCTGTTGGCGGAGGCGATCGATCGGGACATCGCGGGCGGCGTGACGCCGGTCGCCGTGGTCGCGACCGCCGGGACCACCCTGACAGGCGCGATCGACCCCCTCGCGCCGATCGCCGAGATCTGCGAGGCGCGTGGGATCTGGTTCCACGTCGACGGTGCCTACGGTCTGCCGGCCGCTGCGGTCGTGCCCGATCGGTTCGCGGGTGTCGAGCGCGCCGATTCGGTGAGTGTCGACGCGCACAAGTGGCTCTATGTCCCGAAGGCGTGCAGCGTGGCGCTCGTTCGCGAACGCGACGCGCTGTCGCAGACGTTCGCCCACGAGCAGGGCTATCTGCCGCATCAGCAGCACGAGCTGCACGCCGCGGACATCACGCTCGAGTACTCGCGTCCCTTGCGGGCCCTCAAGCTCTGGCTCGCGTTCCGGGCCCACGGGGCGGCGCAGTTCCGCGAGGCGATCGGCCGCAACCTCGCCGAGGCGCAGCTCCTCCACCGCTCCGCCGCCGGGCGACCGGACTTCGAGACGTTCGACGCGCCGCCCCATCTCTCGATCGTCCCGATCCGCCACGTGCCCGCGCATGTGGCCGCACTCGATGCTCACAACCAAGCGCTCGCGGAGGCGATCCAGGCCGATGGCCGCGTCTACCTCGCCTCCGCCCTGATCGAGGGTGCGGTGTGGCTGCGTCCCTGCTTCGTGAACTACCGGACCACCGACGACGATGTGATGGCGATCCTCGACGTGGCAGCGGAGCTGGGGGAAAGGATCGAGAAGGAGGGTCGTTGAACGAGGAGGCGCTCCTGCCGGCCGAGCGCAAGATCCTCGCGGAGCTCGGGCATCTCCCACTCGACTTCCGCGCCATGTGGGCGATCTCGAACGTGTTCCGGAGCTCGACGGCGCTCCGGCGGCATCTCGAGGCCACCGTGCTCGCGCCGGACCGGCTCTCCTGGACGGCGTTCACGGCCCTCTGGGTGCTCTGGATCTGGGGCGAGATGGAGTCGAGGGAATTCGCGTCGGCGGTCGGCATCAGCCGTCCGACGGCAACCGGGGTCCTCTCGACGCTACAGCGCCGCCGATTCGTGCGTCGGAAGAAGGCGGCGGAAGACGGGCGGGTCGTGTTGGTCTCGCTCACCCCGAGCGGTCGCCGAACGATCGAGGAGCTCTTCCCCCGGTTCAACGCGGAGGAAGCGCACGTCGCATCGGTCCTGCCCGGCGAGGACCAGGACCGACTCGCAGCGATGCTGCGAGAGCTCCTCGCAGGGGTGGACACGAGGGGAGCGGCCGCCCCGTAGCCGGAGCGACGTCAGTCGCGGCGTCGTCCGCGCAGGAGCTGCCAGATCTTCTCGTTGGGAGCAGCCCAGCCCCCGCCGCTCGTCGATCCGGAGTCGGCCCCGGCATCCTCGTCTGACTCGTCTTCATCGAGGTCGTCGATCGAGGTCTGATCCGCTGCGGTCAGGTCGATCACGTCCGTGGTCGGTGGGATGCCCTCGACGTCGCGCGCCGCCGGTGGATCGCTCTCCGGGGCCTTCGGCTCGTCCCCCACCTCCTCGGTCGTCGACGTGATGGTGTCCTCGGATCCTTTGGCGGCGACCGCCTCCCAGGGAGCCGCCGTGGATGCCGCGCTGGCACGCTCGGCCCACGGTTTCGGCGGGGCGGGCATCTTCGCGGCCGGCAGGGCCGATCCTGGCTCGGCGGCCGACGAACGGGGCGTCGGCATCTCGACGGGCCCGGAGGCTGCGGAGGGTGTAGCCGCTCCGCTGGGCTCGTCGACCGCTGCGACCTCATATCGCTCGGCGACATCCAGCTCGGCGTCACCGACCTTCACCACCATGGGCTCTTCGTCCGGCGCGCTCGCCGCCTCCACAGCGTCCGGGACAACAGCAGTGTGCGGGCCGACCGATGCCGCCTCGGAGCTCGCACGCTGGAGCTCGATCCACGGCGGCGGGATCTGGGCAACCTCCTCCCGGTCGGCGTCGTCCGGGACCGCCGCGCTCCCTCGGTGCGTGGTGTTGGAGACCTGGACCATCCGACGCTCGGCCTCTCGGAGCTGGTGTTGCAGCTCGGCGGCGCGGAGGCCCGCCTCGGCGGCGCGGCGTCGGTCCTGAGCCGCGAGGCCCCGCTCGACCTGCGCCCGCTCTCGCGCTTCGTCTCGCTCTGACTTCAGACGGACCGCCTCGGCGCGAGCGACCGCCGCCGCGGCGATCTTCTCCGTGACGGCGATCAGGTCGGCCTCGAGCTCGGTGTTCCGCGAACGGAGGTGGGCGATCTCCGCGCCCTGCGCCTCCACCTGGGCGGCGGCCAAGGCCAACGCTCGCTCGCGCTCCGTGGCGACGGCTTCCGCCTGCCGGCGCGCTTCCTCGGCGCTCGACACGCGTGCGGAGATCGCGCTGAGTTCCGAGATCTCGGCCTCGTATCGGAAGATCTGTGCGCGGTCCCGGACCGCCTTCGCCGTGAGCTCGTGCTCGAGGTCTCGAGCCTTCCCGAGCATCTCCTCGAGCGCCTCGATCCGCTCCTGCGCCTGCCGGATCCGTTCGATCGCCTCGCGTCCCTTGTCCTGATCCTGCGGCGCGAGGACCTCCAACTGGCTCCGGAGCTCGGCGAGGCGCGCCACGAGCCGGTCCGTGGGGCGGTACTGATCGGGAGCGTCGGCGCTGGCGTCAGAACGCTCTGAGGGGTTGCGCTCATCCATGATCCCTCGATGCTAGGTCCCCCGACTGGACGGCGCAGCCGTCGAATGGGTGAAAGGAACACCCCTCGGATGGACTAGGTCGAACGCTCCATCGGGCCAGGTGGCGAGGCCCTACGCCGCGACGATGCGGACCGGCATACGCTTGATGCCGTTCACGAAGTCGGACCGTATCCGCTCCACCGGTCCCGCGAGCTCGATCGACTTCAGTCGGGGAAGCAGCTCCTGGAACAGGATCTTCGTCTCGAGTCGGGCGAGGTGCGCGCCGAGGCAGAAGTGCGGCCCGCCCGGTCCGAACGTCACATGGTCGTTCGGCGTGCGCGTGACGTCGAACGTGTACGGCTCGGGGAAGACCTCCTCGTCCCGGTTCGCGCTCGAGTACCAGGTCACGACCTTGTCGCCCCGCTTGATCTCCGCCCCTCGGAGCTCCAGGTCGCGCGTGGCGGTGCGGCGGAAGTGGTGGACCGGGGTCGCCCATCGGAGGATCTCCTCGGTGGCTCGCGGGATGCGGTCGGGTTCCTCCTGGAGCAGCTTCAGCTGCTCCGGATGCTCCATCAGCGCGAGCATGCCGTGGCTGATCGTGTGCCGCGTGGTCTCGTTGCCGGCGATCATCAGCACGCCGAAGTAGTTGTGGAACTCCTGCTCGTTCAGCACTCCCTCGGACTGCGCGACCGTGAGCGCGTTGATCACGTCATCCCGGGGGTCGGCGAGGCGCAGGTCCCGCTGCCGGTCGGCGTAGTCGAACACCTCGTAGGCGGCCGGGGAGCGGAAGGGGAGCAGTCGGAAGGCTTCGGTGTCATCCCGGTCGATGACGGCTCGAGACAGGTCCGGGTCCTGGTTCGCGATCATCTGGTCTCCCCAGGAGATCAGCTGCGGAGCATCCTCCTGCGGCACGGTGAAGATCGAGCAGAGGAACCGGATCGGCAGGTCGCGGCTGATCTCGGGCACGAAGTCGAACTCGCCCATCGGGAGCGCCCGATCCAAGACGTCGCGGGCCACGTCGCGGATCCAGTCCTCGTACTTGCCGACCCCACGCGCCGAGAACCGCTTCGAGCAGATCGCGCGGAGCTCCGTGTGACGGGGAGGGTCGGTCTCGAGCATCGACTTCCGGATCTCGAGCTGCTCGTCGTCGAGCTCCTCGAGGGAGACGGCGCCGAGCTCGGATGAGTAGGTCCGCCAGTCCATGTGGATCGCGGTGAGGTCGTCGTAGCGGGTCACCGCCCAGAAGCCCTGATTGGGCGCACGCTCCGGATGCCAGAACACCGGGTGCTCGGACCGGAGGTGATCGAACCACCCGTAGGGGACCTCGTGGACGAACGAATCCGGGTTCGCGAGGTCGATCTCCGGATGCTCCGCGGCCATCCAGCGCATGATACGGGCCGCTTGACCATCCTCCTGCGGCCGCCACGAGCACGTACAGGTCGTCGAGCGGCGGGAGAACGGCCCGAAGCCCGAGATGTGCCAGGGACCCAGGGCGGGGGATCAGAAGAAGGGGAGGTAGTAGTCGAGCTCCCACGACGTGACCGCGGTGTCGGAGGTCTCACCGGACCCGACGTAGCGATCCCACTCCGCCTGCTTCAGCGCAACGAACGACTCCACGAGCCAGTCGCCCATCTCGGCGACGAGCTTCGTGTCGTTCCGGAGCTCCTCGAGCGCCTCCTGGAGCGTGTCGGGCACGGCGACGTCCGTATCGGGATCGGCACCGGGCTCCTGCGCGGGCCCGAGCTCCAGCTCCTCGGTCACCCCGAGCCGCGCGGCATGGAGCAGCGCCGCCCCCACCAGATAGGGATTGGCCGCAGCATCGGCCATGCGGTGCTCGATCCTCGACCCCTCCCCGCGGGCGGGCGGGACGCGGACGCCCACGGTCCGATCGTCGAATCCCCAGTTCGCCAGGTAGCCGTTCAGCATGTCCGGCTTCAGCCGCTTGTACGCGTTCGTGGTGGGCGCGCAGATCGCGGAGATGCCGCGGTGGTGGGCGAGGAGACCGGCGATCGACTTCCTGGCCAGATCCGACAACCCATCGGGATCGTCCGGGTCGTGGAACGCGTTGGAACCGTCCCGCCGCCGGAACGAGAGGTTCACGTGCATCCCGCTGCCGCCGCGATCGTTGAACGGCCTGCCGAGGAACGTCGCGTGACGGTCGTGTCGCGCGGCGATCTCCCGGACGAGCACACGGAACAGGAACGCCTCGTCCGCTCCCGCGATCGCGTCGCGATAGCGCCAGTTGACCTCGAACGCGGCGCTGTCGAACTCGCTGCACCAGCTCTCCACGTGGAAA
>JAJNBA010000025.1 GCA_021155985.1 Actinomycetes bacterium
GGAGCGGTCCCCGCGCTCGGCGGATGTCGGCCTCGATGCGATGCGCATCGCCAGCGTGCCGATGACCAGGAGCGCCAGCATGCCCGCGAGGAGCCACGGGACATCTTCCGTGCCCGTGAACGGCAGGGGCCCGGGGCTGGAACCGGAGCCACCCAGCACCGTGGGCGGCGAGGTGCTGGAACCGCCACCGCCTCCCACGGGGGGCGTCGAGGTCGTCGAGCCGCCGCCGCCGCCCGGCGGCGGGGACGAGGGCGGAGGGGACGACGGAGGAGGTGGCGAGGATGGCGGAGGCGGTGAGGAGGGTGGAGGGCTCTCGCTCGGACTCGGACAGTCCGTTCGATCCGTGGTCCCCTCGGTCGAGTAGTAGACGCCCTCGCCGGGCAGGCCGAGCCTGATGCGGAAGAAGTGCGACTCGCCGAGCGGCACGTCGTAGACCCGCTCGACGCGCTCGTCGGGAGCGAGTCGACCCTGGTCTACGAGCCGGCCGTCGATCCTGATGAGCCAGCCGAGCTCGATGTCCGTGGTGTTGTGCGCGCGGAGGATCGTTGTTCCGTCGTCGCAGTTCCCGAGGACGATCTCGACCTCATCGGTGGGCCCGGGGTCGGCGTACGCGGGGAACGCGAACGCGACCACGAGTAGTATCGGAACTACCAGCAGTTTCTTCACCCCATCCTCCTCCTCATGGTGGATCTTCTGTAGGAAGCATGACCTAGAGCGACGTTACCCATGTAGCCGATGGGAAACACCCTCCTCGGACCCTAGGCCCTTCGTCCCACGATGAGACCATAGCCCATGCGTCGCGTGAGGGTGAAGATTTCGGGGAACGTTCAAGGGGTGTTCTTCCGTACGTCCTGCGCCGATGCGGCGCGGGACGTCGATGTTTCCGGATGGGTTCGCAACGTCCCTGGTGGGGCGGTCGAAGCGGTGTTCGAAGGAGACGATCGAGACGTGGAAGCGATGCTGAGGTGGTGTCGGGTCGGTCCGCCGCTCGCGCGCGTGGATCGGGTTGGATGGGTCGATGAGGCCCCGGCCGGGGAGACCGGGTTCCGCATCGAACGCGAGTCGAGCACCTGAAAAGCACGCCAGCGGTTACCCGGTCGGGAACCAGACCACTGTTAGCATCGCGCCGCATGTTCTTGCGACAGATCCAGATCCGCGGGTTCAAGTCCTTCGCGGACAAGACCGTCCTGGAGTTCATCCCAGGCGTCAGCGTGATCGTGGGTCCCAACGGTTCCGGGAAGTCGAACCTCGTCGATGCGATCAGTTGGGCCCTCGGGGAACAGGGCGCCCGGGCGCTCCGCGGCGGTCAGATGGCCGACGTGATCTTCGCCGGGACCCCGAGCCGACCCGCGCTCGGGATGGCCGAGGTCAAGCTCGTGATCGACAACGAGGCCGGCCTGATCCCGGTGCCGATGTCCGAGATCGAGGTGAGCCGCTCGATCTTCCGTTCGGGCGACAGCGAGTACCGGATCAACGGGAAGCTCGTCCGTCTGCTCGACGTCCAGGAGCTCCTGAGCGAGTCCGGGATAGGCAGGGCGCTGCACACGGTGGTCGGCCAGGGCCAGCTCGAGGAGGTCCTCCTCTCCCGGCCAGAGGACCGCCGGAAGTACATCGAGGAGGCGGCGGGCATCGCGAAGCACCGCCGCCGCAAGGAACGCGCGGAGCGCAAGCTCGCGGGTCTGGACCACGATCTGCTCCGGCTCCAGGACGTGATGACCGAGCTCCGCCGCCAGCTGAAGCCGCTCCGACAGCAAGCGGAGATGGCCAGGAAACACGAAACGCTGACCGCTCAGGCGGAGGAACTCTCCCGCAAGCTCGCGGCCGCCCGGCTCCGGGGCCTGCTCGCCGAGCGCGAACGGAGGCAAGGCGGCTGGGACGAAGGCCTCGCGCAGCGGCAGGAGGCCCGCGCCCGGCTCGATGCCCTGGATGCCGAGGTGCTGGCGGGGGCGGAGGCGCGAGCTGCCGCCGCTCGCCGCCTCGCCGACGTCGAGCTCCGGTTCCGGGATGCCCAGGCGGACCGGACCGAAGCCGAGCAGGTGTTCCGCGGCGCTCTCGATCTCGAGGGCTCGGCGCGTCAAGCGCTCGCTTCCCAAGCGGGGAGCGCGGCCCGGATCGACGCGATCGAGGCCGAGCTCGCCCGCGTCGAGACGGACCTCGAGCGGACCGTGAGGGAGCTCGTGGACCGGGAGCGCGAGCTCGAGGAGGCGGAGACGGCGTTCCGGGACGCCGACCAGCACCGGCGTGAGATCGACGAGCTCCGCCGGCGGGCCGGCGAAGAGGCCGTCGGGCGCCGGGTCGAGGTCGAGGCGCTCGAGCGCGCGATCTCCTCGGGCGAGCGGGAAGGAGATCGCCTCGAAACGGAGCTCGCGGCCGTGCGCGATCGGCTCGCCGCGCTCCGGACCGAACGCGAAGGGATCGAGGCGGACATCGAGAGCCTCGACGGCCAGACGTCCCCGCTCGCCGAGCGCCGCACACAGCTCGAGAACGAACGGAGGCGCGCGATCGAGAAGGTGGAGGAGCTCGACGACATCGAGCGGCGGCAGCAGTCTCGTCTTGAGCTGCTGGACGCGCGCCGGCGAGACATCGAGGAGACCCCGGGGTCTCGCTTCCTGAAGACGCACCGTGGCCGCGCCGCCGGCGTGTTGAAGGATCTCGTCCGGGCGGAGCCGGGCCTGGAGCGCGCGTTGCTCGCCGCGCTCGGGCCGCTCGCCGACGCCGTCGTCTTCGAGGATCGAGAGCACGCCCTCGCCGCGACGCCCGACGGCGACGGAGCGATCCTCGCGATCGCCGCCGGCGGGCCCGTCCCCCAAGGACTGTCAGGGGAACGACCGCTGCTCTCCGTGGTAGATGCGGATCCGGCCGCCCGAGGGATCGTCAGCACCGTGCTGCGCGACGTCTACCTCGCGAGCTCCACCGAGGAAGCGGCCGAGAAGCAGGACGCCCACCCGGGGGCGTCGTTCGTCACGTCCGACGGGACCCTCGTGGGGCCGGCCGTCATCCATACGCCGAAGGCGACCGATGGCCGCGCCCGCGAGATCCGCGCAGAGCTCCAGATCCTCGCGCACGATCTCGCCGGGACGAGGAGCCGGCTGCGGCCGCAGCGGCAGCGTTTGGAGGAGACGTCGGAGGAGATCGACTTCCTGAACCAGCAGATCGAAGCGGCCGATGCCGACATCACGTCGGCGGCCGAGCGTCTGGCGGTCATCGAGCGAGACCTGGCCGCGGCGGGCACCGAGGAGGACCTGGTCTCCGAACGCCTGCGTGGCGTGCGCGACGCCCAGGCGGTCACGCGGAGCCGTCTCGCCGAGCTCGGACCGGCCGGTCCGGAGTCGATCCCGGAGCTGCCGCCGCTCCCGCAGCCGCCCGTCCAAGCCAGGGTCATGGTGGAAACGCTTCGGCGCGACCGTGCCTCGCTCGACGCGCGTCTCGCGCGGCTCCGAGCCGAGCGAGACGAGGCGACGGCGCAGGACCCACTCCAGCTCCGGTCGGCGTTGGAGCAGGCGGAGGAGGCGAGGGTCTCCGCCGAGCGAGCCGCCGCCGACGCGGAGGAACGAGCCGCCGCGGCGGCCGACGAGCGGGACGCTGCCGGGACGGCGGAGCGCGCGGCCGCGGCCGCCGAGGCGGAGATCAACAAGGCATGGAGGGAGGCTTCGACCGAGCTCGACCGGCTCCGCGAGACCTACGAGGACGACGACCGGCTCCGCGGCGACATCGAGCGAAGGGTCCGCGACGCTGAGCGGCTGCTCCGCGAGGGACACGGGCTCGAACCGGAGGCCGCGCTAAAGATGGTGACGGAGGACGACTCGGTTCAGTCCCTGGAGAAGGCGAGCGAGCTCGTCCAACGGCGCCTCGGCCTCCTCGGGCGCGTCAACCTCCTCGCGACGGGCGAGTTCGAGGCGGTGCAGGAGCGTCACGACTTCATGCAGCGCGAGCTCGACGACGTCCGCACGGCGCGCCGGGACCTGCTGGAGCTCGTCGCGCAGGTGGATCGGGAGATCCAGGAGAGCTTCGACGCGGCGTTCCGCGACGTCGCGGGCCAGTTCGAGCGATTCGTGAAGGAGCTCTTCCCGGGCGGGGAAGGACGCCTCGTCCTCACGGACCCCGCCCATCCGCTGGAGGCGGGGATCGAGATCGAGGCGAGTCCCGGCCGCAAGCGCGTCAAGCGGATCTCCCTCCTCTCGGGAGGGGAACGGTCCCTGGCGGCGCTCGCGTTCCTCTTCGCGATCTTCACCGCGCGGCCTTCTCCCTTCTATCTGATGGATGAGGTGGAGCCCGCGCTCGACGACCTGAACCTCCATCGGTTCCTCCGGCTGGTGGCGGGATTCGCCCGCGACGCCCAGGTGATGATCGTCACGCACCAGAAGCGCACGATGGAGATCGCGTCGATGATGTACGGCGTCTCCCTGAACAAGGACGGAACCACGAAGATCCTCTGCCAACGCCTGGAGCATCCGGAGGTGCCGCCGGATCCGGGCGACGCAGCGTCTCCCGGGCTGGTCGAGATGCCAGAGAGCGAGCGGGTCGGCTAGCGTCCGGGCGTGGAGATCTTCGTCGCCATCCTGTTCGTCTGTCTCGCCGTCGGGATCGTCTTCGTCCGACTCTCCAGCGTACGGAAGGAAGCCGAACGACTCCGCGATGAACCCGAGGTGGAGATCTCGGCGCCGACGATCGAGGCGCCCGCGCCAGAACCGCGAGAGCGTCTCGGGACGCGCGTCCGGACCCTCCTGTCGCGTGGCGGGACCGAGGCATGGGAGGCGCTCCATGACCTCCTGCTGAAGGCGGACGTCGGTCCCTCGGCGGCCGCCCGGCTCGTGGAACGGGTCCGTGCGCGCTGGTCGCGGGAGGCTGACGCGGAATCGCTGCTCCGCGAGGAGATGGTCGAGATCCTGGGCCCGGATTCGCGACTCTCCCTGCCGGATGAAGGGCTCGGCGTGATCCTGGTGGTGGGGGTCAACGGGTCGGGGAAGACGACGACGATCGGCAAGCTGGCGAGGCGTCTCGCCGGTGAAGGCCGGACCGTGAGTATCGCCGGCGCCGACACGTTCCGTGCCGCCGCCGGCGAGCAGCTCGAGGTCTGGGCGGTGCGTGCGGGTGCACACATCGTCTCGCAGGAACGAGGTGCCGATCCCGGCTCCGTCGTGTTCGACGCCGTGAAGTCGGCCGTCGCGAGGGGCTCTGACGTCCTGATCGTCGACACGGCGGGGCGACTCCATACGAAGACACCGCTGATGGACGAGCTGCAGAAGATCGGGCGGGTGGCAAGGAAGGCGGGCGCGTCGGTCACCGAGACCCTGCTCGTGCTCGATGCCACGACGGGCCAGAATGGGATCGCCCAGGCCAAAGCATTCACCGAGGCGGTGAACGTCTCTGGGATCGTCCTGACGAAGCTCGACGGAACCGCGAAGGGCGGGGTCGTGCTGGCGGTACGCGAGGAGCTCGGTGTCCCGGTGCGGCTCGTGGGCACCGGTGAGGGTCCGGACGACATCCAACCGTTCCGCGCGGAGATCTTCGCGAACAGGATCCTGGCCTCGTGAGCAGGCGGATCTTGATCGTCGAGGATCACCCGACGATGCGGGAGGCGATGCGCCTCGTCCTCGAGCGCGAGGGGTTCGTCATCGACGAGGCGTCAGACGGCGACCAGGCGCTCGCCGCGGTGCGGCTCGAGGCACCGGACCTGGTCCTCCTCGATATGAGCATCCCGGGCACGGCCGGCCCAGAGGTGCTCGCCGCCATCAAGAGCGATCCCTCCACGTCGCAGGTGCGGGTGATCGTGGTGACGGCGACCGGTGAGGAGGGCAGGTCGGCCGCCATGGCAGGGGGCGCGGACCATTACTTCACGAAGCCGTTCAGCCCGATCGCCCTCCTCCAAGCCGTGGAGGAGGTCATGGGGACGGAGACGGACGGGCCCGACGGGTAGGATGCCGGTTCTCACCGGCTGCTCGGCCAGGAACGCGGCGGGGCCGCCGGTTCGCCAGGGACGCCCGAAGGAAGATCTCTCTCGATGTTCGACACGCTGACCGCGAAGCTCGACGGCACGTTCAAGAAGCTGCGCTCCCGCGGAAAGCTGCATCCGAAGCAGGTCGACAACGCCCTCGACGACATGCGTACGGCCTTGCTCGAGGCTGACGTCGCGCTCGAGGTGGCCGATGCCTTCCTCGGTCGGGTCCGGACCCGTGCGCTCTCCGAGGAGGTCATGAAGAGCCTCACGCCGGCGCAGCAGGTGATCAAGGTCGTTCGGGACGAGCTGCAGGCGACACTGGGTGGCGAGCACGTGCGGTTCGTGGTGCCTTCGGCGCGGAGGGCCGTGGTGATGATGGCGGGGGTCCAAGGTTCGGGGAAGACGACGGCCTGCGCGAAGCTGGCCTTCCGCCTCAAGAAGGACGGCCGTCGCCCGGTGCTGGTCGCGGCGGATCTCGAGCGTCCGGCGGCGGTCGAGCAGCTGTTCACCCTGGGGAGAGAGATCGGCGTGCCCGTGGTGTCCGAGGGCCGCGATCCCGTCAAGGTGGCCAAGGCAGCCTTGAAGGAGGCGGACCGGAAGGGGTACGACGTGGTGATCGTCGATACGGCCGGTCGGCTGCACGTCGACGAGGAGATGATGCGGCAGGCACGGCGGATCCGCGACGTCGTGAAGCCCGATCACGTCTTGATGGCGTGCGACGCGATGACCGGACAGGATGCCGTGATCCAGGCGCGCGCGTTCCTGGCCGAGGTCGAGACGACCGGCTTCATCCTCACCAAGCTCGACGGCGACGCGCGCGGCGGCGCAGCGCTCTCGATCACGGCGGTCACCGGCAAGCCGGTGTTCTTCGCGGGGGTGGGGGAGAAGCCGGCGGACCTCGAGGAGTTCCACCCCGACCGGATGGCCGGCAGGATCCTCGGGATGGGTGACGTGCTCAGCCTGATCGACAAGGCCACGGACACCCTGGACGCCGACGAGGCGAAGGCATCCGCCGAGAAGATGCTCCAGGGAGCGTTCACCCTCGAGGACTTCCTCGGGCAGCTCCGGCAGATGCGGCAACTCGGACCGATCCAGGACCTGCTCAAGATGCTCCCGGGCATGCCGGGAGGCAAGAGCGCATTCAAGGACCTCGCGGACCAGGTGGACGAGAACAAGCTCCGGCAGGCCGAGGCCCTGATCCTGTCCATGACGCCGGACGAGCGACGGAATCCCGGTATCATCTCCGGGTCTCGCCGCCTGCGGATCGCCCGCGGGGCGGGCTCCACCACCTCCGACGTCAACACGCTCCTGAAGGACTTCGAGGGCGCGAGGAAGATGATGCGGACGATGATGGGCGGCGGGAAGGGCTTTCCGGGCATGTTCACGATGCCACCGAAGGCAGCGAGAGGGCCGAAGCGCTAGCGAGAGGAACGCGGAGATGACGACCAGGATCCGGCTGCGGAGGATGGGCTCGAACAAGCGCCCGTTCTTTCGCGTCGTGGTGGCCGACCAGCGGAGCCCCCGCGATGGCCGTTTCATCGAGAACATCGGCAAGTACCACCCTCTCGACGATCCGAGCGTGATCGAGATCGATCCGGACCGCGCGCTGCACTGGCTGCGCGTCGGCGCCCAGCCGTCCGATCAGGTCCGCAACCTGATGCGGAAGATCGGGATCTGGGACGAGTTCGTGAAGGAGCGCCCGTCCGCGGCGCCGGCTCCGTCGAAGGAACGACCCGACAAGCCGAAGATCTCCAAGAAGGCGAAGGCGAAGGCCGAGGCCGCCGCGGCGCAGCCCGAGACGCCTCCGGCCGACGAGCCCCAGGCGGTCGAGGGGGAGCCCGCGATCGCGGAGGCAGACGCCGCCGAAGCCGTCGAGGCCGTGGAGGGCTCACCCGACGCGACGGTCGGTGACACCGCTGCAGACGCGCCCGCGGACGACACCCCCGCCGCCGAGGCGCCCGAGGGATCGTGAAGGACCTCGTCGAGTTCCTCGTCCTGGAGTTGGTCGATGAACCCGACGCAGTCACCGTCGAGGAGTCGTTCGACGACCGGGGACCTCGATACCGGGTACGCGTCGCCCCCGAAGACATGGGCAAGGTGATCGGCCGCGGAGGCCGGACGGCCAAGGCGATCCGCACCGTCGTGCGCGCAGCCGCGCAGCGCCAGGGACACGGCGCGATGGTGGACATCGAAGACTGAGGTGGACGAGCCGACCGTCGTCGTCGGCGTCGTGACGGGCGTGCACGGTCTCCGCGGCGAGGTCTCCGTTCAGAACCGTTCCGACAACCCCGATCGATGGACGCCGGGAGGCACCGTGTTCCGTGAGAACGGCGCCGCGCTCACGATCTCCGCGAGCCGCCGTCACGGACGCCGGCTGCTGGTGAGCTTCGGCGGCGTCTCCGACCGGAGCAGTGCCGAGGCCCTCCGCGGAAACGTTCTCGTGGTGCCGGAAAGCTGGCTCCCCGACCTCCCCGAAGGCGAGTGGTGGGCCCATCAGCTCGAGGGGTGCGTGGTCCGGACCGTGTCCGGCCGGATCCTCGGAGTGGTCAGGGAGGTGATCCCGAATCCGGCGAACGACCTGTGGGTCGCGGTCGACGACGACGGTCGGGAGACGCTGGTGCCCGCCCTCGCGGACCTCCTGATCGCCGTCGACGTCGCGGCCCGCTCGATCCTCGTCGACGACGTGCCCGGGCTCACCGCACCCGAGGAGCCGGAGGACCAGCAGGGTTAGAGGTCGGCGATCTTCGCCAATCCGGCCACCTTCTTGAGCACGTACCGGTGGCCGTCGCGCTCGATCAAGCCCCGTCGCTGCCACTCCGTGAGGATGCGGGTCACGTTCTCACGGCTGCCTCCGCACAGACTGGCGAGATCGGCGTGGGTGACCGCCGGAACCAGGACGCCGTCGGTCGGGAGGTCGTCCAGGGTGGGGGTGACGAGCTGGAGGAGTCGTTTGGCGACGCGTCCCTTGAGGTCGAGATGCAGGAGGTCGTCGGTGAACGACTGGTGTTCACGGACCTGGCGGGCGAGCGCCTGGAGGAACCCGCGGGAGGCCGTGGGCTCCGCGGTCACGAACTCGAGGAACGACTCCGGCCCGATGGACCAGACGTCCGAGTCGTGGAGGGTGAGGACGCTCGCCGTCCGCGGCATCTTCCCGAGCGCCGACAGCTCGCCTAGGAACCCGGGTGTATCGAGGGTCGCGTGCAGGACCCGGTTCCCGTTCGCCGTCTCGGAGCTGATCTCGACGCGGCCGGCGACCAGGAAGAAGACGTCACCGTCGGGATCGCCCTGGTGACACAGATAGGTCCCTCGACGGAATCGATGGACGGCGCCCTGCGCGGCGAATCGGTCGAGCTCCTTGCGGGGAACCTCCTCGAGGAAGGGCGCGCCGGTCATGATCCTCCCGACCTCCAGGTCGTCGGCTCGCCGCATGGGATTGAGCCTACCGGCGCGTCAACGGGCACGCGAGCCCCCGAACGCGGATGAACGCGAAAAGGAAACGCGAAGGGCGGGGGCCGAGGCCCCCGCCCTGGTGCGCAGATGTGTGGAGGATCAGACCTTCTTGTGGGTCCGCTTCGTGGTCTTCTTGGTGGTCTGCTTATGCGTCCGCTTGAGCGAGACGCGAGCGGCGGCGCGGTCGCCCGCCTGCTTGTCCTTCGAAGACGCTGCCTTCGGCGTGATCTTCTTGTCTGCCATCCCGGATCCTCCTCCTGTGCCCGTGGGCCCCTCTGGCCCTTGTGTGCCCGGTCACGTTCCTCGAGTGACGTTCGTCACGCCGCCCGATGTGACGTGCACCCGACCTCCGGTGTGACGTACGTCACAACCTAATGGGCTCAGCTGTCCAGCTCCGGCAGGTCGACCGGGTCGGGCCGGGGGGTACAGACCTTGCACCAGAGCGCGTCCTCGACGACGAGGGCGCGCGTCACGTCTTTCCCCTTGAAGAGCTCGAGTACGAACGGCTGGGTCTCCGCGTGGTCCTCGCACACCCCGCGTCCGCAGAAGCGACATACCCCCACGGCGTTCCTGCGACAGTGCCAGCAATCCACGCGATCCTCCTCAGTGCTGCCAGATGCGGTCGGCGGCGGGGCGGAGCGTACCGCGTCGGAACGCATCGGCGACGACGAGCTCGAACCCGTCGCGATCGAGAGCGAACAGGCGCATCGGCGTCGATGCGGTGACCGTCGCTGTCCGAGGAACGTCCCTCAGCAACGCCACTTCGCCGAAGTACCTGCCCTTCCCGATCGCGCCGACCCGGGTCCCGTCGCGCACGACCTCCGCCCGTCCCGAGGCGATCACGTAGAACCGATCGCCGGGCTCCCCCTGGGTCACCAATGCATCGCCGGGGCCGGCTGTACGCCACGTTCCGTGCTCGAGGATGACCGTGAGCTGCTCCGAGTCGAGGCTGCTGAAGAGGGGGAGTTCTCGCAGCTCTGCCAGCGCCTGCATCGTGTGACCGAAGTCCGGGGCGCGCATGTCCTCGGCGAGCAGTCGGTCGAACGTTCCCTTGTCCACCTCGAAGAGCTCGACCTCATCCACAGCGCGAACGGTCGCCTGACGCCGATGGGACCCGAGCAGCCCCATCTCGCCGAACGATTCGCCCCTCATCATCGTCCGGAGCACGCGGGTGTCCCCGGTCCCCGGATCCTCGTCCTCGATCTGCACGGTCCCGGTCCGGACCACGTAGAACGCGTCCGGCTGGTCGCCCTGGCGGAAGATTGGCTCGCCCGCCCGGAGGATCCGGAGGTGCACGCGCCCCGCGAGATCCGACAGGACATCCTCGGGCAGGTCGTCGAACGCCGGGAGCTCGTCGATCAGCTCGGCGGCTTCGATCCGCCACGTCGTTTCGAGACGGAACCGGATCGCCCGGACCAGGCCACCGATCCGGCGCAGCAGGAGCCGGAGCAGGTTGAGCAGACCTCGGATCACCGGTCCGGCGAGGAAGGCCGCCAACAGGAAGAGGAGGATCTTCGAGCCGATCTTGCCCCGCCACAGGCTGAGGACCAGCTCACCGAAGATCACCTTCCAGAAGAAGAAGGCGGTGTAGAAGGAGAAGATCGTGAACGCGATCCCGGCGATCGCGTATCCCCCGAGCCCCCACTCCTGCGGCGTGAGCCGCTCGCGCTCCCGGAACTTGTGCCAGAGGTCGTGTTGCACGAACTGGAGCGACCGAGGTCGGAGGTCGGGGACCTGGATCAGGTCGGAGAGGATCCAGTAGCCGTCGAGCTCCAGCAACGGGATCAGGTTCAGGAAGATCACGACGTAGTTGAGGAGCGCGAACTTGTAGAGAAGGTCCGCGATCGGCCCCTCGGGGAAGAGGAAGACGGCGAGGCCGGCGACGCCCGCGATCACGAGCTCGGTGAACGGTCCGGCGGAGGACTGCAGGATCCGCTGCCGACGGTCGAGCATGAGGCTGTCCGTCGCCTCGACGAAGAACGCCGGCGCGCCGAAGTAGATCATGAAGCCGGCGCTCTTCACCTTCCGGTCGTAGCGCGAGATCACGACCGCGTGCCCGAGCTCGTGCATGAACGTCAGGAAGAACGCGAGGGCGAGCAGGATCGCCGATTCGACGGCCGCGTTCCGACTCCCGAGTTTGAAATCCCTCGCGATAGCGACGTCCAGGAACGCGATCAGCCCGGCGATCGCGACCACGCTCGAGATCAGTGCGACTGGCCACCAGAAGAACGGTCGCAGGACGTAGCGGTAGGAGAAGCGGACCAGGCGGTCGGCGCCCTTCCAGTCGATCGAGAGGGTCTTGCCGAAGCGCTTCAGCTTCTTGCGACCCGGCGAGGACGGATCCAGTCGGTCGACGATCAGCTCGTCGGTGGGGATCGGGGCGGGATCGAGGAATCCACCCGAGTACAGCGCGAGTACGAGGTCGGTGACGGGTTCGGCGTCGAGACCTCCGCCACCCTCCATCCGCTCGACGACGAGCTCACCCACCGTCCTCGAGCCGTCCATCTTCGGCAGGAGCTCCGCCTCCCACACCTCCAGGCGGTAGTGGAGCTCGCGGTCGTCCCTCGCGAGCATCGCGTAGTCGTTGCCCCACCGGAGCCGGAAGATCTTCACCTCGCACCCGTCCCGCATGCGAGGGCGTTGATCGGCGATCTCGAGGGAGCCGGCGAGACGGACGTAGACGTCGGCATGCACGGGTGGAGGCGCGGCCAGAGCCCGCTCGAGGGCGGTGGCGAGGATCGGCGCGGTGGGGTCCACGAGCCGGGTGGTCACGAGCCCCCGGAGATCGATCGCTCTCGTGGCCCGGATCCGTCGCTGCCGGAGGCTGTCGATGGCGATGATCAGGCCGACCGCGAAGAGCACGAACAGGATGATCGTCGGCATCGGTACCCTCCGGCCGGCCGCGTGCCGGTCGGCGGCATCCTGCCTCGCGCGGCGCCGCGACGCAACGTTGCTAGCCTCGCGGGATGAGGATCGACGTGTTCACGATCTTCCCCGCGATCCTGGAAGCGCCTGTACGGGAGAGCCTCCTGGGTCGCGCGATCGCGGAGCGATTGCTCGAGGTACGGATCCACGATCTGCGGACCTGGTCGACGGATCATCATCGGAGCGTCGACGACGAGGCGTACGGGGGTGGCCCCGGGATGGTCCTGAAGCCGGAGCCGATCTTCGCGGCCGTGGAATCGCTCGATCCCGATCGCGGGCGGGTGTTGCTGCTCTCGCCCGCCGGCCGACGCCTCGAGCAATCACTCGTGCGAGAGCTCGCGGGGGAAGAGCACCTGACGCTTGTCTGCGGTCGCTACGAAGGGGTGGATGAGCGCGTCATCGAAGGTCTTCCCGCCGAGGAGGTGTCGATCGGCGACTACGTGCTCGCCGGCGGAGAGGTCCCGGCCCTGGTGGTGATCGAGGCCGTCACACGCCTGATCCCGGGTGTGATCGGCAAAGAGGAGTCGCACGAGCGGGACTCGTTCGCGGAGCCGGGGATGCTCGACCACCCCCACTTCACGCGTCCCGCGGTGTTCCGGGGGATGGCCGTCCCCGAGGTCTTGCGATCGGGCGATCACGGGGCCGTGGAACGTTGGCGCCGAGAAGCCGCACGAGAGAAGACCTTCCGCAACCGCCCGGACCTGGCGGGGTAGCTCGCACTGAGACGTTGAGCGGGCCGGAGAGGGCTCGCTGGTATCCTTGCTCGCCCGCCATGAACACCACCGATCTCGTCGAGCACTCCTACCTGCGCAGAGGGCTTCCCCAGTTCCGACCGGGTGACACCGTCAAGGTCCATGCCCGCGTCGTCGAAGGCAACCGGGAGCGCGTGCAGGTCTTCCAGGGCGTCGTGATCCGGCGCTCGGGCGGCGGGCTCCGCGAGACGTTCACCGTCCGGAAGATCTCCTTCGGCGTGGGTGTCGAGCGCACGTTCCCGCTCCACTCGCCGTCGATCGCGAAGCTCGAAGTCGTGCAGCACGGGCACGTCCGCCGCGCGAAGCTCTATTACCTCCGCGATCTCCGTGGCAAGAAGGCCCGGATCAAGGAGCGCAGGATCGACGAAGCCAAGCTCGCCGCGATGGAGGCGATGAGAGCCGAGGAGGAGGCGAAGGGTGCCGCTGCCGAGCAGGGCTCCATGGAGGCTCTCGAGGAGGCAGAGACGGCGGCCGAGCTCGAGCCCGACGCCGAAGGCGAAGCTCTCACGGACGGCGAGCTCGCCACAGAGGAGGCGGCCGAGGTCGGGGCCGCGTCCGAGGACGGAGCCGACCCATCCGCCGACGAGGCGGGGGAGCGGGCCGAGGCCTGAGGAGTGACCGAGACGCGGGATCCGGCCGAGGTGGCCGACCCTGCGCCATCCGAGCCACGGGTCCCTGACGACGGGGCGAGCACCTCCGAACAGCGCCGGACCCCCCACGCGGGTCGTCACCGCCACGAGCCGCAGACCGTCACCGCGACTCTCCGCGAGCTGGTTCCGCTGGTCCTGTCGGCGCTCCTGCTCGCGATCATGATCAAGAGCTTCCTGATCCAGGCGTTCTTCATCCCGACCAGCTCGATGGAGCCCACCCTGCGACCGGGCGATCGGATCCTCGTTTGCCGGGTGTGCAAGCTGTTCTCCGACGTGACGTACGGCGACGTGATCGTGTTCTCCGACCCAGCTCCCGCCCCGCACGAGGCCCGGGGGATCGTGGGGGGCTTCGTCCATTGGTTGGGGGAGGGGATCGGCGTCGCGAGGCCCGAGGACGACGACTTCATCAAACGCGTCGTCGCCCTCGAGGGAGACACCTGGGAGATGCGCAGGGGCCTGCTGTTCGTGAACGGCGCGCGGGTGATCGAGAAGTACGTCGCCGAGGAGCAGGATCGTCGAGACTTCGGCCCGGAGACGGTTCCGGATGGCATGCTGTTCGTGCTGGGCGACAACCGGTTGCATTCGGGCGACTCGAGGTTCCCCCCGCCTGGAGGGCTCGGCTACATCCCGGAGGAGAAGGTGATCGGCGAGGCGTTCGTGATCGCGTGGCCTGTCGACAGGATCGGAGGGATCGATTGACCCTCGACCTCGTCCGCTTCGAGCGCGCGCTTCGCGATCAGGGCTTCTCCCGGGTCGCGGGCGCCGATGAGGCGGGCCGCGGCGCGCTCGCAGGGCCGTTGGTGGCCGCCGCCGTGGTGCTTCCTGACGGGTTCGACCCCGAGGGGATCGACGACTCGAAGGTCCTCACGCGGAACCAGCGCGAGGCCGCGTACGAGCGGATCGTCGCGGTGGCGGCGTTCGCCGTCGCGAAGGCCGAGCCCGGTGTGATCGACAGCCGCGGTCTCCATCGTTCGAACGTGGCGCTTCTTCGGCGGTGCGTGCGCGCGCTCGACCCACCGCCTGAGTACGCGCTCACCGACGGATTCCCGGTGCCGCGCATGCCGTGCCCCTCCCTCGCCATGAAGAAGGGCGACGCCGTGGCGGTCTCGGTCGCCGCGGCCTCGATCGTCGCGAAGGTGACCCGGGATCGGATCATGGTCCGCATGCATCGGCGCTATCCGGCGTTCGGCTTCGATCACAACGTGGGCTACGGCACGCCGGAGCACCTCGAGGTCCTCGACCGGCTCGGGCCTACTCCGATCCACCGGCTGTCGTTCGCGTGCGTCGGGCAGCCGCTGCTCCCCGGGATGGATCGGTCGATCGGCCTCCCGACGTGGGGGCCGCCTCCGCATGAGAGCATGACCCCATGAACGAGGACGATATCGAGCGCTTCGAGGAGGAGCGGGAGCTCGAGCTCTACCGTGAGTACCGCGACGTCCTCCCGATGTTCGCGTTCGTGATCGAGACGGAGCGGCGCTTCTATCTCGCGAACAAGGTGGATCTCGAGCACCTCGACGGCGGTTGGGTGCGCCTCGAGTTGAGCGACGCCTGGGTCTGGGACATGTTCCGCCCGGCCCGGTTCGTCTCCTCCGTGCGCGTGGTCACACGGCACGACGTCAACGTCGAGGAGCTCCGGCAGGAGGCCACCACGATCCCCGACGCGCCCGACGTGTGATGCCCTCCCCGGAGGTGTTCGGGGCATTCGCCGTGGCGTCGCTCGCGCTGTTGATCGTGCCCGGCCCATCGGTCCTCTATATCGTCACGCGCTCCGTGGACCAAGGGAAAGCAGCGGGATTGGTCTCCGTCCTGGGCATCCACACGGGCTCGATCGTCCACGTCGCGGCGGCCGCGCTCGGGTTGTCCGCGATCCTGGCGTCGTCGGCCATCGCGTTCGGGATCGTGAAGTATGCGGGCGCCGCCTATCTGATCTGGCTCGGGATCAAGGCGATCCGCGACAGAGGTGAGGCGCGGACCGAGCTGCGGGGACGCGAGCATTCCTTGGCTCGGATCTATGCGCAGGGGGTCGTGGTGAACGTCTTGAACCCGAAGACGGCACTGTTCTTCCTCGCGTTCCTGCCGCAGTTCGTGGATGTGTCGAAGGGGTCCGTGCCGCTGCAGGCGGTGATCCTGGGCGCCACGTTCATCGTGCTGGGGTTCATCTCGGACGGGACGTACGCGCTGGTCTCTGCCCGGGTCTCGCGGGCGATCAGGGCACGACGTCGAGCCGGATCGGCGAGACGCTGGCTCCCCGGTCTGACCTTGATCGGTCTGGGCGTCGCGTCGGCACTCACCGGCCGCCGCTCCGCCGTCACGTAGCCTGTCGGCGACCGGCGCTACCGTCGTGGCGTGTCGACGGGACCCATCGGGCCGAGGGGAGAGGATGCGGCCGCGGATGCCTACCGCCGACGCGGTTACCGGATCGTGGCGCGGAACTGGCGCTGCCGGATCGGCGAGCTCGATCTGGTCGTGGAGCGGCGAGGGGTGTTCGTTTTCTGCGAAGTGAAGTCCCGCCGCGGGAGCGCGTTCGGGGTCGGCTACGAGGCGGTGACGCGGCGCAAGCGGACGAAGCTCCGGTCGCTGGCGGAGGCGTATCTCCAGGCAACCGGCTCCCGACCCCTGGCGATCCGCTTCGACGTGGCGAGCGTGGCCGTGCGCGGGGGGCGTTCAGCCGTCGAGCTCTTCGAGGACGCCTTCTGAGGCGGCCGTCAGGGTCGCGATCACACGGTCGGTGTCGTCGCCGGTCGAGAGGTAGTTGATCACTCCTGCGCGGAGCCAGGTTCGGCCACGGAGCGTCGTCGTCGAGAGCCAGCCGGTCCCCGAGACCTCGAGTGCCCGCTGCAGCCGCTTCTGGAGCTCATCCGTCACCGCCGGGTCTAGGCCGGGCGGCGCGAGCCGCAGGCACACCACGGCGAGCTCCGGGTCGATCACCTCGAAGCCGACCTCCCGAGCCCGGCGTGCGAGATGCTGTGCCAGGTCGACGTTGCGCTCGATCAGCTGCGCGAACCCCTCGGAGCCCAGGTGCTTCCAGGATAGCCAGAGCTTCAGAGCCCTGAACGGGCGCGTGCCCTCGAGCGAGTATTGGTACCAGTGCAGCGGCTGCTCCTCCGGGCCCCAGACCGCGTAGTACTCAGGCTCGCGGTGGAACGTGCGAAGGAGATCCTCGCGACGTTTCACGAGCAGTCCGCCGAGGTCGTAGGGCTGGTACAGCCACTTGTGGGGATCGACGGTGAGCGAGTCGGCTCGCTCCAGCCCCGGGAGCTTGCGCGATTCGCGAGGGGAGAGGCGAGCGGCGGCGCCGTAGGCGGCATCGACGTGCAGCCACAGGTCTTCCTGTTCGGCGAGATCCGCGAGGGCGGGGATGTCGTCGATCGAGCCCGTGTTGGTCGATCCGGCGACCGCGCAGATCGCGAGCGGCGTCAGGCCGGCTGCCCGATCTTCGGCGATCGCGGCGACGACCGTTGGGGCGTGGAGTCGGAAGTCGGGGTCGGACGGGATGATCCGAAGCGTGCCCTCCGGGAAGCCGAGCAGATGGACGGCGCGCTCGACCGAGAAGTGCGTCTGGTCGGAGGCGTAGAGGCGGATCCCTTCCAGCGCGGCGCCCCGGGGAAGTTCGCCGAGGCGCCTCGCGAGATGGACGTCCCGAGCGACCGTGAGCGCCATGAGGTTCGCCATCACGCCACCGCTCGTCAGGACGCCCCAGGCGTCGTCGCCGAAGCCGCAGGCGTCGCAGAGCCATCGGACGACCTCCTCTTCGACGAACGGGCCCGCCATCCCCGCGAGCCAGAGATCGATGCCCTGGTTCAGCCAGCGGGAAAGGGTCTCGCCCGCGATGGACATCGGGAGCGGCGGCGGGGTGAAGTAGCTGTTCGAGCCGGGGTGCTGCGCCGCGTACGCGAACGGCGCGAGGCGGTCGCGGAACTCGGTGAAGACGTGGTTCGAGCTCGAGCCCTGTGACGGGGCGGGACCGGGCCGGCCGCGTTCCCCGAAGAACGTGCGCCGCATCTCCGGGTACAGGTCGGGGGCGGTGGGGCGATCCGCAGCGGGTCCGTAGAGCCAGTCGAGCGCCTCCTTCCAGGTCCGTTCGCCGAGTCGCTCGAGCGCGGCCCGCGAGCGTTCGGGATCGCGGACGTCGATCAGCTCCGGTTCCGGGTGCTCGAGCGGCTCGGACATCGGCGGGATGCTAGCGCGAGGTCCCGGGGTGACCGCCTCGTGTCGGTGGTCGGGGGTATCGTCCGGCGCCCATGTACGGGCGGGTCCTGGGGGTGGCGGTGCTCGGCGTCGGGGGACACCTCGTGACCGTGGAGGCGCACGTCGGTCGCGGACTTCCGGCGCTCATCGTCACGGGCCTCCCCGGTGCAGGCGTGCAGGACGCCCGCGAACGGGTCCGTCCTGCCGTGGAGGGTGCCAAGCTCGAGTGGCCACTGCGGCGCGTCGTCGTCAACCTCGCGCCGGCGAACGTCCGCAAGGAGGGCCCCGGACTCGATCTCCCACTCGTGATGAGCGTGTTGGCGGCGACCCACCAGATCCCGCACGATCGTTTGCGCGGGTTGGCGTTCGCGGGCGAGATCTCCTTGAGGGGCGAGCTGCTCTCCACCCCCGGCATCCTCAGCGTCGCGATCGCGGCCGCGAGGGCGGGGCTGGACGGGATCGTGGTGCCGAGCGCCAACGCGGTCGAGGCGGCGCAGGTCGAAGGTCTCCGCGTGATCGGCGCGCAGACCCTGTCCGACGCCGTGGGGTTCCTCCGCGGTACGTGGTCGGCGCCCGAGGTGGCCGAGGCTGCCGTCGATACGCCGGCCGCCGCGACCGTCGACCTCTCCGAGGTGCGGGGTCAGACGCAAGCGCGCCGGGCCCTGGAGGTGGCGGCTGCCGGTGGCCACAACCTGCTGATGGTGGGGTCGCCCGGCGCCGGGAAAACGATGCTCGCGCGGCGGCTGCCGACGATCCTGCCGGAGCTGTCGCGGGAGGAATCCCTGGAGGCGACCCAGCTGCATTCGGTCGCGGGGCTCCTGGGCGCGTCACGCGGACTCCTACGGGTCCGGCCGTTCCGGGCACCGCACCATTCGGTCTCAACGGTGGGGTTGCTCGGAGGAGGCAGCACCTCCGTGCGTCCCGGCGAGGTGAGTCTCGCGCATCACGGCGTGCTGTTCCTCGACGAGCTCACCGAGTTCCGCCGCGATGCCGTCGAAGGCCTCCGTCAGCCGCTCGAGGATGGCCGTGTCGTGATCACGCGGGCGGTCGGTGCGGTGGAGTTCCCGGCGCGCTTCACACTCGTCGCCGCCGCGAACCCATGCCCGTGCGGGTTCGACGGCGACGGCGTCCGGCGATGCGTATGCCGATCCGACCGGGTCCAGCTGTACCGCAACAAGCTTTCCGGCCCACTCCTCGATCGGATCGACATCCGGCTCCGTATCCCCCGGCTGACCAAGGAGGAGCTGCTCGGCTCATCGGCGGGGGAGACATCAGATGTCGCTCGCACGCGCGTCGTGGAAGCCCGCGATCGTCAGCGCCGCCGATGGACCGCTCTCGGTGTGTCGTGCAACGCTCACCTGCCGGGACCGGTCGCACGCAGGACCTGCTCGTTGTCGTCCGGCGCCGAGGCGCTCCTCACGAAAGCGGTGGAGAAGCTCGCCCTCACGGGTCGAGGCTTCGATCGGGCCATCAAGGTGGGTCGCACGGTCGCCGACCTGGCCGGGTCGGAGCGGATCGAGACGGAGCATCTGGCCGAGGCGTTGTCGTACCGCACGGGGTTCGGGACGGAGGAGCTGGCGCATGCCGTCTGATCCCCAGGGTCCGCCGCCTCGCGGCTGGCCACCCGGGTTCGGAGCAGGCGACGTCGAACGTCGCGCGATCCTGGCGCTCTCCGGGCTTCGCAGCCTTCGGCCGCTCACCGTCCATGCGGAAGCATGGGAGCGCGGCTCCGCGGCCGGATGCCTCGAGTCGGTGCGCTCCGGCAGGCTCGGTAGCGACGGCGATCGAGGATGGCTCCTCCGGATCGACCCAGACGCGACCGCCGTCGGTATGGCCGATGTCGGCGCTCGGCTCGTCACGCCGGCCGAGCCCGAGTACGACCACCGGCTCCTCGACCTCTCGGACCCGCCGGTGGGTCTGTTCGTCCGAGGGCTGTCCTTGACGGACCTTCCCGACCGCGTCGCGATCGTCGGCTCGAGGAAGTGCTCGGATGTCGGCCGCGCCGTCGCGGAGGACCTCGGGCGGGCCCTCGCGTCGGCGGGGCTCGCGGTCGTCTCCGGCGCAGCGCACGGGATCGATGCCGCCGCCCATCGTGGCGCACTCCAGGCGGGAGGCCGCACGCTCGCGGTCCTGGGCTCGGGCATCGACGTCGCCTATCCCGCGAGCAGCCGAGAGCTCCTCGGCACGATCGCCCGAAGCGGCGCGATCGTGAGCGAGTACCCGCCCGGCGTCCCGGCGGGTCCCCGGCACTTCCCGGCCCGGAACCGGATCGTGGTCGCGCTCGCGAGAGCCCTGGTGGTCGTGGAAGGCGAGGCCCGGAGTGGTTCGCGGATCTCGGTCGATCATGCCCTCGAATTAGGACGGGACATCTTCGCCGTGCCGGGTCCCGTCACGAGTCCACTCGCAGAGACGCCGCTCGAGATGATCCGGGACGGCGCGACGCTGATCCGCGGTGCCGTCGACCTCCTGGACGATCTGGGCGTCGATCGGGAGCTGCCGCCCCCTGCGCCGCCCGACCTCGACGGCTCCGAGGAACGCGTTTGGAACGCGCTCGCCGGCCGCCTGCTCGCCGACGCCGTCGCTCGCCGGGCCCGGATGTCCGTGCCGGACGCGATCACGACCCTCGTCCGGCTCGAGCTGCGGGGTCTGGTGACGAGCTCTGGCGGTCGATTCGAGCGACGCCATCGGGCCGCTGCGCCGGTCGCGGCCGCGGCGCCGTCGCCCCCATGACGGTGGGCCCTCCAGCCGACACCGGGTGACCGTCGCACCCCCCGTGTGGGGGCTTGCGCCGTACCGTTCCGGTTGATAGACAGGGCACCGACCGGGAGCGTGCATGCCCGAAGGACTTCCCCCAACCGAGTTCGCCCTGCTCAGCGACTTCGAGGGCCATCTGGCCCTCGAGCGTCGCCTGTCGCCCAACACGATCGCGGCCTACCGAGGCGACCTGGAGCAGCTGGCCACGTTCCTCGCCCGCAACCACACCTCCCTGAGCGGCGCCCCGTACCCGATCCTGCGCCGCTTCCTCGCGCAACAACACACGCTCGGGTACGCGCGGGCGACGATCGCGCGCCGCGTCGGAGCCATCAAGACGTTCTACCGATGGGCGGTCTCGGCGAACCGGGTTTCCGCCGATCCGTCCCTTCTCCTGGGCCGCCCGAAGGTCGTGAATCGCCTTCCCACCGTCCTCCGTCCGGATGAGGCCGAGGTGCTCGCGGAGGCGCCGCCGCTCGATGGGGAGAGCGATCCACTGGAGCACGCTGTGGCTCTCCGGGATCGGGCCGCCCTCGAGCTCCTCTACGGCTCCGGTCTCCGGGTGGGAGAGGTGGCGAGCCTCACCGTCGATCGGATCGACGTTCGTCGAGGCCGCGTGCTGGTGCTGGGGAAGGGCTCGAAGGAGCGCGACGTCCCCATCTCCGATTATGCGGCCGACGCCCTCCGCGACTATCTTGAGGCGGGTCGGCCCCAGATGGCCTCCGAGGGAACGCGTCAGCTCTTCTTCAACCGGCGGGGGAAGCCCTTCAGTGAGCGCGACATCCGTTCGATGGTTCAGCGGTATGGCGCTACCCTGCTGCCCGGAAGGCGTGTCACCCCACACACGCTCCGGCACTCGTTCGCCACGCACCTGCTGGAAGGAGGGGCCGACATCAGAGCCGTGCAGGAACTGCTCGGGCACGCGAGCGTCGCGACGACGCAGCGTTACACGCACGTCTCGCGTCGCCGGCTCTTCGATGCCTACGAGCGCGCGCACCCGAGGGCCTGAGATGGCGACGGCGAAGAAGGTGGCCACGAAGCCGGCGGCCCGTGCCCGGAAGACGCCTGCCAAGAACGCGCGGGCCAAGACGGTCACGATCACCGCGGCCCTCGACGACGAGTTGGCGATCCGTTGGGACGTCTTCAAGCGGACGGCCGACAGTGACGCACGAGAGAAGCTGATCCTGCATTACGCGCCGCTCGTGAAGTACGTCGCGAGCCGTGTCGCCAGCGGGCTGCCCTCCAGCGTCGACCAGCACGACCTCGTGAGCTACGGGATGTTCGGGCTGATCGACGCCCTCGAGAAGTTCGAGCCCGGCCGGGGGAACAAGTTCGAAACGTACGCGATCCCACGGATCAAGGGCGCGATCATCGACGAGCTCCGAGCGATGGACTGGGTCCCTCGGTCCGTTCGCTTCAAGGCCCGGGAGCTTGAGAAGGCGCAGGCGGATCTCGAGGCGATGCTCAAGCGGCAGCCGACCGAGGAGGAGCTGGCCGACCGGCTCGGCATGAATCGTCGCGAGCTTCACGAGATGGTGTCGCAGATCTCCTTCGTTTCGGTGCTCGCTCTGGACGAGGTCGTGAGCGCCGGCAGCGACCGCGGAGAGTCGGTCGCGCTGATCGACACCCTCGCCGACAAGGGGATCGATCCGACGTGGGGTGTGGAGAGCCAGGAGACCCGCGGGATGCTGGCCGCGGCGATCAACTCCCTCTCCGAGCGCGAGAAGATCGTCGTGACGCTCTATTACTTCGAGGGTCTGACGCTCGCCGAGATCGGGGAGATCTTGGGCGTGACCGAGTCGCGTGTGTGCCAGATCCACACCAAAGCGGTCGGCGGGCTCCGCGGGCAACTCTCCGAGTTCGACTGACGCCACTTCCGTGTGACGCGCTTCACGGCGCGTGCCGGCCGAACCTCCTAGCGTCCTGTCCGTGAGGACACTCGCCTTCTGGTGTGCGGTGTGGAATGCGGTCTTCCTCTCCGCCGTGCCTGCGCCGGCGCGCGCCTCTGGGGATTGGATCTGGCCGGTCGTCGGTCCCGTGACCCGCGGGTTCGATCCACCCGCCTCTCCGTTCGGATCGGGTCATCGCGGGATCGACATCGCCGCGCCGGTTGGAACACCCGTTCGTGCGGCGGCTGCGGGCACGGTCACCTTCGCCGGACCGGTAGGCGGGCGGCTGTTCGTCACCGTGGACCACGGCGCCGGCCTCGAGTCGACCTACTCGTTCCTGGACTCGATCGCGATCCGGCGAGGCGACGTCGTATCGCAGGGGCAGGCGATCGCTCGCTCGGGGACGGGACATTCGGGCGACATCGTTCCCGGTCTGCACTTCGGCGTGAAGCTCGCCGACACCTACGTCGATCCGCTCGAGTACCTCGGTCCCGCCGAGGTCTGGCGCTTCATCCGCCTCGCGCCGCTCGAGTCCTGAGGCGCTTCCCCGCAGGCGACCGGCTAGGATGACGCGCCTTGCGCGCCGCTCACCGCTCCCGTGTGCCCCGACGTTCGACGACCCTGGCCGGGTGCACCCTCGCCATGGTGCTCGGCCTGCCGCTCGTAGCGCTCGCCGATTGGCCGCAGTTCCAAGGCGGGCCGTCGCACGACGGTCTGTCCGACGGACCCTCCGCACCTTTCGAGGTGGCGTGGCGCCACGGCGACATCGCGATCGAGGATGCGGATGTGACCGGAGGGCTCTCGTCTCCGATCGTCGCGGACGACGGCACGATCGTGGTCGTGGGACCCCACGAGGTTCTCGCGATCGACGGCGAGGATCGCTCCGAGGTGTTCTCCGTCGAGCGCGACCTTGGGCCGTCGGTTCCGGCGGCGATCGGCGAGGGGGCCGACGGTCCGGTCGTGGTGTTCGCGGAGGGGTTCGGCGACAGGGGCCCGTCCCCCAGCGCTTCCGCGACGGCGTCATCCTCGGCATCGCCCTCGGCTCATCCGGAGGAAGAGGACGACGTCGACTCCCACCTCGTGGCGATCGATCTCCGGACGGGGGAGCCGGTGTGGACCCCGTCTGTCCCGCTCGAGGACGTCGTCGTGACCCCGATCGCCGCCGACGAGGACGCCGCCTACGCCGGTGATCTCAGCGGCCACGTCACGGCCGTAGAGCTGTCGTCGGGGGACGTTCGCTGGTCGGCGGATCTCGGCAGCTCGATCGCCGGAGCCGTGACGATCGACGAAGATCGGGCACTCGTCGCCACGCAGGGGCAGCAGCAGATCCCGGGAACGGTGGTGGCCCTCGATCGGTCGACGGGCGAAGAGCTGTGGCGGAGTCCCGAGGACGTCGTCCGGGGGAATCTCGTCTCCGCTCCGGTGGTCGCAGACGGGCGGATCCTGGTGCTGGAGCCCGGGTCGGTGGTGGCCCTGGACCCGACGGACGGAAGGCTGGTGTGGCGGACGGAGATCATCAATCCGATCGCGCCCCCGTTTTCACCGCAGGCGATCGCGGCGCTGGCACCGGTCTCCGCCGACGGGATGGTCTTCGTCGTGGATGTGACGGGACGTGCCTACGGCCTGGACGCCGAGACCGGGGTGGAGCTCTGGGATCAGGCGCTCAACGACCCGTCCCCACTCACGCCCGCGGTGCTCACCGACGCACATCTACTGGTGCCGACGAACTCCGGCGCGCTCTACGCGGTCGACCGGACGACAGGGCATCTGGCGTTCCGGTTCGACACGGGAGGGACCTTCCTGCGCGGGCTTGCCGATGCGGGCGAGGTGCTCGTCGGGGTTACGGGCGTGGACGATGGCGAGATCGTGGCCCTCGGCGAGGACCCGGACGGCGTGCTCACGGATGAGCCGTCGCCTACGACCGTGGACCTGGGGAAGCTCCTCGCCGGCTTCGCCCTGGGTGTGATCCCGACGGCCATCGTTGCCGTGACGCTCGCTCGCCCACTCCAGCGTCGGCTCGGACCGAAACCGACGCCGATCCCCGCGTCCGACGACCATGGGGAGGTCGGATGAGCGCTTCCGTCCGCGGTTCCAGAGGGCGGCCGGCTCCCGCTCGGCGCGGGGAGATGCTCTCGCGGATGTCCGTCCCCCCGTTGGACTCGATGCCGCCGATCCGGACGTCCCTTGCCCGCGGCCTCGCCGGCACCTGGTCGAGCCCGTTCGTCGTGGTTGGGATCGTCGCCTGGATCCTGGTGGAATGGCTCGTCGTCGTCGCACTCGGCTATCCGGGACCCTTCGCATGGCTCGCCCATAGTGCAGCGCCGGCGCCCCTCAGCACCTACTCCGATCTGTTCCTCTCGATCGGGACGCTCGGGCTCGCGAAAGGCTTCCCGCTCGTCTTCGTCACCTCCGGCCTGGCCCATGCACTCCTCCACGCGATCGTGGTGGGGCTCGCCGTCGAGTCCGTCGAGACCGGGACCGCCAGCCGGTGGGGGGCGATCCGCGGATTGCGCGCATTCCCCGTCACCTTCGCGATCCACGCGTTCGGCGTCGCGGTGCTCTTCATCCAGCAACTCGCGGCCGGGGTCGGAGGCGCGGGTCTCTCCAACATCCTGCAGATCGCCATCTTCGTTCTCGCGACGTGGGTGTTCGCCTTCGCGCCGGTGATCGCCGTGACCGAGGATCGAGGGTTCCTCGATGGCCTCGGTCGTTCGATCCGCGCAGCTCGGCTCCCCGGGTCGGGGAACCTGACGTTCGCCGTGCTCTACGTCGTTCCCTGGTACGCCACCTATGCCGCGACGGTCGTCGGGTCCGTCCCCGGATCGGGACTCGGCGTGAACCCCCCGTACTCGGCTTGGATCTTCGTGGTCGTGGTGAGCCTCCTCCACATCGCGATCATCGGGGCCATCGCGTTGCGGTACCTGGCGATCGCAGGCGAGGTGCCGGATGCCCCCGTCCGCGCGGCGCCGGCGCGTGGCCAGCGTGCGCGAGGAAGGCGCTCGGGGCGCCGGTAGCACGCATCGCCGCTGGTAGACTGCCCCGCGCCGGTGCCGGAAGGCGCCGAGCACGCACGTCCGAGGACCGCGACGGCGGGGTCCCAAGCCGAGGCCTGGGCCGCCCGCGGGAAGATCCGGACGGAGGAAGAAACCAACACCAGGAGGGAAACGTGCCTGTCGTCACCAGGCGGGAGCTTCTCGAGGCCGGCGTCCACTTCGGCCACCAGACCAGACGGTGGAACCCGAAGATGCAGCGCTACCTGTTCGGGGAGCGGTCCGGCATCTACATCATCGATCTCGAGAAGTCCCTCGCCGGCATCGAGGAGACGTTCGAGTTCGTTCGCGATCTCGGCCGACGTCGCGGCACCGTCCTGTTCATCGGGACCAAGAAGCAGGCCCAGGAGGTCGTCGAGGAGCATGCGAGTCGCGTCGGCATGCCGTTCGTGAACAACCGATGGCTCGGCGGCATGCTCACGAACTTCAGCACCATCTCCAAGCGGTTGGTCCGGCTCCGGGAGCTGCGGGAGATGGAGTCCTCCGACGCGATGGACAACCTCCCGAAGAAGGAAGTCATCCGCCTCAGGCGCGAGCGCGAGAAGCTCGAGCGCAACCTCGGGGGCATCCAGGCGCTGGAGCGGCTCCCCGACGCCGTCTTCGTGGTCGACACGAAGAAGGAGCAGATCGCGGTGACCGAGGCGCGCAAGCTCGAGATCCCCGTGATCGCGATCGTGGACACGAACTGCGATCCGGACGAGGTGGACTACGTGATCCCGGGCAACGACGACGCGATCCGCGCCGTGAGCCTCGTCGCTCGTGTCGTCGCGGACGCGCTCGCAGAGGGTTACGGGATGGCGAAGGACGAGGTGATCGAGAAGTCCGCCGCACGACGCCCCACTGCGGCACCGCGCCGGTCAACGACCGCCGCCCCGGCTCCCGCGGACGAGGACGTGCCGTCCGCCGAGGACGCCGCCGCGATCGCGGCCAGCACCGTCTTCGAGCCCGATCTCCCGACCCCGGAGACCGCAGAGGAGGAGCCGGAGGTGGTCGCCGAAGCCGCGATCGATGAACCGGCGCCTGCCGCTCCATCGAAGGGCGAGGCATGACCGACATCTCCGCCGACCAGGTGAAGAAGCTCCGCGAGCTCACCGGCGCGGGGATGATGGATTGCAAGCGTGCGCTCCAGGAGGCGGGCGGTGACGTCGACAAGGCGGTCGAGCTGCTGCGAGAGAAGGGGCTCGCTTCCGCCGCCAAGCGCGCCGACCGCACGGCCGATCAGGGTCTGATCGACAGCTACATCCATTTCAACAACACGGTGGGCGTGCTCATCGAGGTCAACAGCGAGACGGACTTCGTGGCGAACACGGCCGAGTTCAAGCAGCTGGTGAAGGACATCGCGCTCCATATCGCGAGCCCCGCCGCTCCGCGCTGGCTCAGGCGCGAGGACGTCCCCGCGGACGTCATCCGGCAGGAGGAGCACATCGCCCTGGCGCAGGCCAAGGAGGCCGGGAAGCCCGAGAACGTGCTCGACAGGATCGTCGAGGGGAAGCTCAACGCCTTCTATCAAGGCTCTGTGCTCCTGGAGCAGCCGTACGTGAAAGACGACGCGAAAACGATCCAGCAGTTGCTCGATGAGGTCGCCGCCAAGGTCGGCGAGAAGGTTGCCGTCCGCCGATTCGTCCGATACAAGCTTGGTGAATCCATCGAGGCCTGATGGCCCTCGACGCCGACGCCGCCGGGACGATCACGAGGGGAGCGCACGCGCACGTGACGGAGAGGAGTCCCGAGGGGACCGGATACCACCGCGTCCTCCTCAAGCTCTCCGGCGAGGCGTTCGCCCCCACCGACGGCACGGGGATCAGCACGGAGGCGACCGCGCTGATCGGCCGGCAGCTCGCCGAGGTCGTCGACCTGGGCGCTCAGGTCGCGGTCGTGGTCGGTGGCGGCAACATCTGGCGGGGCCGCCAAGCGCCGGCGATCGAGCGGAGCCGGGCCGATTACATGGGGATGCTCGCCACGGTGATGAACTCCCTGGCGCTGCAGGACTCGCTCGAGAAGCTGCACGTGCCCACACGGGTGCAGACGGCGATCCAGATGACGCAGCTCGCCGAGCCCTTCATCCCTCTGCGGGCGCGACGACACCTCGAGAAGGGGCGTGTGGTGATCTTCGCAGCAGGTCTCGGCGTCCCGTACTTCTCCACCGATACCTGCGCCGCACAGCGAGCGCTCGAGATCGGTGCCAACGCGCTCCTCAAGGGAACGAAGGTGGACGGCGTGTACACGGCCGACCCCAAGCTCGTCCCGGGGGCCTCCCGCCTGGCGGAGGTCGGCTACGTCGACATCCTCCGCGAGGGCTACCAGGTGATGGACGCCACGGCGATCTCGCTCTGCATGGAGAACGACCTACCGATCATCGTCTTCGATCTCTGGGAAGAGGGGAACATCCGCCGCGTGGTGATGGGTGAGACCGTGGGTTCGCTGGTCCATGGGGGGACGAGATGACGATCGATTCGTCCCTCAAGGAGGCGGACCACAAGATGGAGCAGGCGCTCGCCCATCTCCGGGAGGACCTCTCCTCGGTCCGGACCGGCAGGGCTTCGGGATCCGTGCTCAGCCGGATCACCGTGGAGTACTACGGAACGCCCGTTCCTCTGAACCAGCTCGCGTCCGTGAACGTGCCCGAACCGCGCCTGCTGGTCGTCCAGCCGTTCGACAAGAACTCGATCTCACAGATCGAGAAGGCGATCCAACAGAGCGACCTCGGGATCACGCCGTCGAACGACGGGCAGGTGATCCGGCTGGCGTTCCCCCCGCTCACGGAGGAGCGCCGGAAGGACCTCGTGAAACAGGTCCATCATCGAGCCGAAGAGGGTCGTGTCGCGGTCCGCAACGTCCGCCGGCACGCGAAGGATGATATGGAGAAGCTTGAGCGGGAGCATTCCATCTCGGAAGATGAGCTCTCGAGGGGAGAGAAGGAGCTCCAGAAGCTGACGGACCGATACGTGGCGTCGATCGACGAGGTGCAGCGCCACAAGGAATCTGAGCTCATGGAGGTCTAGTGCCCGACGACGAGCGTGAGAGCGACGATCTGTTCGAGGATCTCGACAAGTTCTTCGCCCCGATCAAGGACGTCGACTGGGACGAGCGGGAGGGGTCTCCGGCAACGACGGCATCGCCGGACCCGGCGGCATCCGAGGAAGAGCACGTCACGGTGCGGAGCGAGCCTGAGCAGGTGGTCTCTGTGCCCGCAGCGGACGATGAGACGCCCGCGACCGTCTTCGATGACGATGATGTCGACGACGATGGGGATTGGTACGACACCGCGTCGCTCGAACCGGTGGGGCAGGCCCTGGGAGGTTCCGTCGGCAGCGACGACGACGCGGACGAGATGCCGCCCGGTGGCCCCGCGGTGATGCAGGGCGCCGACGAGGACCAGGCGGATCTGTTCGCACCGCCCGCCGCCGCCGATGACGACTGGCCCGCCGACGAGGTCGGGGACCCGCAGACGACGCGTCCCTCCGACGCGGAGCTCGAGGAGGCAGCGGCGCACTTCGCGGACTCACTCGGCGATGAGGGCACGCCAGCAGCACCCCGCGTCGTCCAGATCGACGAGGAGAACGCGACCGACCTCATGGAGGAGCTCGGGGCCGAGCCCTATCCGCCGGATGCGCAGGAGGACGTCTTCGCCGCGATGGCCGAGGAGGAGCCGTCACGAACGATCGTGGTCGGTGGGGAGGGTCTCGGCGGGCCGAGCTGGCAAGAGCCGGCCGCGGTCGAGGTCGGAGCCGACCTCGACCGGCGCGGTGCCGAGCGAGACATGCCGGCTGCCTTCCTCACGGGGATCGTCCTTGCCGGCGCCGCGGTGATCGCGCTCCTGATCGGCGAAGGCGTCTTCGCGGTGGTCGCGGCGGTCGTGGCGCTCGTCGCGCAGGGTGAGCTGTACGGAGTGATGGTGAAGCACCATCGGCAACCGGCCACCGCGGTGGGTTTGGTGAGCGGCGCGCTCGTCCTCGCTGGTGCGTACTACCACGGTGAGGCGGGGCTGACCTCGATGGTGTCCCTCGGTTTGCTGGCCACCTTCCTGTGGTACCTCACCGTGCCTGCACCGCACCGGAAGGACCTCGTCGGCAACATCAGTCTCACGATGCTCGGTCTGGTGTGGATCCCCGCCCTCGCCGGAGCGTTGCTGATCATCCTCACCGCGTTCGGCGCCGAGGTCGTGGTGGCGGTGATCGCGCTCACGTTCGTCTTCGATACCGCGGCCTTCTTGATCGGCTCGGTCTGGGGCGGATCGTTCGTCCAACGACCGCTCGCGCCTGCGACGAGCCCGAAGAAGTCGATCGAAGGACTCGTCGGTGCGTCGTTGATCACCGTGATCGTCTCGATGGCGTTCATCACCTCGTTCGTCGACGTGGCCCCGGACATCTTCTCCGGGGCGCGCGTGAACGCGGCGTTGCTGGGGATCGTCGTCTCGCTGGCGGCCACGTTCGGGGACCTCGCGGAATCACTGATCAAGCGCGACGTGGGTGTGAAGGACATGGGGAGCGTTCTCCCCGGACACGGAGGCGTCCTCGACCGGATCGATTCGCTGCTCTTCGTGGCGCCGGCCGCCCTGCTCCTGCTGCGGGTCATCGCCTTCTAGCGACCCGTTCCAGGTCGTAGCGTTCTGACCCGGTTGCTCCTTGTTCCCTTGCGCACGGGGGTAGTCTGTTCCCATGCGGAGCGTCACCATCCTCGGATCGACGGGCTCGGTCGGGACCCAGGCGCTGGATGTGGTCCGTCGCAATCCCGAGCGGTTCAAGGTCATCGGCTTGTCCGCAGCGGGGACGAACGAGGAGCTCCTCGCCGGCCAGATCCGCGAGTTCCTCCCTCCGGTCGTCGGGATCGCCGATGAAGAGGCGGCGGAGGAGGTCCGGACGCACCTCGGCTCGATCCGCGGTGTGGACTTCGTCGTCGGCCCCGAAGCGGCCGAACGCCTGGCATCGGAGGCCGAAGCGGACATCGTGCTCAACGCTCTCGTGGGCTCGTCGGGGCTGGGCCCCACGCTCGCCGCGCTCCAGAGTGGGAAGACCCTGGCCCTCGCCAACAAGGAATCCCTCGTCGTCGGTGGCGAGCTGGTCATGGACCTGATCAAGGGTGAGCCGGAGCGGCTCCTGCCGGTCGACTCCGAGCACGCGGCGCTCGCGATGGCGCTCCGCGGTGAGCGCCGGGAAGACCTCAAGCGCGTGGTGCTCACGGGCTCGGGCGGCCCGTTCCGCGGATGGACCGCCACCGAGCTGGCCAAGGCCTCGATGAAGGAAGCGCTCCAGCACCCCGTCTGGTCGATGGGGCCCAAGATCACGATCGACTCCGCCACGCTCATGAACAAGGGCCTCGAGGTGATCGAGGCGCACTACCTCTTCGGCCTGGAGTATTCGCAGATCCACGTGCTCATCCACCCGGAGGGCCTCGTCCACGCGATCGCCGAATTCCGCGACGGCTCGATGCGAGCCGAGATGGCGACGGCAGACATGCGGTTGCCGATCCAGCTCGCCTTGGCGTGGCCGGAGCGGCTGCCGACGGGCGTCGCGTCGCTCCCCCTCACGGAGTCGCCGCTCACGTTCGAGCCCGTCGATCACGAGGCCTTCCCGGCCGTGGATCTCGCCTATCGGGTCGGCGGGCTGGGACTCACGTTCCCCGCGGTGATGAACGCCGCGAACGAGGTGGCGGTGATGGCGTTCCTCGAGGGGAAGATCTCGCTCCCCCGCATCGTGGAGATCGTTCAGACCATCGTCGACGAGCACGAACCACCCTCGGTCGTCTCGGTCGTGCACATCGAGCGCGCGGACATCTGGGCCCGTCGCCGCACGGCGGAGATCATCGAGGCCCGCTAGGTGGGCGGCCCGCTCGCGATCGTCGGGTTCCTCGCACTCATCCTGCTCGTCGTGATCCCGATCCACGAGCTCGGCCACCTCTTGGTCGCGAGACGGTTCGGGTTCAAGATCCAGGAGTACTTCGTCGGCTTCGGGCCGAAGCTCTGGTCGATGAAGCGTGGCGAGACGGAGTACGGCATCAAGGCGATCCCGGCAGGCGGCTACGTGAAGATCGCCGGGATGAATCCGTACGAGACGGTCCCGGCCGAAGATGTCGCTCGCGCGTACGGGTCGAAGCCCATCTGGCAGCGCGCGCTGGTGATCCTGGCGGGTCCGTTGTCGCACGCGCTCGTCGGCGCGCTCCTGTACTTCACCTTGTTCGTCACGTACGGGGATGTGAACACCGAGCTCGTGGTGGTGGGCGAGGTCACCCCGACGCTCGACGGAAGTGCCTCGCCCGCGCTCGAAGCGGGGCTCCGGGTCGGCGATGTCGTGACCCGCGTCGGCGACCTGGACGATCCGACGCCCGATTCCCTCGGCCGCTACGTCACCGCATACGCGCAGGACCATCCCGGCGAGCCGCTCACGTACGTGATCGAGCGCGACGGCCGTCCCCTCTCCCTCGAGATCGTCCCGCGACTCGTCACGGAGGACGAGATCAGGAGGGGACGGATCGGGTTCACGCTCGGCGCCGAGGACCTGTCGATCCCCGGCTCGGTGGTGGAGTCGGGGGAGTGGGTCGGGAGAGCCGCGTGGAACAGCGTGACGACCATCCCGAAGGTGTTCACGGTGGGCGTCGGTCGCACGTTCTCCGTGCTGTTCACCGACGAGCCACGACGGGACGACGATGTCACGAGCCTGGTGGGCGTCAGCCGGCAGATCGGCGGCGCCGGCGAGCGCGGGGACTGGGGGTTGTTCCTGAACTTCGCCGCCTACGTCACGATCTTCATCGGCGTGGTGAACCTGATCCCGCTTCCTCCGTTGGACGGCGGTCACCTTTTGCTGCTCGCGTGGGAGAAGGCGACGGGCCGGCAAGCCGACTACCGCAAGCTCGTCCCGGTCTCGGCGGCCGTCATCGTCTTCCTCTCGGTCTTCGCGATCGCGACGGTCTTCCTCGACATCACGGAACCGCTCCCGCTGATCTAGGGTCGCGTCGCTCGCTCCGTGGGGACCGAGCGTCCCCCTCACCACGATTTCTCCATCCCGGGGAGGCGCTGTGGGCGGGGTGGGGTGGATACGATGGCATCGTGGCTGCTCAGACCGTGCTCGTCGTCGAGGACGAGGACGCGATCGCCGAAGCCGTTCGGGCTCGTCTCCGGAGCGAGGGATATCACGTCGTCGTCGCCTCCGACGGTCCCGAGGCCCTTCGTCGACACGCCGAGACGCGTCCGGACCTCGTGGTCCTCGACCTGATGCTTCCGGGGATGGACGGCCTCGAGGTCTGTACGCGGATCCAACGGAACGGCTGGACCCCGGTGCTGATGCTCACCGCGAAGACCGAGGAGGCAGACAAGGTGGCCGGGTTCGCGGTCGGCGCCGACGACTACCTGACCAAGCCCTTCAGCCTCCGAGAGCTGTCCGTACGCGTGCAGGCGATCCTCCGCCGCCGCGAGCGGATCGAGAGCTCGTCGAACGGAGAGCCGATCGAGCACGAGGGGCTGATTGTCGACGCCAAACGGCGACGCGTGGAGGTGGACGGGTCGGAGATCCCGCTCACGCCGCTGGAGTTCGAGATCCTGCTCACGCTCGCTCGGGAACCCGGCGTCGTCCTGTCCCGCGATCAGCTGATGGACCGCATCTGGGGCTACCGGGACCATGCCGGCGGGCGGGTCGTGGACTCGCACGTGGCGCGCCTCCGGCGCAAGATCGGGGAGGACGGCAACGATCCGCGTTTCATCCGAACCGTCCACGGCGTCGGGTACGCGTTCAAGGAGTGACGATGGCTACGCGTCCGTTGGACCGGCTCACGTCGATCCGAGCGGCTGCGCAACTCCCCGCGCGACTCCGAGGCGATCGACGCTCTGAGCCTCGCACGGAGAGCCGCGACGGGCCGGCTGGATCCCGTGCCGGCTGACACGATGGTGGTGATCCTCCACCCGGACGGATCTACCGAGACCCGCGGCACGGATCTCGGTGAGGTGCCTCGCCTGCGGGTGGAGGCTCCGCGATGGGGGGTGCTCGGGGCGAACGTCTTCGCGACCGTGCCCACCGCCGACGGAGGATCGGTCACCGCGCTCACGCCATCCCCGTCGCGGGGCTTCCTCGGTCGCCTCTCTGCGACGACCGGCTTCCTGCAGAGCGTCTGGTGGCAGTTCCTCCTCGTGGGCGTCGTCGCGGCGAGCGTATCCCTCATCGTCGCGCGGCTGATGGCACGAGGCATGACGCAGCCGCTGCGTGACATGGCGGCCGCCGCCCGGCGGATGGAGACGGGCGACTACTCCGTTCGCGTGCACACTCGGAGTCGGGACGAGGTCGGCAAGCTCGCCACGGCCTTCGACCGTATGCGCGGTGAGCTGGAGAACCTGGAACAGAGTCGCCGCGATCTCGTGGCCAACGTGTCGCACGAGCTGAAGACGCCGATCACGGCGATCCGGGCTCATCTCGAGAACCTGCTCGACGGTGTGGAGCGGCCGGACCCCGCCACGCTCGGCGTGATGCTCTCGCAGGTCGAGCGGCTCGGGCGTCTCGTCGATCAGCTGCTGGATCTCTCGCGGCTGGAGTCCGGTGAGGTCCCGCTCCGGATCGAGCAGCTGCCGCTGCATCCTCTCGTCGCCGATCTGATCTCCGAGATCGACGTCGCGCTGCCGGGACGCGGCGTCGAGGTGCGCAACGACGTTCCCTTCGATCTCCCCGCGCTCTCGGCAGATCGCGAGCGGGTGCATCAGGTCCTGTTCAACCTGGTCGACAACGCCGTTCGGTTCACCCCGCACGGAGGGAGCGTCACCGTGTCCGCCCGCCGCCAGAACGGCTCCGTCGAGGTCGCCGTTTCAGATACGGGGAGCGGGATCCCTCCCGAACATCTGCCGCGACTCTTCGAGCGCTTCTACCGGGCCGACCAAGCCCGGGGACGTGGGGAAGGGGGGACGGGGATCGGGCTCGCGATCGCGCGTTCCGTCGTGGAGGCGCACGGCGGGCAGATCAAGGCGGAGAGCCGACCCGGACAGGGCAGCATCTTCACGTTCGACCTCCCGGCCGCGGACGGGAGCGACCGTTGAGAACCGTCACCACGAGCCTCACCGTCACGCCGCACGAGCGGTACGCGTTCCTCGACCTCACCGACGACCTTCGCCGAGCGGTCAAGGATGCGGGTATCACGGAGGGTCTCGTCGTCGCGTTCTGCGCGCACACCACCTGCGCCCTGCTCATCAACGAGTGGGAGGACGGCGCCCTCGATGACTTCCGCCGTCACCTGACCGAGCTGGTCCCGCACGAGGACGCGTACTACCGGCACGACGACTTCGAGCTGAGGACGCAGAACCTCCATCCCGACGAGCGCAAGAACGGTCACGCGCACGTGAAGGCGATGCTCCTGTCGGCCACCTCGCACGCGATCCCGGTCGCCGACGGTGAGCCGTCTCTCGGGACATGGCAGCGGCTGCTCTTCTTCGAGATGGACGAGCCGAAGGACCGCACGATCACCCTGCAGGTCTTCGGGAGCTGAGAGACTCGTGGTGATGATCCAACGTCGCTCGACGCGCCAGTTCAGCGTGGGCACCGTTGCCGTCGGCGGCGACGCGCCGATCTCCGTGCAGTCGATGACCACCACGAAGACCGCGGACATCAACGCGACGCTGCAGCAGATCGCCTCGCTCGTCGCCGCCGGCGTCGACATCGTCCGGGTGGCCGTGCCTCACTGGGAGGACGCGAAGGCGCTGGAGGCGATCGCCGCGAAGTCGACGGTGCCGGTGATCGCCGACATCCACTTCCAGTGGAAGTACGCCATCGCGGCCCTCGAAGCAGGGATCCACGGCCTCCGGATCAACCCGGGCAACATCAAGTACCAGGACAAGGTGCGCGTGATCGCGCGAGAAGCCAAGGCCCGCGGTGTCCCGATCAGGATCGGCGTGAACGCCGGGTCGCTCGAGAAGGATCTGCTGGCCCGCTACGGCGCACCCACGCCCGAGGCTCTCGTCGAGTCGGCGATCGGCGAAGCGCGCATCCTCGAGGACGAGGACTTCCTCGACATCAAGATCTCGGTGAAACACTCGAACCCGATGGTGATGATCGAGGCGTACCGACAGCTGGCGGAGAAGTGCGACTACCCGCTGCACCTCGGCGTGACCGAGGCCGGCCCGATGCCGATGGGCGGTGTCAAGAGCGCCGTCGGGATCGGCACGCTCCTCGCCGAGGGGATCGGCGACACGATCCGCGTCTCACTCACCGACGATCCGGTGGAGGAGGTCAAGGTCGGTACGGGGATCCTGCAGTCGCTGGGCCTGCGGAAGCGCGGCCTCGATCTCGTCGCGTGCCCGTCCTGCGGACGGGCGGAGGTCGATGTGCTCGGGCTCACGAAGCAGGTGAACGAGGCGTTGGAGCACGAGGGGCTGAAGGTGCCGATCCGCGTCGCGGTGATGGGGTGCGTCGTGAACGGCCCGGGCGAGGCGCGGGAGGCGGACCTCGGGATCGCCGCGGGCAAGGGCCAAGGGTTCCTCGTCGTCAAGGGCGAGGTCGTCGACAAGATCCCCGAGTCCGAGTTCGTCACGCGCCTGGTGGCGGAGGCGAAGAAGATGGCCGCCACCACCCCCGTCCGCTCCGACTGAGCTCGGCTCAACGCGGCCGTCGCAGCGACCGATACCCGTGAGATGAAGCGCACCCCCGGACGGTCGATCGCCGCCGCGGCGCTCGTCCTCTCCGCGGTGCCGTGGATGCCGGCCGGTGCGGCCGACGTCCCAAGCACGACGTGCGCCGTCTTCCCGGCGGACAACGCGTGGAACATGGACATCCGCAAGCTCCCCCGCCATGGCAAGAGCGGCACCTGGAAGCGTGCGACGCACGCCGGCTCCACCCGGGTGCATCCCGACTTCGGTCCTCCCTCGTACGGGATCCCGTTCGATGTGGTGCCGTCCTCGCACGAGACGATCTCGATCGACTTCCACTACGACGATGAGAGCGATCCCGGGCCGTATCCGTTCGGCGAGGACGTGCGGATCGAAGGCGGCTCCGACCGACACGCGATCATGATCGACGAGGGCACGTGCGTGCTCTACGAGCTGTTCGGCGTTCACCGCAACGGCGGGCATCCGACCGCGGGCAGCGGCGCGATCTTCGACCTGCACACGAACGCGCTCCGGCCGGTGGGGTGGACGAGCGCCGACGCTGCCGGACTCCCGATCCTCCCGGGCCTTGTCCGCTACGACGAGGTGTTCGGGCCGGATCCCGGGATCCATCACGCGCTGCGGTTCACCGTCTCCGGCACCCGCCGTGCCTACTCTGGCCCGCACGACATCAGGCCGGGGTCGCTGACCCGGACTGCCCGCCGATGGGTGCGCGGTTCCGGCTCAAGGGTGGCTACGACATCAGCGGCTACTCTTCGAGGGCGCAGATCGTCCTGAGAGCGATGAAGCGCTACGGGATGATCGTCGCCGACAAAGGGATCGACTGGTACTTCCAGGGAGCGGTCGATCCGCGGTGGACGTATGCGTTCGTCGATCAGCTCAAGCGCGTGCCCGCCGGCGCGTTCGTGGCCGTCGACGCGTCCGACTGCAGGGCGGCACCCAACTCCGCGGCGTTCGCTTACGGCCCCGGCTGTCCGTCGCCGTAGTCAGCTCGCCAGACGCAGGAAGTTCTCCACGATCCTCGGCCCCTCCGGCGTGAGGATCGACTCGGGGTGGAACTGGACGCCGAACCGGGGCAGCTCGCGATGCTGGGTCGCCATCACGAGTCCGTCCTCGGTCCACGCCGTGAGCTCGAGGTCCGCGGGCAGGTCGTCCCGGAGCACGACGAGGGAATGGTAGCGGCCCGCTTCGAACGGGCTCGGGACACCGTCGAGGATCCCGTGTCCCCCGTGGTGGACGAGGGACGCCTTCCCGTGGAAGGGCGTGGTGCGATCGACGGTTCCGCCGCTTGCGATGCCCAGCGCCTGGTGCCCGAGGCACACGCCGAGGACGGGGATCCGCTCGGGAAGCAGGCGGAGCAGGTCCGTGAAGGAGCCCGCGTCCCGCGGGTGACCGGGGCCGGGGGAGAGCACGACGGCCTCCGGTTCGCGGGCCACGAGATCGGAGGCCGGCGCTTCGTCCGACTTCACGACCTCGGTCCGGTGCCCGAGTCCCTCGATCAGTTGGACGAGGTTGTACGTGAAGCTGTCGTAGTGATCGACGACGAGGATCATGACCGGAGCTGCACCTCGTCTTTCGAGGGCTTCGTGGCGATCACCCAATGGAACGTCGCCGGTCCCTGCCCCTCCTCGATCTCGGTGACCGTCTCGGCGAACTCGATTCCGAACCCAACCTCCTTGAGCAAAGCTTCGGTGCTCGCAACGGGCAGGCTCGAGAAATACATGTCCGCCTTCCCAAGCCACATGGGCTCCACCGCGCCCGGGTTATCCAACGTGCCGAACGAGCCGAACAACCTGCCTCCTGGTCGGAGCCACGAGACGAGGCGGCCGAACAACAGCTCCATCCGATCCTGGGGGACGTGGTTGAAGGCGTAGAAGCTCACCACGGCGTCGAAGCTCGCCGGCGGGAACGGGGTGCGCAGGACGTCGCCGTGAAGGAACCGTCCCGCCGGCGCGACCACTCGGGCATGAGCGAGCTGGATGTCCGAGAGGTCGATCCCCACGTACCGTCGCCCGTCTGCGAGCGCGGCAGCATCCGTGCCCGGCCCGCAGCCGATCTCCAGCACGTCGGCACCCTCAGGTACCTGCGCGAGGATCCTGGTGAGGAACGTCGATCGATAGCCGTCGCGCGCACGCTCCACCCACCGTCGGTAGGTGTCGTCGAGGTCGTCGTATCCCTGCTGGACGATGCGCGTCGGATCCACGGTTCTCACCGAGTCTGTGCCCCTTCCGATCCGAGCGTACCGATGGCGGGAAGGAGCGCCTCGGCCTTCGCCTTCGTCTCCGCGAGCTCGGTCTCGGGGTCGGAGTCGGCCACCACCCCCGCGCCGGTCTGCACGTGGGCCCGTCCGTCCGCGACGACACCGGTCCGTATCGTGATGCAGAAGTCGAGGTCCCCGGCGAACGTGAGGTAGCCCACGGCGCCGGCGTAGGGACCTCGGGCGGTCGGCTCATGTCCGGCGATCAGTTCCATGGCCCGGCGCTTCGGCGCCCCCGTGACGGTGCCGGCCGGGAACGTCGCGGCCAGCGCGTCGAGCGGATGACGGTCCTCGCGGAGCTCACCCTCGACGGTGGACACGATGTGCATCACCTTCGAGAAGCGCTCGACCTGCATCAGCTCCGTCGGTCGGACGCTGCCCGGCACGCACACGCGGCCGAGATCGTTCCGGGCGAGGTCGACGAGCATCGCGTGCTCCGCCTGCTCCTTGGGATCGGCCAATAGCTCGTGCTCGAGAAGACGGTCTCGGACCTCGGTCTGTCCCCGCGGTCGGGTGCCCGCGATCGGGCGCGCGAACACACGCCGTCCCTCGACCCGAACGAGCGGTTCCGGTGATGAGCCGGAGAGCTCGATCTCGTTCTCCGGGCCGAACATCCGGAGGAAGAACATGTAGGGCGCCGGGTTCGAGACACGGAGCCTCCGGTAGATCGGCAAGCCGCCGCCCTTCGCGTCGAACGAGACCCGACGCGACGGGACGGCCTGGTAGATGTCCCCCGCGAGGATGTGCTCCTGGAACGAGGCGACGATCTGCCGGTAGTCCTCGTCCGACATGTTCGGGTCGCCGGTCCCTGGGGCGTCGGGGCTGTCCACCGCGGCGAGCGGGGGCGTCGTTGCCTCCGCGATCCGCCCGGCGAGCTCCTCGAGGGCAGCGACGCCCCCGCGGTAGTCGCCCCTCGGCACGTGTGTCACCAGGAGGAGCCGCTGCCGCCAGTGGTCGAACACGACGGCTCGGTCGATCACCAGCAGGCCGACCGGTGGGCACGGGGCCTCGGTCGGATGTGGCGCCGGGTGCCCGTCGAGCAGCGTGGCTGCCTCGTAGGCGAGGTAGCCCATCAGCCCGCCGGTGAGCGGAGGGAGATCGGGGAGACGAGGGCCACGGAGCGCGTTCGCCGCCGTGACCAGGGCCTCGCGCGGCGAGGCTGAGCGCAGGGGTTCGAGGGGAACCTCTCGAACGGCGTCCTCGATCTGCAGGCCGTCCGCGTCCAGCACGACCGTGGCGGCCGGGTCCCCCGCGACGAAGGAGTATCGTCCCCACCGCTCAGAGCGCTCCACCGACTCCAGCAGGATGCCTGATCCATCGCCGGCGACGGCGGGGAACAGGCCGACCGGGGTCGAGACGTCAGCGAGGAGTTCCGCCCAGACGGGAACCATCTCCCAGTCGCGCGCCAGCGCGTCGAACGTGGCTCGGTCCGGTCGGATCTGGATGCTCGGTCTCAGGTCCGCTCCTCATGTGCCGTGGGAAGGAAGAACCCCGGGTGCGATGCCCGGGGCTCGTCGCGATCGGTCGAAGGAACTAGCGCGGCGGTCCCAGGGCACGAGGGCGCCAGAGGCCCCTCGAGCCGCTCGGCCACGTCCAGGCAACACGAGCCCACGACATCGTGGACGCGATGGTCCCACCTGGATTCACCGTCAGTCAACGGGCCTGTTACGTTGAGCGGCTCACGCGGCGGGAGGGTGTCGCACCGGATCAGGAGGATGTCTCGATGCGTCGTCGGCTCGTCTGGGGGCTCACGGCACTCGCCACCGCGCTCGCGTTCCCGATCCCCGTATCGTCCGGAGCTCCCGCCGACGATGCACCGAAGATCCATTTCGCCGGTATCGATCGGTCGGTGACGCCAGGGTCCGGACCGATCCAGATCCCTCGGCTCGTGCGGCCGGGGAGCGATCGACGCCCCGATGGTGTCGGGAGCGGCGGGGCGACGCGGCCGGCCGCGTCGGCGCTCGCTCCGGTCGTCGCGGTGCCGGCCTTCGACGGTGTTCCCGACCAGGCCGGGAACCCGGTGTCGCCGGCAGATCCCACGGGCGCATTGGGCGTCGACTATCACATGGCCGCGGTCAACATCAGGATGGGCTTCTTCGACCGAGCCGGCCTCGCCCTCGATCCGCCGAGGCTCCTCGAGGACCTCGACGTCGCCCTGCCGGGGGCGGCGGAGTCGTTCGATCCTAAAGTGGTCTACGACCCCTACCGGCAGCACTTCGTCCTGGTGTTCCTGTCCGCGACCGACAACCAGACCTTCATCTCCGTCGTCGTGATCCCGGAGGGATCCGAGGAGACCACCAACGACTGGTGCGTGCTCCACATGTCGGGCGATCAGGTCCGCAACAACGGGAAGCAGTTCGCGGACTATCCGATGGTCGGGTTCACCGAGGACCGAGTCACGTTGACGACGAACCAGTTCGACTTCTCGCGTGCGCCGCTGATCGGGGGTTTCCAATACGCGCAGATCCTCTCCATCCGGAAGGTCCACCTGTACGACTGCAGCGTCGACCCGGTGCCGATCAAGATCTTCAGTCGGGGCCAGACGAGGGACCCCGACGGATCGCGCGCGTTCACGATCGTGCCGACCGTCTCCTTCGGCGGCTCGCCGTCGGTCCAGTACATGACCTCGATGGACTTCAACGGTTCGACCGGGAAGCTGATCCTCTGGCGTCTGCGGGCGGTGAACGGTGCGCTCAAGCTGGCCCGGGCGCAGATCAAGGGCGGGCCGATGTCCTTCCCGCGCTGGGGACGACAGTGTCCCGGAGATGCTCCAGGTCTGAACGACAACTGGGACACGGGCGACCTCCGGCTCACGTCCTCGTTCTGGGACGGTGACCTCGGGCGGCTCTATACGACGACCGCCCGCGACGGCAACGTCGGCGGCGGGGCGACCGAGTCCGTGATCCGCTGGTGGGAGGTGAACCCCGCCGCCATGCTCGGGGACTCCGATGTGACCAGAACCGGCACGATCGGGGCGGTCGGTCGTGATCTGGCTTGGCCCTCGATCACGACCGACGGCGACGGGAAGCTCTGGATCAACTACGCCCGCGCGGGCACGGCGGAATGTCTCGCCGCCTACGCGAGCGTCGTGCAGCCGGGGGAGCGCGCCGCCGCGTCGATCCTCATCAAGCCCGGCTTCGGCCGCTACGAGTTCTCGTCGGGTGTCGAGCGGTGGGGCGACTACACCGCCGTCTCACGGGATCCCGTGACCCCCACGCGGGTGGCGACGTACGGGGCCTACCCCTTCGACGACGGAGGTGGGGCGGCAACCCGCCTCTGGCGGCAGGTGATCGCCTCGGTCGACGCGTAGGCGGCCGGGAGCACGCAGGTCCGCCGGTATCCTTGCCGCCATGCGGGTCTCCACGCTGTTCGCGCGCACCCTCCGGAACGACCCGGCGGAGGCGGAGGTCGCCGCACATCGCCTCCTGCTCCGCGCCGCGTTCATCCGCAAGACCGCGGCCGGGATCTACACGACGATGCCGCTCGGCCTCCGCACCACGGCGAAGATCGAACGGGTCGTCCGCGAGGAGATGGATGCCGCCGGGTCCCAGGAGCTCCGGATGCCGATCGTCCTGCCGGCGGAACCCTGGCGGGCGACGGGTCGTTACGACGCCTACGGCGACCTGATGTTCCGGCTCCAGGACCGGCATGGTCGCGAGTTCGTGCTCGGCCCTACCCAGGAGGAGGTCGTGGCCGAGCTCGCTCAGCACGAGCTCCCGTCGTACCGGGACCTGCCCTCGAACGTGTACCAGGTGGAATGGAAGTATCGGGACGAGTTCCGCCCGCGGTACGGGCTCCTCCGCGGTCGCGAGTTCCTCATGAAGGACGCGTACTCCCTGGATCGGGACGAGGTCGGGATGCGCGAGTCCTACCAGGCGATGTACGACGCCTACGTCAAGGTCTTCGACCGGCTCGGCCTCGACTACGTGATCGTGGAAGGCGATCCCGGTCAGATCGGCGGCGGCGTGAATCACGAGTTCATGGCGCTCGCAGACGTGGGCGAGGATCTCTTCGTCCGTTGCGAGAACGGCGACTACCTCGCGGACACCGAGGCGGCGACCCCTCGGCCTCCCGACGCCGCGCCCGACGAGGAGCCACCGCCCCTCACCGAGGTCGATACGCCCGGCGCTGTGACCATCGAGCTGATGTCGGAGCAGATGGGGCTGCCGGCCGAGGCGACGATGAAGTGCATCCTGTTCGACGTCGAGGGCCGCTCGGTCGCGGTGCTCGTGCCCGGCGACCGAGAGGTCAACGAGGAGAAGCTCGCCCGCCTGCACTTCCCCGCGCGCGTCCGGCCGTTCGAGGACGACGACTTCACCGAGCGAGGGTTCGCCAAGGGGTTCGTCGGTCCGCAGGGCCTCGGCTCGAACGTCACGATCTTCGCGGATCCCGCGATCCGCGGCCGCGCGCACTGGGCGACGGGCGCGAATCGCCCGGACGTGCACGTGACCGGCGCGACGTTCGACCGGGACTTCCGCGTCGACCGATGGCAGGACCTCGTGCAGTTCCGCGAGGGCGACCGCTGTCCGGTCGACGGCGGACGGCTCGAGATCGCACGCTCGATCGTGGTCGGGCACATCTACCAGCTCGGGACGTACTACTCGGCGCCGCTGCAGGCGACCTTCCAGGACGAAGACGGCTCGCAGAAACCGTTCGTGATGGGGTCCTATGGGATCGGGATCACGCGGATCATGTCGGCGGCCGTCGAGCAGAACCACGATGACGCCGGGATCCGTTGGCCCAAGCTCCTGGCTCCGTTCGAGGTCGCGATCATCATGGCGAACGCCGACGCCTCGGCGGTCACGGACCACGCCGAGCGGATCTACCGCGAGCTCACGGATCGCGGGATCGAAGTGGTGCTCGACGACCGGGAAGAGCGGGCGGGGGTCAAGTTCGCCGACGCCGACCTCGTCGGCTACCCCGTGCAGGTGGTGGTCGGCGCCCGTGGCATCGAGGCCGGGACGGTCGACCTGAAGGTGCGATCCACCGGTCATCGGTCGCAAGCGCCCCTCGCGGAGGCAGCTGAGACCGCCGTCGACCTGCTCACCACCGCCCCCTGAGCCCACCGCGTCCTCCGATCCGAGGAGGCCCGTCTATACTGGCTGGTCGAGGACCAACTGCACGGCCGGAAGTGGGCTCCCCGCCCACTTTCTTTGTGGAGGGGCGAAGCCGCTCGAGAGAGGGAGAGGAGGGAACGTGGACGCGGAGGCGCTGGTCAGACCCGTGATCGAGGGCGAAGGCCTCGACCTCGTCGACGTGACCTTCGGTCGTGAGAGCGGCCGCCGGATCCTCCGCGTGACGGTGGATCGCGAGGGTGGTGTCGATCTGGACACGATCTCGCAGATCTCCCAGAAGGTGTCGCGCCGTCTGGATCTCGAGGGCTTCGAACCGGGCCCGTACGCACTGGAGGTATCGACGCCCGGCATCGAGCGACCGCTCCGGCGTCCGCAGGACTTCCGGCGTGCCGTCGGTGAACGTGTCCAGGTGAGAACCGAGGACGGCGTGCTGGTCGGGGAGCTCCGCGCGGCGGAAGACGACGCGATCCGGATCGCGGCCGCCGAGGGTGAGCGGCTGCTGTCCCTCGAGGAGGTCGCCGCGGCCAAGACGGTCGTCGACTGGGACGAAGAGCTGAAGAAAGGGGGCGACCGATGAACGCGGAGATGATCGCCGCGTTGCGGGAGCTCGAGCGCGAGAAGGGTATCGCCTTCGAGACGATCCTGGGGGGTCTCCAAGAGGCGATGGCGTCGGCCTACAAGGCACACTGGAAGCAGGAGCATCCCGAAGCCGACGACGAGTTCGTCGGGTTCCGCGCCGTGATCGATCCGGAGACGGGCGATCTCCGCATGTGGCAGCAGGAGCTCGAAGAGGTGGACGTCCCCCC
>JAJNBA010000026.1 GCA_021155985.1 Actinomycetes bacterium
GCCGATCAGGTCGTCCTCCCGTCGGCGTCCGTCCGACGGTAGGAGGATCCGGTGGCGAGGAGGACCGCGCGGGAGTGATAGTGGTCGCCGTTCGCCGTCTCCACGTCGAGCTCGTCCCCGTCGGCGGTCATCCCTGAGTCGGCGGAGATCCGCATGACGGAGATCGCTTGCAGCATCTCTACGCCGTACCGCTCGGCTTGCTTCACGAATCGGTCGGCGAGCTCGGCGCCGCCGATCCCCTCCGGGAACCCCGGATAGTTGTCGAGCCTCTCCGTCACGCCCGCCTGCCCTCCGAGGCCCTTGGAGTCGATGATCAGCGTCTCGAGGTTCTCGCGAGCGGCGCAGATCGAGGTGGTCAGACCGGTGGGGCCACCACCCACGACGATGAGATCGTACACGTGCTGCATCGCCTGTCGTTGGAGACCAAGCTTCTCCGCCAGCGCCTCGTTCGAGGGCTCCGACAGGTGCGACCCGTCCGGGAACGCGATCGTCGGGATGATGTTCTTGCCCTGGTTGCGCTCTTGAACGACCCGGACGCCGTCCGGGTCCCCTTCGATGTCGTGCCAGGAGTACGGCACCCGCTGGTCGGCCAGGAACTTCTTGGCGCGGCGGCAATCGGGACACCAGCTCGCGCCGTACACGAGGATCTCGTCCATCCCTCACCTCCCCGCCGGTCGACGACTCCTGCTCGACCGTATCGCCCCGACGTGCGTCCGTTACGCCGCTGTCGCGAAGTATCCTGCCCGCGCCACCGGTGAACGATCGGGGAACGGGTCCGGAAGGTTCCCGGGAACTTCTGGCCGCGAGAGAACGTCCGAGAGACACTGCGACCGAGGAGGAGGACCATGGACCATGGCTTCGCACCCGGCGACCCCACGCGCGACGCGATCATGCGAGTCTTCCGGGACGCCTCTGCGGCTTGGACGCTCGACGAGTTGGCTCGGCGTTTCGGGATGTCGATCTCCGACGCGATCCGCGTGATGTCGGACCTCGAGGCGATCGACTTCGTTCGACGCATCGGCGACGAGTACGTGCCCGGGTTCGGAGCCGCGAGCGCCTCTTAGGCGGTCGCGGCGTCTGCGAGCGCCTCGGCCTCCTCCTCGATCGCTCCGCGATCAAGGAGGACACGGAGCCAGGCGGGCGGCAGCCCCGCCCGTCCGTAGATGGCCCCCAGGAGGGCCCCGGCCACCGCGCCGTTCGTGTCCGTGTCGCCGCCCAGCGTGACGACACGCCGGAGACCCTCCTCGAAGCCCGGCGCCTCGGCTGCCACCTGGAGCCCGATCCCGGCCGTGAACAGCGTGAACCCCATGTCGGGCCCGTCGATCCGACGGGCCCGACCCGCCTCCACGACGAGGTACTCGAGCTCCTCCCCGCCCTCGCGGTCGACGACCGCAGCGACGGCGTCCTCGACCGCCGGACCGGGCTGGGTTCCGTGCACCAGCGCCGCCGTGGCGAGCGTGACCGCCAGACACGCCGTCCGGCACCGCTCATCCCAGTGCGTGATCGCGGACAGCTCCGGCGCTTCGTCGTACAGCGACTCCGGGCGCGTCGCTCGGAAGGCTCCGAGCGGCGCGCAGTACATCACCGACCCGTTGCCGGCCGACACCTCCGGCCCGCGCTCCGCGACGTAGCGGGCTGCCGCATCCGGGTCGCCTTCCCGGATCTTGCCCAGCACCGACCTCGTGACGCTCCCCACGTCCGGAGGATCGGTGGCGAGCCATTCCAGGTGACGGGCCACGAGGTCGGCGGGTACGAGTCGCCGGTGCTCGGCGAGCGACCGCCATAGGTTCCGGGCCATCGCGGTGTCGTCGGTCCACGTCCCCGGCGGAAGGCCCGACCAACCCAGCTCGAACGCCGGCAACGGAACCGGGATCGCCTCGCGTCGACGGAACTCGAACGGAGCGCCGAGCGCGTCCCCGAGCGCGAGCCCCAGGACGCAGCCCACCACCCGTTCCCGCAGGTCCTCCACCGGTGCGGAGCCTATCGACGCTGTCCGGCAGAAGGGCTCTGGTAGTCTGACCAGCCTCGATGGACAAGATCGGACCCAAGCACCGCATGTGCAGACGTGTCGGCGCCCCGCTGTGTGGGCGTCCCAATTGTCCTGCCAACAAGCGACCCTATCCGCCCGGTCAACACGGCCGCGGCCGTAAACGGATCTCCGAGTATCAGACGCGACTCGTCGAGAAGCAGAAGATGCGCGCGATCTACGCGGTGGGCGAACGGCAGATGCGCAAGTACTACGAGCGGGCGCACCGATCGATGGCGGTGACGGGAGAAGAACTCCTGAAGCAGCTCGAGACCCGGATCGACGCCGTGGTGCTCCGTCTCGGCTTCGCGCTCACGATCCATCAGGCCCGTCAGCTCGTGTCGCACGGGCACGTGCTGATCGACGGCAAGCGGATCGACGTTCCGAGCGCTCAGGTCAAGGCGGGGCAAGAGATCAGCCTCACCGACAAGGCGCGCGACTTCATCGCGGTACGAGAAGCGATCCAGATCACCGCGGATCCTCCCGGGTACCTCTACCGAAACAAGGACGAGATCAAGGGCGCCTTCATCCGGGTCCCTGAGCGCGATGAGATCCCGCTCCCGGTGACCCTCGAAGAGCGCCTCGTCGTCGAGTTCTACTCCTAGGCGATCCGATGGTCGCCGGTTCCGGCGACGCCGCCTCGTTCGACCGAGCGGTGCGCGTCGCCGTCTACCGATACACGGTCGCGGAGGGCGTCCCACCGTCGGCGACGGAGATCGCCCAGGAGGTCGGCGCCACGACCGCAGATGTCGAGACCTCGCTCCGGCGGCTCGCCGACGGACACGTCCTCGTCCTCGCGTCCGGCACGACCTCGATCTGGATGGCGGCCCCGTTCTCCGCGATCCCGACCCCGTTCTCGGTCTCGGTCGGCGAGCGGCGCTATTTCGCGAACTGCATCTGGGACGCGTTGGGGATCCCGGCCTGTCTGCACGCGGATGCCGTGATCGACACGCACTGCCCCGATTGCGCTGCGCCGCTCCGCCTCGAGGTGCGCGACGGCGCCCTCGAGGAGCCGGGAGAAGGCGTGATCCACTTCGCGGTCCCCGCGGCGCGCTGGTGGGACGACATCGGCTCGACCTGAGCGAGCATGCTCCTCTTCCGGTCGGAAGAGCACGTGCGGGGGTGGGCGAGGGAACGTGGCCTCGCTCCGGGCGCGGTCTTCACCCCGCAGCAGGGATGGGCGCTCGCGGAGGCGTGGTTCTCCGATCGACTCGATCCCGCGTGGCGGCGCAGGACGACGGAGGAGGCGCAGGCCGTCTTCGACGGTATCGGGCTCACCGGTCCGTTCTGGGACCTGCTCGATCGAGCGACGTTTCCGGCGCCGGGCGGGTGGATACAGCATGACGGATGATCGACATCCTCCTGCACTTCTTCCACCGACTCCGCGAGGAGCATGGCTTCGTGATCGGGGGGGTCGCCCTGGCGATCGTGATCCTCTCGATCGTGATGGTTGCCGGGCTGGTCGCGCTCCTCATCCCGAACTAGCGGTCGGGCACGGGCTCGAGGGCGGCGCGGACGAACGCGACCACCTCTCTCTCCCTGCGGCGGAGCGAGGCGCGGCTCTTGTCGGCCCCCACCACGGCGTTGAGGACGCTCGCCTCGGTGAGGGAGCCGACCACGGCCGTATAGAGCGTGAACAGGAGCATCGCGGGATCCTGCTTGCGCACCTGACCATCGTCCATGCCGGATTGCAGGAACTCCACCGCGCGGCGTCGGAGCGGGTCCAAGACGTCGGCGAAGCGCTCGAAGGCGAGCGGCCCGAGCCGGCCCGCCTCCCGAACGAACATCGGGAACTCCGGCCACTCCGACGCGAGACCGAAGACGGCGTGGATCACGGCCTCCGCTCGCTCCCAGTACCCCTCCTTGCCTTCGAGCGCCTGCGCGATCACCTCGGCCAGCCGGATCCCGGCCGCATGGAGGCACGCCTCGAGCAGCGCGTCTTTGCTCGAGAAGTAGTAGAGAAGTGTCTGCTTCCGGACGCCGACCGCGCGAGCGATGTCGTCGAGGCTCGCGCCTGCATAGCCCTCGCGCCCGAACTGCCGTATCGCCTCTTCGACGAGGGTGGAGCGCCGCTCCTCGCCGCCCGTCCTCGGCACGACGCTTAGTCCCAGACCTTCGCGGGGCCCGTGCGCCCGACCGGGCGCGAGCCCTCCCACCGGCGGAGCCAGTCGGGACCGGCGGGACCCACGAGGGCCGGCGTCTCACCGCGCTGGGCGCGGTGCAGCGCCTCCCACCACGTGGTCCGCTCCTCGTGGAAGAGCTGCGTGACGGCCTGGGTCATCCGCCGGGACAGATCCTGGTGCGTCTCCCCTTCCTCCGGCCAGAACGGCTCCCCGTAGCGAACCGTGACGGGAGGCCTGCCGGACCGCGGCCAGAACCGACCCTTCGGCATCGCCTGGAACGCCCCGACGATCGCGATCGGGGCGAGGCCGGCGCCGGTCTCGAGCGCGAGGCGAGCGGCGCCGTGTCGGAACCGTTGGAGGTGTCCGTCCGCCGATCGCGTCCCTTCGGGGAATACCACGATGCTCCATCCTTGGGACAGGAGCTCTCGCGCCTTGTCCACGGCTCCCTTCGCGCCCCGGGCGCGATCGATGGGGAACGCGCCGTAGACGAGCGCGGTGAACGCCTGCCGCCACCACACGTCGAAGAAGTAGTCACGCGCCGCCCCCACCGCGGTCTTCGCCTGCCAGACGTCCGGGAGGGTGCACATGATCAGCGTGGCATCCAGATGGCTCGAATGGTTCGAGAACAGGATCAGTGGCGGAGCGACGCCCGCGAGGTTGTCTCGTCCGAACACGCGCAGGGTCAGCTCGTTGCGGACGATCGGGGTCATCGCACCTTTCAGGAGCACCTGCCGCGCAGCCACACCCGCGTCGGTGCGCGCCCAGTCCGAGGGGAACACGCGGTCGATCTTCGGCGCGGCGTGTTCCTCCGCCGAGCGCGGGACCAACGGCCGCCGGCCCCAGCGGAACCCCTCCGCCATCACCTTCAGCTCGTCCTTGGCGTTCCGTATCGAACTCATCTGCACCCTTTCACACGACGTCCGCGATCATGATCGGCGGCGCATGGAAGTAGGTGATCGAGGGCGACGCTCCCACGGTGTCCTTCGCCATCTCCAGCGCGTCGCGGAACGAGCCGGCCGCCCGGTACCCGAGGCGCGCCACCGACTTCGGCTCGCCGCCGACGAAGATCACGTCGCCGGCGTGGTCGCGTCCGTGCGCCCCCCAGTACCACATGTAGAACGGATGGACGCCGTGATACGCGTGCGACGTCCGGTACAGGTGCGTGTACCACGGGTCGGTCGCGTACCGCTCCTCGTACTTGGACTCGATCGTCGCCGGATCGGTCGTCTCGGCGAGGACCTCCTCGAAGAAGTCGATGTAGGAGGGGTGGTGGATCTGGTGGAACTCCCAGGGGACCGGGTGGTACAGGATCACCACACCGCCCGGCTTCACGAGCGGCATGTTCCGGTACATGTTGAAGAGGTAGCCGAGCCCGAGGCAGTGCACGAGGATCGGGTTCAGGATCGAGTTCACGTTGTACGGGCCGAGGTACGGCAGGCCGAGCACCAAGACGTCGGACTGCCCCCGGACCTCGACCAGTTGCTGCCGGTGCAGGTTCTCGAGCGTCCGCTCGTGGACGGCCTCCACCTCGCCGGCGTTGATCCCCGTGAGCTTGTACGGCGCCTCGACGCGGCGATAGAACTCCCGCCGCACGCGGGGCGGAGCCATCCCGTTCGCCTTGCGGGCCGCGATCATCAGGCCCTGGTCGTACGCGGACCACTCCCACTCGCGCTTGTTCAGGAATCCGAGGTTCTTCGGGAACGTCTCGGAATTGACGGTGGTCTCGATCTGGAAGACCTTCGGCCCTTCCGCGGCGATCAGCCGGCCCATCCGGGCTGCGGAGTCGGCGATCGCGCTGTGGCCAGGGCGCGTGTCCATGTACGAGCGGGAGTGCATCATCGTGTCGACGTTGTGGTGATGCTTGAGGGAGCGGTAGCCGGCGAGCCCGATCGCGACCGACTTGTGACCGCCGTCCATGGCCACCAGGTTCACGTTGACGTAGACGAGGAGGTCCGACTCCGCGGCTCGCTTCGAGATCTCGACCACCTCGTGCTCGTCCGTCGTGCCGACCTCGACCAGCGCGTCCTTGTCTTCGCCGTCGAAGTTGAAGAGGTCCTTCGGCCAGAACGAGCGGAACACGCGCTCCCCCACCATCCGCCGGATCTCGTCGGCGGTCATCCGACGATGGAGGGCGGTCGCCACGACGATCTGGACGTCCTCCACGCCCTTGCGCGCCGCGAGCTCGATCACCTGCTCAAGGATCCGCTGTCGGACGTCGGGCAGGGTCATCGGCGGGAGCGGGATCGAGATGTCGTCCACCGCGATCGTGAGCTTCATCCCCGGCTTGAGCAGCTCGGGGAGCGGCTCAGAGTCCCCCAGCGGGTGCAGCAGCGCGTGGCGGATCGCGGCGTTCACGTCCCTGATGCCCGGCAAGGCGTCGGGCGGATACACCACGCGGGTTCCCAGGGGGAACTTCTGCATGCGGAAGCCCTCCCCCTCGTGGACCAGCAGCGGCGGCGTTCGCTCGTCCACCTCGAGCACGAATCCGGGTCTGGGCATCGGTCGTCGTCTCCTGTCCTCGTGTGTCTCCTCTACGCTTGCGGCGCGAACGCCACCTTGAACGTGCCGAGGGTGCCGGCCGCCATCGCATGGTCAAGCGCGTCGCGCCACCGATCCAGCGGATACGTGGCGCCGACGAGCTGCTCCAGGATCGGCAGGTTCGAGGCGAGCTCGATCGCCATCTCGAACGTCGGTCGGGTGATCCCGTCGCCGAGGTCCTCGACGCTGGACGTGTAGGCCCCCGCGAGCTCCAGCTCGCGGAACCACAGAGGCGTGAGATCGGCGCCGCCGCCGGGGATGCCGGAGACGACGATGCGACCGCCTGCCTTCGTGGTGCGGAGCGCGAGATCGAGAGCGCTGCTCGAGCCCGTGCACTCGATCGCCACGTCGACACCGCCGAGCAGGAACTCCATGCCGCGCTCCGGCGTGAGCTTCACCGCGTGATCGGTCCGGCGCACGGCCTTCACGGCGTGCTCCGGCCGGACGACGTCGTCGGCGCCGGCCATCGAGGCCGCGGCGCGCTGACGTTGGTGCTTCGCCGCCACGATCACGTGATCGGCCTTCGTGAACGCCTTGATCGCGATCAGCGTCAGGATGCCGACGGTGCCGGCGCCGACGACGTGGACCGTCCCCCCCGCCGGGATCTTCGCGCGGAACGCGGCGTGGATCGCGCACGCGAGCGGCTCGATCAGCACCGCGGTCTCGTCCCCCATCCCGTCGGGCACCGGCCACAGCTGGGATCGGTGGGCAAGCATCAGACGGCTCCATCCTCCACCGGTCTCCGAGCAGTACCCGGTCTGGAGCCCCGGCTTCAGATGACCAACGGTGACGCGGTCGCAGCGGCCCACATGGCCTGCCGCGCAATGCTCACACGGCGGATCCTCTCCACGAGCGGCGCATCCGAGGACGCTCGAGATCACGACGCGCTGACCGGCCTCGAGGTCCCCGCACGCGTCCAGGAGCTCACCGACGACCTCGTGCCCCGGCACGAAGGGGAGCGAGACGAGCGGCGAGAAGTAGAACGACGAGCGCCCCGCGATCGTGGACAGGTCGCTGCCGCAGATGCCGGACAGCTGCGGCTTCACGCGTGCCCATCCTTCGCGGGCCGGCTCGGGATCCCTCTGGGTCACGAGCCGGAGCGGCGCGAGTCCGGCCGTCACGAGCCCGGGCACCTTCGACCCGATCGTGCGCGCGCCGAGGTACTTCGGTGCGGAGCGGTAGTACTCGAGCGCCAGCGCCACCGTCCTTACCTCCTCGCCGGCTTCGGGAATCGGACACGTGGCATGCCCTTCGACATCGCCCATCCCTCGATCGGCCACCTGCGCCGGCGCGCGTATCGGTACAGGTGCGAGTCGGGCGACACGGCGACTGGGTTCCCCACCGCGCGGAGCAGGGGCAGGTCGGAGTAGGAGTCGGCGTATGCGTAGGAGAACTTCAGGTCGACCCCCTCACCGGCCGCGTAGCGACGGAGCCAGGCCGCCCGAGCCTCGCCGACCAGAGGCGGGGTGGACATGAACCCGGTGTATCGCCCCGCGGCGTCCACCTGGAGGTCGGCTCCGATCACGACATCGAACAGCGGCTGTAGAGGCCGGAGGAACGCGTTCGCGGCGGCGGTGAGCAGGAGCGTCCGGTGCCCGGCGGCTCGGTGCTCCCGGATCCGGCGGATCGCCCCGGGGCTCGCCTTCTGGAGCATGAACTCGCCGACGTGCCGGTCGACGAGCCGCTCGAGCCCCTCGACCGACGCGCCCTCGTACCGCCGGAAGAACGTTCGCAGGAAGTCTCCGCGATCACGGCGGTCGATCGACAGGTACCGAGGGATCCGGCCGAAGACGCTCACCAGCTCGCCCGGCCATGCGTCTGGTTCGAGGTCGGCCATCCTCGCCCACACGTAGGACTCCACGACATTGGAGGAGATGATCGTGCCCTCCATGTCGAAGACGGCGAGCACCGGCTCGTCGCGCTCTCGGATCTTGACCGCGGGCCGAGCGCGGTCCTTCCGTGCGAGCTCGCGGAGCGACTGGGTCACCGCCGGCGAATGAACGTCTTGGAGGTAGTACTTCCAGTCGATCATCGCCGCATCGAACGGGAAGCGGGCCTGATCCTCCCTGGAGAGGGCTCGGAAGAGCTGCATCGCCACGTCGTCGGTATAGATCACCTCGGCCTCCGTGTAGGCGCCGTAGAGATCCGAGTACCGCTTCACGAAGTCGACGCGGGCCTTGTCCCGATCCACGCGGCGAACAGCGTCCCGCATCCCCTTCGACTTGGGGAGATGGCTGACGACCTGCTCGGCGACGTCGGTCAGCCGTTCCGCCCGGCGCAGCATCTTCTCCACGGTCACGTTCCCAGGGAACGTCCACTCCGGGACCTTGTGCTCGCCCCGACCTCGCTCGGGGAGCGGATGCGCCTCGAAGTACTCCCGGACGAGCGCGTAGAGCTGATGGAACTGGAGCGGGTTCCGATCGCCCGAGGACACGTGGTAGTGAGCCGGCTCACCCGGCGCCGGCGGCGTCGCGGCCACCGCGAGGATCGCGTTCACCACGAAGTCGACCGGGATGATGTCGACGATCCCCTCGGGGATGCCGGGGAACTCGGGGATCTGTCCGAGCCCGTAGGCCCGGATGATCGGATCGGCCATCTTGAAGCCGTCGATCCACCCCGGCGCGGGGTGCAGGAGCGCGGACTCGATGATCGAAGGTCGCACGATCGACAGAGGAAGCTGCTCGGCCGCGGCGAGCTCCTCCACCGCACGTTCGCCCATCGCCTTCGTGAACGTGTAGACATCCGGCCATCCGAGCGACCGCGCGCGCTGGCGCCCGTACTCGACGAGCCGCTTGGTCATCCAGTCTTTCCGACGCTGCTCGGCGTCCTCCGCGACGGTCGTTGGCCCCGCGCGGGAGTGCTCCTCGGACGCATCCTCGAGGAAGCGCTCGAGGAGCTCGGGCTTCCGCGAGGCGGCCTCCACGTCCCGGCGAGCCGACATCGCCAAGTCGGCCTCGAGCCGCCAGTTCACGCGATGGTCCAGCGTGCGCTCCGGGATCACCCCCTTCTGCACCCCGGCCACGTACGCGGTCGAGACGTGAACGAGCGCGGGTCGGGATCCTCCGTCGAGCACGGCGCCGTAGAGGTTCATCGCGCCCAGCAGGTTCGTCTGGAAGCCCTCGTCGATGGGCGGGTCGAACGAGACCGTCGCGGCGGAGTGGATCACGACGTCGAGGTCGCCCGGCAGGTCCGGCCGGCCGCGGGAGAAGTCCCCGTCGATCACCTCGATCCGGTCGTCCAGGAGACGGAGGAGGGCGTCGTCCGAGCCAAGGGACTCGCGGAGCCTGTCGAACGAAGGCTTCCGGGTCAGGTAGTGGACGCGCTCCACGGAGGAGGCCCCCGTCTGGGACCTGACCAGCAGCACCACCGTCGTCTCAGGGAAGTCGGCGAGCAGGCGCTCGAGCACGACCTGGCCCAGGAAACCCGTGACGCCGGTCATGAAGACCCGCTTCCCGGCCAGGCGCTCGACGATCGAGCTCGCCTTGGGCGACCTCTTCGCCGTCTGGGTGCCCCTGTCTACCATCCGGCAGATTATCGCTCTCTACCGTTCGGTAGACAACCCCGCGCTCAAGGAGGCGTTCCCGCAGGTCGAAAGGCAAGAGAGGTCGGACTGGCTGCAGGAGAGCACCCGTGTCCCTACGTTCGAAGATGCTCGCCATGTCGACGATCCCGGTGATCGTCCTCGTCTTCGCCGTGACCTATGCGGTGTCCGCACAGCGAACCGCGTCCCGAACGAACGAAGAGGTTGACCGCACCACCGGCGTCCGACGTGAGCTCGCCGAGATCCAGCACGACCTGGCGATCGCCGAGTCCAGCGTCCGCGGATTCGTCCTCACGGGACACGCGAGGATGCGGGAGGACTACAGCGAGGCGGTGATCGAGCTTCGGGGAGACCTCGAAGATCTCAAGGCGCGCGTGACCGAACCGCTGCAGCGGAACCGCCTCGAACCGCTCGAGGTGCTCGTCGAGGAGCGGCTGGCGACCCTCCAAGGGGTCCTCCGCATCGGGCGCGATCGAACTCCGGAGACGCAGGATCGGCTGGAGACGTTCTTCCTCCACGGGCAGACGATCACGAACGCGATCCGAGGACTGACCGAGCAGATGGAGCTGACCGCCTCGGAGCTGATGACAGAACGGATCGCAGCGCGTGACGCGGCGTTCGCGCGGTCGTACCTGATCCAGGTCATCGCGATGCCCGCCGCGATCTTCGTCGCGATGACCCTGATGGCCGGCTTCACGGGCGGCATCGTCAAGCGCGTGGCCAAGATGGGGGAGAACGCCTATCGACTCGACAAGGGACAGCCGCTGGACCGCCCCGATACCTCCAACGATGAGCTCGGCTCCCTCTCGAGAGCGATCGTCCGAACCGGCGCCCACCTGTCCGACCTGCAGGCGGAGCTGCGCCGCCACGCGACCGTAGATGACCTCACCGGCCTGGCGAACCGGCGCGGCTTCTTCGCGCTGGGAGAGCACGAGCTCCTCGTCGCCGCGCGAACCCGATCCTCGGTCGCCCTGCTCTTCATGGACGTCGACGGCCTGAAGCGCGTGAACGACGAGCTCGGCCACGTCGCCGGCGACATGCTGCTCAAGGAGGCCGCGGACGTGATCCGGGAGACGATCCGGGCGTCCGACATCGCCGGCCGGCTGGGCGGGGACGAGTTCTGCGTGCTCCTGATGGGCGATCCCGCACTGGACCCGGATCGAGTGGTGGACAGGATGCGAGACACACTGGACCAGCACAACGCGCGGGAGGGACGGACCTTCCGCGTGTCGGTTTCGATGGGGATCGCCTCCCTGCCTCCTGGCCGATCGGTCACCCTCGAGGAGCTGATCGACGCCGCCGACGAACGGATGTACGAGGACAAGCGCGCGAAACAGCAAGAAGCACAACCCGTCTGGTCGATCTAGGACTCAAGCCCGATTAACGAGCCACGCTCAAACAGAAAGGGGCCGGCGAAGCCGGCCCCTTTCGTTTGCTGCCCAACCGGATCGCTACGGGTCGACGACCAGGGTGCAGTCGATGGTCATCTCCCCGGTGCCGCTCTCGTCGACGAAGTCGATGTCCTCCGTCGTCTGCGACGCGTCCCAGTCGGTCGCCGGGGTTCCGTCGAGCGCCGTGTTCCCGTCGCAATCGATCGACACGATGCTCGTCTCACCCGAGCCACCATCAGCGAAGTTGACCTGGATATCGAACAGCGGCGGGTTCGTGAACGTTGCGACCGCAGCACCCGAAGGATAGTTCTCGGCCGTGCAGTCAGACCCGTTCACCACCGTCACGGTCTGCGCGCTTCCGGCAGCGTCGCCGTACCCAGGCGGCGGTGTCGTCTCGTCGACGCTGTAATCGCCGGGCGCGAGACCGGACACGCAGACTTCACCGACATCCGAGTCCTCGTCGCCAGCGCCGTTGTCCGTGACGCTGCTCCCGTTATAGGAGAAGACAGCTCCCTCGGCGGTGACAGGTCCACCCTTGGTGCTGTTCTTCACGATCGCCAACGCTCCCTCGAGCGCCGTGTCTGTGAACGACAGCTGCTCCGTTTCGCCTGCATCAAGGGTGAACGTGAAGGGCAGGGTCGGGTCCTTCCCATAGCCAGCGGGCACGGTCGTCTCGTCGATCGTGTAGGTCCCGGGCTGAAGGTCATCGAACGTCGGCAGGCAGTCGCCGGCGGCGTCGACGGTGCAGGTGCCGACCACTGTGCCGCCGGTGCCCGTGCCCTCGTAGAGCGTGAAGACTGCTCCGGCCTGAGATCCGCCGTCGCTGCCGACCTTGGTCACCTCGACCGAACCGCACAGGGCGATGTCCTGGTCCTCGATCGTGATGTCCTTGGTTGAGGACACGAAGCTGCTCCCCGACGACCGCGACTCCCAGATCGTCTGGCTGAATCCCTCGCACGATCCAGGGGTGAGGATCCCCGCAGCGGAGAGGTTCACGCCGAACTCGGCGAACTTCCCGGCGACGAGGTTCGCGTTGCTGATCGGGTTCTGCGCTGCAGGGATGGCGCTCGCGTTGACGCCACCCTCTGCCTCGGTGGGGTCGAGCTCAGCGACGTCCGCGCCCCAGCACGGAGCAGGATTGTTCGCTACGAAGCAAGGCCCGTCAGCGTCCCACGTCAGCACGTGGAACTCGGGGGCGCTGCCGCCACCGAGGTAGTCGATCGCGAGGAGTTTGTCACCGGGTGTCCGCTGGAGGAGCGTCGTGCTGCCAGGGCACAAGCCGTTGTCGCCCTGCTTCAGCTCGATGTTCTCGCTCGCGTTCCCGTTCGCCGCGAACCTGATCGTCGCGCCGTACAGGTACACGTCACCGGTCGTCTCGTTCACCTCGAAGAACGACGCCACGTGTGTGAAGTCGTCCTTGGGTGGGTTCTTGTGCCCCTCGACGTCCGGACAGACCGTGTCCTGCTTCTGGCCCGGCGTGAACGAGTTGTCACTATTCGATGCCGCCGTATCAGTCAGTTCGACATAGTTCGCCTCGTTCTGAACGGTCGACCAATCGGCGTTGCCGGCCGTGTTGACGACCATATTGCCGAGCCCCGTCGACGGATCATTGCCCGATTCGAAGAGGCTCGGGCTGCCGGGCAGCACTGCATAGGCGGGATAGATCAGAGCCGTGGCGAGGATGAGAGCGGCCGTTCCGGCCAAGAGGCCGAGACTCCTCCGCTTCCTCCCCGAAAAGCCAGGTATCCGTACCATCCGAGATTGCCTCCTTGGTTGGAGTGGCTTGCTGGTGCCGCTGCTGTCCGAGTGCCGTTCGGCGCACCTCCGGCGGACGAGCTCGGATCTCAGGTCGGGGAACCCTCCTTTCGGATCGCGGGCGGGCGGCAGCCGCCCCGTCGTGCATTTCCGGTGGGGAGGAGGGACGCGGCACACGCAGACACGTTTGCTCGTCCCACGGCCGCTCCACCCCACTTCGCGGGAAAAGACAAGGACCCGACCGATCACCGATCGTGATCTGAAGGGTCCCTCCACCCCCATCTGGGGGATTCCCGGGGCCCCCAAACGGGCCACGGCAAATGCCGTAGCTCGCGGACACTAGCACCGGGATCCGCGCCGTGCATTAGTCCATTTGGCCTACACGAGAGAGAAACCCAGGCCACCGCAGAGCGTTCGTCTGCGCTTCACCGCACCGTTGTCCACATGCGGAGTGAGGCAACATGCGGATCGGCACACCGCCGGCTGGGGCTACCGCTGATACCGGACCCCGAACTGACGGGTCACCCGGTGGAGAACATATGCTCCGCGATCTGGATCCCGTTGAGCGCGGCGCCCTTACGCAGGTTGTCGCCGCACGCGAAGAGGAGGAGCGCGTCGTCGTGATCGGGTGCTTGGCGGATGCGACCCACCAGCACCTCGTCACGGCCGGCGGCTTCCAGAGGCGACGGATAGACGCCGTTCGCCGGGTCGTCCCGGAGCTCCACCCCGGGTGCCTCCTCCAGGAGCGAACGCGCTTCCCCCGGCGTGATCGCTCGGGAGAATCGGGCGAGCACCGAGACCGAATGACCGACCGGGACTGGGACGCGGACACACGTCGCCACCACGTCGAGGTCGAAGATCCCCAGGATCTTCCTCGACTCATTCACGGTCTTGATCTCTTCCCCGGTGGAGCCGTCTTCTGCGAAGGAGTCGATCTTGGGGAGGACGTTGAACGCCATCGTCTTGCCGAAGACGTCGCCCACGGGAAGGGCATCGAGATCCGGCCGGCCGAGCTCCTCCACCTGGTCGTGGAGCTTCTCGACCTGCTCGGCGAGCTCACGCGTCCCGTCACGCCCCGCGCCCGAGACGGCTTGGTAGGACGACAGGACCATCGAGCGGAGACCGGCCGCCCGATGCAGCGGGGCGAGCGCCATCATCGCCACGATCGTCGTGCAGTTGGGAACGGCGATGATCTTCGGCGATCCCTCCAGTGCCTCCGGGTTCACCTCGGGCACGACGAGCGGCACGTCCGGTTCCATGCGGAACGCGGATGACTTGTCGATGCACACGGTTCCCGCCGCGGCCGCCTCGCGCACGAACCCACGTGCGATCGACGCGCCGGCGGCGGAGAGCGAGAGATCCGCGCCGCGAAGCGCTTCGAGCGACAGCTCCCGGATCGCCACCTCTCGACCGTCGAACCGGATCGTGCGGCCCGCGGATCTCGCCGAGGCGAGCGGGACGAGCTCGTCCACGGGGAACGCGCGAGCCTCGAGGATGCGCAACATCTCGGTGCCCACGGCCCCGGTGGCGCCGACGACGGCGACCTTCAGGTTCCCTGGCAGACCCATGCGGTCACCCTACCGCCGCTCCATCCAGACCGAAGCGCGCGTGCACCACGCGGAGCGCGCGCTCCGCGTCCGCCTTCCGCACGACGCACGAGATCCGGATCGGAGAGGTGGAGATCATCTCGATGTTGATCCCTTCCGTCGCGAGCGCATCGAACATGTCGGCGGCGACGCCCGGCTGACTCTTCATCCCGGCCCCGACGAGCGAGACCTTCGCGACGCCGTCGTCGACCGACCAGTTCCGTGCCTGCACCTGCTGCGCGATACCGCCGATCGTGGATTCGAGACTCGCGACGTCGGCGATCGGCGCGGTGAACGACAGGTCGGTGGCCCCGTCATGCGAGACGTTCTGCACGATCATGTCGACGCTCACGCCGACGCTCGCGACAGCCTTGAAGAGCGCGGCCGCCACGCCCGGCGTGTCGGGGACGCCGTCGAACGTCACCTTCGCCTCGTCGGTCTCGAGCGCGACCCCCGAGATCAGGACGTCTTCCATATCGTCGTCGACCTCCTGCACCCAGGTGCCGGGTGCCTCGTCGTCGAAGGAGGACCGCACGTGCAGCCGGAGGCCGCTCCTCCGCGCGAGCTCGACGGAGCGCGACTGGAGCACCTTCGCTCCCGCCGCCGCGAGCTCGAGCATGTCGTCGTAGCCGATCCGCTCGATCAGCCGGGCCTCGGGCACGATCCGCGGATCCGCGGTCATCACGCCGCCCACGTCCGTGTAGATCTCGCAGACCTCGGCGCCCACGGCCGACGCCATCGCGACGGCGGTGAGGTCCGAGCCTCCCCGTCCCAGGGTGGTGATCTCGTAGGCCGAGGAGAGACCCTGGAACCCCGCGATGATCACGACGTTGCCGGCCTCGAGGGCCTCGAGGATCCGCCTGGGCCGGATCTCGATGATCTTGGCCTGGCCGTGCACCGTGTCGGTGATGATCCCGGCCTGCGAGCCCGTGTAGCTGGCGGCGCGGCACCCCCGGGCGTTGATCGCGATGCCCAGGAGGGCCATCGCGATCCGCTCGCCCGCGGTGAGGAGCATGTCCATCTCGCGGGGGTCCGGTTCCGGCGCGATGTCCTTGGCCATGCGCGCGAGGTCGTCGGTGGTCTGTCCCATCGCCGACACGACCACGATCACGTCGTTGCCGGCGTCGCGCGCCTCCACCACCCGGTCGGCAACGACGCGGAGCCGTTCGACGCCGTCGACCGAGGTCCCGCCGTATTTCTGCACGACGATGGGCATGGGGCGAGCGTAGCAGTGCGTCTGAGGGCGACCCGTCAGGCCGGGCGGACCGCGTCGAGCTCGTCGACGAGGCCGAGCGCCTCGCGCAGGAATCGCACCTGCAGCAGGAGCAGGTTCTCCGCGACGGACTCCTCGGTGGTCATGTGCGTGATGCCGGAGAGCGCCACGAACGAGTGGGGTCGCCCGGCCTCCGTGAGTGCGCGGGACATGCGCAGCGTGTTGGCGACGAAGACGTTGTCGTCGGCCAGGCCGTGGATCAGCAGCAGCGGCCGCGTGAGGTTCGGGGCATCCTCGATGAGGGAGTTCCTTCGATAGACGTCCTCCTCGTCCTGAGGGAGCCCGAGGTATCGCTCGGTGTAGGCGGTGTCGTACAGCGTCTGGTCCGTGACCGGCGCTCCGGCCACGGCGGCGTGGAACACGTCGGGTCGGCGGAGCACCGCCATCGCCGCGAGGTAGCCACCGAACGACCAACCGCGGATGCCCACCCGGTCGAGATCCAGGAACCCGAAGCGCTCCGACGCCGCGTGGAGAGCGTCCACTTGGTCATCCAACACCGGCCCGGCGAAGTCACGGTAGACGGCGTGCTCCCACTGGATGCCGCGCCCGGGCGTTCCCCGCCCGTCGGCCACGAGGACGGCGAAGCCCTGATCCGCGAGCCACTGAGGCTCGAGCGTCGCCCGGTAGGCGTTGAGGACCTTCGCGAAGTGCGGCCCCCCGTACGGATCCAGGATCACCGGGAGGGGAGTCGAAGGCTCCGCCCCGCCCGGCGTGAACACGGCCACGCGGATCTCCCGGTCGCCGACGACGCCGAAGGTGGGGTGGGCATCGATCACGGGCGTCTCGACGTGGGAGCGGATCTCCGCGAGCTCGGCACCGGCGCGCAGCACGAGGGCTCGACGCATCCGCCGATCGGCGAGGTCGGAGACGATCACCATGAGGTCGCCGGCGCGAGCGGCGGTGTGGACGCCCGGCTCGGTGGTCAGGCGTTCGGGACTCCCGCCGCCGTCGCCTGTGATCCGCCACACGTGCATCTCGGTGGGATCGTCCTGCCCCGCGAAGAGTACGTCGCCGCCGACATCGAGGACCGACGCGACCTGGAGGCCCGCCGGCGTGACGGGTGCACCGTCGAGCGTGATCCGACGGGTGTCCTCTCTCTCCTCCACGAACACGAGCCGTCCGTCCGACAAGCGATCGGGCACACCGGTGACGATCGTCTGCCAGTGCTCCGCCGTGTGTTCGACGAGCGCCTGCGTCTTCCCGGAGTCGGGGTCGGCCTCGAGGACGAGCCAGCGCTTCTGATCGCGGGACAGGACCAGCAGGGTGAGCGGGCATCGATCGTTCCACGTCACCTCGACGAGGTACGGGAGAGCGTCGCGGTCCCAGTCGACGTCCACGCGCGACCCGTCGAGCCCGAGGACCGAGAGCGACACGTCGGCGTTGTCGGTCCCGGCCTGCGGGTACCGAACGGCTCGGGGTGGTGCGTCCGGATCCACCGGCGAGGCGATGTGCCACACACGCACGGGTCGTTCGTCCACCCGCGCCACCGCGATCCGCTCGCCGTCCGGCGACCACCAGAACCCACGGTGACGCTCCAGCTCCTCTGAAGCGGCGAACTCCGCGATCCCCCAGTGGACGTCCGGATCGTTGTCGTGCGCGAGGACCCGGCTCGACCCCGCGTGCCCTCCCCGCGCGGGGAGGTCCTGTACGTGGAGAGCGCCGTCGACGACGTAGGCCACGCGGCGACCGGTGGGATCGGGCCTGACGTCGAACGCTCCCTCGGCGGCGTGCTCCAACGGGTGCGCCCCGCCGGCGACGAGGTCCGCGACATGCACCCGGCCTCCGAGGACGAACACGGCGGAGGTGAGCCCGTCGTCGGCGTCGTAGGTCGTGACCCCCGTCATCTGCTCGCGCATCCGCTCGCGCCGGTCTCGCTCGTCCTGGGTGAGCTCCTGCCCGCCGTCGGCCGCCGACGGATCGAAGATCAGCCGCTCCTCCCGGGTCTCCACGTCGAACACCCAGAGGCAGCCCTGGGGGTTGTCTCCGCTCGTCGAACGGATGAACGACACCCGCGACCCGTCCTCGGCCACGCGGAAGCTGCGAGGCGCTCCGAGCGTGAACCCTCGTGTCCGTGCCTTCTGCCGTGGGAACGAGTCCTCTGCCAACGCCGTCTACCCCCTGTCACAGCCTCGAGATCCGAGGCATGGTACGAGCGGAACGTCACAGGAGCCCGAGACGGCTCCCTGGAGAACGGATATCGGAGCCAGATATCGGAAGAGCGTTGGCGGATCAGCGCAGCGACAGCGAGCTCCTCACTGCGTCGGCCACCGAGCCGGGCGTGTTCACTGAGCTGTATCGGCGGCACGCGGAGGACCTCCTCCGCTACTTCGCCCGGCGCACGCTCGATCCGGAGACGGCCGCCGAGCTGACCGCGGAGACGTTCGCACAGGCATTCGCATCGAGGACGAGCTACCGAGACACGGGGGCGAACGGCGTGGCGTGGATCTACGGGGTCGCGAGGCACCAGCTCGGCCGGTTCTTCCGGGCGGGCAGGGTGGATCGCGCCGCGCGTCGTCGGCTCGGGATGCCGGAGCGAGATCTCCCGCCGGCCGACTACGAGCGGATCGAGGACCTCATCGACTTCGCGCCGATCCGCGGCGCGATCGCCGAAGCGTTGCAATCGCTCCGTGACGACCACCGGGACGCCCTGCGCTACCGCGTGATCGAACAGCTGTCGTACCCGGAGGTCGCGCGGCGCCTGTCGTGCACCGAGGACAACGCCCGGCAGCGTGTGAGCCGGGGTCTGCGACGGCTCGGTGTGGTGCTCCAGGAGCGCGGGCTACAACCGGCAACGGAGCCGATGACGGAGAAGGAGACATGAACACCGAGTTCGAGACCCTGAAGAGCCTCGAGGGCGACCTGGAGGACGTGGCGTCGCGCGAGAGACTCCGTCTCCAGCGGACCACGCTGCAGGGCGCGATCCGGCGGAACACCGGGCGAACGTGGATGAAGGTGGCGGGGATCGCCGCCGCCTTCCTCGTGGTCGCCGGCTCGATCGGCTTCATCGCCAGCGGCGGCGGCGTGTTCCCGGTGATGAGCGGGGCCGACGGAGCCGGTGACGCTCCCGCAGCCGCGCGTCGTGCGGTCGGATCCGAGGATGCCGGTGGCGCACCCGAGCCCGCACCGCCGAATGCCTCCCCGATCCCCGCGGACTACTCGGAGGGGGCCTCGGACCTCGACCAGAACCTCGGGAACCAGCGTCTCGGCGTGCGCCCTTCGGCCGACGGCGGCCAGCAGCAGCAGGACCTCTCGAAGATCGTCCGGGACGGGCGGATCGGGATCGTCGTGGACGATGGTGCGTTCGGCGAATCGGTCGGCGAGCTCACGTTCATCGCGGAGCGTCACGGTGGCTTCGTGCTGTCGTCCTCGACGAGCAACGAGCGCTCGGGAACATTCGTCCTTCGGATCCCCGAGCGACAGTTCGATCAGGCGAGGAACGACATCCGTGACCTCGCCACGCGCGTCCGGTTCGAGGAGGTTCGCGGCGACGACGTCACCGCGGAGTTCATCGACTTCCACGCGCGGCTCCGGATCCTCCAGACGCGGCGGGAGCTGCTGTTCGATCTGTTCCAGCAGGCCGACACGACCGACGAGATCCTTCGGATGTCGAGCCAGCTCGATGAGGTCACGCTCCGGATCGAGGAGATCCAGGGTCAGCTTCGATTCCTGAAGGACCAGGTGGCCGAGTCGACCCTCCGCGTCTCGATCCAGGAGCGGAACGCTCCCGCGGTCACGGGCGAGCAGGACGTGGACAACCCCGACCTGGGCTCGTCCATCGACCTAGGCGTGCAGGGGTTCCTGCGGATCGTCGGTGCTGTGATCGTCGGCCTCGGCTACCTGATCCCGATCACCGCGCTCGCCGTGGCCGCGTGGATGGCTGTGTGGTTCGTTCGCCGGCGCAGAGCCATCAGCTGAGCTGATCGAGTTCGCTGCGTGTGTGGGCGAGGGGTTGCATCATTGGCGCCATGGACGACCGCATCACCGAGTCCCCGAGATCACCTGAACGGATCGACCTCGGCGAGGGAGCCTCCATCCGCCTCCTCGTCCCCGGGGATGCGCTCGTCGTCTTCGAGACGGTCGATCGGAACCGCGAACGCCTGCGACGGTGGCTCGGGTGGGTCGACAGAACGCTCGGACCCGGGGACACGCGCACCTTCATCGATCTGACGATCGGGACGCAGGGCCGTGAGTTCGCCTACGGGATCTACGTCGATGGATCTTTCGTGGGCGCGATCGGACTCCACACCGACCCGGAGCATCGGAGCGCGATGATCGGCTACTGGATCGACTGGGAGCACGAAGGGCGAGGGCTCGTGACGAAAGCCTCGCGTGCCCTCACCCAGGTCGCGTTCCGAGACCTCGCGATGCATCGCGTCTGGCTCACCGCCGACCCGCTGAACACCCGGAGCTGTGCCGTCGCCGAGCGGCTCGGGTTCCGCCTGGAAGGGATCCGTCGAGAGGACACGTACACGGACGGACGGTTCCACGATACGGCGCTCTACGCAGTCCTCGAAGACGAGTGGGCGGGTGACGGACGCTAGATCTCCCGACGCCCTTCGAGGGCCTGCGAGAGCGTCACCTCGTCGGCGTACTCGAGGTCGCCGCCCACCGGGAGGCCGCTGGCGAGCCGGGTGACACGGATGCCGGCCGGCTTCAGCAGCGCCGCCACGTACATCGCGGTGGCGTTCCCCTCGAGGTTCGGGTTCGTGGCGAGGATCACCTCGGTGACGTGATCGCGCTCGACGCGGTCCAGCAGCTCCTGCACGCGCAGATCGTCGGGCCCGATGCCGTCGAGCGGGCTGATCGCCCCGCCGAGGATGTGGAACCGCCCCTTGTGCAGCGCCGCCTTCTCGATCGTGGCGGCGTCCTTCGGTTCCTCGACCACGCAGAGCAACGTGCGGTCCCGCGATTCGTCGCGGCAGATCCGGCAGAGGTCGCCTTCGGCCACGTTGCCACATTCCCGGCAGAACGCGATCCGGTCCTTGGCCTGCACGATGGCCGCGGCGAGGCGCTTCGCGTCCTCCGGCGTCGACTTCACGAGCCAGAACGCGAGCCGCTGGGCGGACTTCGGCCCCACGCCCGGCAGACGGGCCAGCTCGTCGATCAGCTCCTGGATCGGCCCCTCGTACACGCGATCAGCCCTCCGGCTCGGGATCCTCGGACGGCGTGGCCCCGAGGACGTCCTTGAGCCGCTTCAGGGCCTCTTCCTCGCTGGGCTCCTCGACCTCCTCGACGAACGCCGCGGCCGCCGGCTCGGTCCCGCCGGCATGGGCTTCCCGCGTGACCAGCTCGATGTGGGGACGGACGCCGAAGAGATCGCCGAGGGCCGACTGGAGCTTGTCCGCGCGCGCCGCGACCTGACGGAGGTTGTTGCGGAACGACGGCGGGAACGCCAGCTCGAGGCTCTCGCCGTCGAAGGCGGCAGGTGTGGCGCTCTCGAGGAGCGCGCGCAGCACCGGCTGCTGGTTCTGGCTCAGGTGGTCGAGGAGCGACGTCCATGAGCGGCGGAGCATCGCGACGTCGACGCTCGCCGCACTGGCGGCGTGCGGAGCGTCGCTCTCCGCTGCCGGAGTGGGGGCCACGGGCGCGGGGATGCGGACAGCAGGCTCCTCGACGGCCGCCGGAGCCTCCTTCTCGGGCTCCGGAGCTGCGACGGCGACCGGCTCGGATTCCTCCACCTGCTGGGCGGGCGCTGCGGCCGCGGGCGCCGCGTCAGCGGAGGGGACGGTCGAGCCGGGCTCGAGGTTGGCGAGGCGTTCCAGCCGCTCCAACCTCGACAGCGTGCCCGCGGGCCCCGGATCCGTCTCGGGGATGGTCGCCCGCACCAGCGCCAGCTCGAGGGAGAGCCGCGGCGACGTCGTCCATCGCATGTCGTTCTGCGCCGCGAGCAGCAGCTCGATGACCCGAGCGAGCTCGGACGCCGTGAACTTCTCCGCCTGGATGCGGAGCCCTTCGTACCCGTCGGCGGGGATGTCGAGGAGGTCCTCCTGTCCCGGGGCGGTCTTCACCAGCAAGAGGTCGCGGAAGTGGGCGAGCGTCTCGTTGGTGACGTTGCGGAGGTCCTGCCCGTCCTGGACGAGCCGGTTCACGACCTCGAACGTGGTCCGTGCGTCGCCGACGGCAACGGCGTCCGCGAGCTCCACCTGCACCTCGCTCCGCGGAGCGCCGAGCAGCGCCTGGATCGCGGCGTCGTCGACCTTCTGACCGCCGAGCACCCCGGCCTGGTCGAGCAGCGACAGCGCGTCCCGCGCGGAGCCCTCGGCGTGCCTCGCGATCGCGTGGGCCGCGGAGTCGTCGAGCGTGACGCCTTCCGACGCTGCCACCTTTTGGAGGAGCTCCGAGAGTCCCTCCATCGTGTGCCTGCGGAAGTCGAACCGCTGACAGCGCCCGACGATCGTGGCGGGCATCTTGTGCGGCTCGGTCGTGGCCAGCACGAACCGAACGCCGGCGGGCGGCTCCTCGAACACCTTCAGCAGCGCGTCGAACGCTTCGCGCGAGAGACGTTGGGCCTCGTCGATGATGTAGACCTTCTCGCGGCCCTGCACCGGCGCCGTGGGCGCCTTCTCTCGGAGCTCGCGCGCGTCCTCGACCCCACCGTGCGACGCGGCGTCGATCTCCACGACGTCGAGATGCGTGCCTTCCCGGATGGCGAGGCACTGGTCGCACCCCCCGCACGGCTCGGCGGTGGGACCGGTGGCGCAGTTCACCATCTTCGCGAGGATCCTCGCCGTGGACGTCTTGCCGGTTCCCCGCGGACCGCAGAACAGGAATGCGTGATGGAGACGGCCGTCCCGGATCGCGCCGGTCAGCGCGCGGACCACGTGATCCTGGCCGAGGACCTCTCCGGGCGTCTGCGGCCGGTACCGCCGGTACAGCGCTTGGTGCTGCCTGTCCTCCGCCATCCTTCTCGCTCCTTGGCCCGCTCGGCCCGCTCCCTGGGCACGCCTCGGCGTCATACAGAGGTGTGACCGTGCACCCACCGTCGACACCGTGAGACTCGGCCGCTACCCGACGACGGAACTCCAGCCGGGCTCACCCACGGCACCCGCCGGTTCACGCTTAGGGCTGCTTCCTTCCGGACCTGACCCGGTTCGCGTTCCGGCGTCGCGTGGGACCCGACCTTCGACGCTCCGTGCCGGGGCGCTCCGGACCCCCCGGGCCTCGGGCGGGGATTCAGCCCCGCTGAAGCGGATCGCGGGTACAGGGCACCGCTAGCTCCCCGCCTAGCACGGTCACACGCGGCGAGTATACGAGGGCCCTCCGACGTGGCAGGTCGACCTACTCGGGACCGTCGACGTTGACGACCGGTTCGCCCTCCCCCGCACGGACCACCACGATCGAGGCGGGTTCGGTCGAGGGATAACTCCATCCGGAGGGACCCGCTGAGGACGTAGATGGAGCTCTCGTAGCTCCCGTGGTGATGCCAGCCCGAGACCATGCCGGGATCGGTCCGGACGAAGCCGGCCCACATCCCTTCGGTCTGGATCGCCTGCTCCCTGGTCATCCCCGGCGTGGGTTGGCCTTCGACCCGCAGCTCTGGAGCGACCCGAAAGATCGTGCTCATACCGACACCTCCTCGCCATCGATCTGCCCCCGCCGCATCATGCATCGGGCATGGGAACCCCGCACGGGAGTTCGGCGTCCAAGCCCCGTTCAGCCGGACGAGCAGGCCTTCCGCCCGCTCCCACCCACGGAGGATCTGATGACGTCGACCCGTTCCCGGCTCTCCCTGCTCCTCGCGATCGCCACGCTCGTGGTCGCCGGCTTCCTGGGGTCCCAGGGCGTGAGCGCGGGTTCCCCTGGAACCCCGCTCGACGGCTCCGAACCGGGCTCCGGCGGCGGCTTCGACGACATGGCAGGGATCTGCGTCGCCCCGGACGCGGCGAGCGGTGCCGCGCCGGACACGGACTGCGCTGACATGATCGACGACCCGGTGGTCGTCGATCCCGGCGAGTGCGGTGAGAAGGTCATCGGCACCGGTCCGGACGCCGCGGTGAGCTACGCACCGTGCCCCAGCGACGAGCCGCCGGGGGTCACCGACCCGGATCAGGACGCGAAGCTCGTCGAGCCGACACCGGGCATGGCGGACGTCCGGCCACACATCTTCGACCACGTCGTGGTGAACGACGACGGATCGAGCGTCACGGTCTATTTCTGGAGCGGTGTCGAACCCTGCTACGTCCTCGACCACATGGACGTGGACGAGGGACCGGGCGCCGTCACGATCACGCTGTTCGAAGGGCACGACACGAGTGCCGGCGACGTGGCCTGCATCGACATCGCGCTCCTGAAGAAGGTCGTGGTCCCGCTCGATGCACCGGTCGGAGATCGGCGCATCGTCGACGGCGCCGCCTAGCTGCCTACCGCGCGATCCAGACCTCCCAGTCCGAAACCGGCCGGAACCCCAGGTTCGCGTACATCCGTCGAGCCATCTCGGACGGCTGGAGCCACGCCAGGTCCGCCCGGTCCTCGAACGCGCGGCTCGCACGGAGCGTGAGCGCGGCACCGATCCCGCGCCGCCGCGCGGCCTCGACGACGCCGACACCGAAGATCCCCACCGTGTCGTGGAGGAGGTAGGCCGAAGCCTCCCCGACCGGCTCCCTGTCGAGCCACGCGGTGAACATCCGCACCCGATCGTCCTCGAGCATCCGAGAGCCGACGAAGCGCTCCGCGATGTCCCGGGGCGTTCCGAACGTGGCGACCTCGACGGCTCGGACCGCCTCGAGATCATGGTGCTCGCGCGCCTCACGGATCTCGATGTCCGGAAGGACGGGCTCCGGTGGCAGCCCACCGATCGGTGCCGCCATCGTGGGCCACCCGTCCACGCGTGTGAGCCCGGCCGCCCGGATCGCATCTTCGACCGCCGGATGCCGGCCGACCTCAACCTCGATCCCGAAGAAGGGATGCCCTCGTCCCCGGAACACGGCCCGCGCGGCCTCCAGTGCCGTAGGCGCATCGTCCGGCTCCCGGATCACCCGGGTTCCGTTCAGCTCCGACGCCGGGAGGTTCGAGAGTGAGACGAGGAGGCCGTCGACCTCCAGGGTCTCTCCTCCTTCCACGACCTCCGCGCGCACCCGCTCGCCCTCCAAGCCGGCAGCCACGATCCGATCGGTGAGCTCCATCCCGGCATGCTCCCACGCCGCTAGCCTGCGCGGATGCTGCCGATCCGTGCCGTGATCGTCGACTTCGATGGGACGGCGTGCCTCCACGACGTGGGGGTCCACCTGCTCGATCGCTTCGGGACCGACGCCTCGCGGAACCGGGAGCTCGCGGGGATCGACGCAGCCTTCGATGCCGGCAGGATCGGCCTCCGAGACGTGCTGATCGCAGAGGCCGCCACCCTTCGCGCGGACGACGACGAGCTGATCGCGTTCGCCCTGGCGCACTGCCCGCTCGACCCGACGTTCGCGCCGTTCGTCGCGTGGGCCGAGAACCTTGACGTGCCGATCACGGTCGTGTCGGACGGTTTCGGACTCCACGTCAATGCATCGCTCGAGACGGCCGGACTCGGGCACCTCCCGGTGGTCACGAACACCTGGGATCGAGGCACGCTCGCGTTCGGTGCAGCCCACCCGATCTGCGTCGGCTGTGGCACGTGCAAGAAGCAGGCCGTCGAGCGTGTGCGTGAGGCGTACGGACCGGTGGCCTTCGTGGGCGACGGCGTGAGCGATCGGTTCGGCGCTCGGTACGCAGACGTCACGTTCGCGAAGGACGGGCTCGCCGAACACTGCCGAAGCGCATCGATCCCGTTCCTCACCTACGAGGATTTCGACGACGTCCGCGTCTCGCTCGAGGGGCTCGACGTCGCCGCCGGGCCGCTCGGGGGGGAGCCATGTCCCGGCTGGCGCGAGCCGGGCTAACGCGAGAGCGGTGGCCGAGGGATTCGAACCCTCGAGGGAGTCATCCCCCCTACACGCTTTCCAGGCGTGTCCCTTCGGCCGCTCGGGCAGACCACCGGGACGAGTCTACCGAGGCGATATCGCACTCCGATCAGGCCGACTTCGTGGCGAGGAACGCCGCGTACCTCGCTTGACCGACGGGCGTGAGGTGGAAGCCGTCCGCCGCGAACCAGGACGGGTGGTCCCGGCTCAAGAAGAACCAGGTGACGAGCACGGTGTTCGCTCGGCGCTGGGCACACGCGGCCAGCCGCTCGTTCTGGGTCGCGCGGTACCACCGCGGGATCTTCAACGTGACGAGGTAGATCGTGCGGTTCGGGCCCGCGAGTTCGGAGATGCGGTTGCAGTCGGCCGCCTGGATCAGGATCCCGTTGTTGCCGAGGTGGATGATCACCTTCCTGCGGAGCCGTCCCGCCGCCTTCAGGCGTTCGACGAGCGGCACGGCATCGCGGAACTGGCGGGAGACCGTGGCGTTCACGCGGAACCCCCGGGTAGCGAGCTCGTCCTTCGCCGCCAGCATGACCGAGTCGCCGATCGCGATACGCCCCGGCGGGATGCCGGCGACCGCGGGCGTCGGCGTGAGGGCGACCGAACCGATCGCGACAACCGCCAGCATGACGCGGATACGGAACATCTCTCGAGGGTATCGGGGCGGGCCTTTGAGAGGACCATCCCATCCGTTCTTGCAGCCTCATCTCAGTCCTGGATCACCGACTCGGCGGCGTGTCTCTCGACGCGCGGATCCGCGTGCCGATGAACGAGTCTCCATCCATCTTCCTCGCGCCGATAACGCAGGTGACCCGCATCGATCCGGATGCGGCTCGGGCTGCCAGCACGCAGCCCGTGCCAAGAATTTGGTTCGCCGGCGCACCGGGCGCAGGTGATGAGTCCCTATGGCGGAGGCGGCGTGATTCGAACACGCGAGAGGCGGATTAGGCCCCTAACCGCTTTCGAGGCGGTCCCGTTCGTCCACTCCGGCACGCCTCCGTCCACGAGTCTAGCGGGCGAGCCGGGGTGGGGTACGAGCGTGACGGCGGACGGGCGATCGTGCGAGGATCCACGGAACGTGGACGCGAAGAGTCTGGAACGTGTGCCCCTGTTCGCCGGCCTCTCTCCGAAGGAGCGCGAGAAGGTGGCCCGCTGGGCCGACACCGTCGATCTGCCGGCCGGCAAGCATCTCCTCGACGAGGGTCGTCTGCCGCACGAGTTCTTCGTGATCGTCGATGGCGAGGTCGAGGTGCTCCACGAGGAGCAGCGTCTCGCGACGTTGGGTCCCGGTGACTTCTTCGGAGAGATCGCGCTGATCGAGCACGGACGTCGCACCGCCTCGGTCGTCACGACCACGCCCACGACCCTCGCCGTGATGAGTCCGGCCTCGTTCGCAGCGATGCGGCGTGAGATGGCGGAGGTCGCTCTCAGGATCGACGACGCGATCCGCGAGCGGATGGAGCGCTAGCGCCGGTCCCGGAAGAACGCTCGGAGCAGGTCGCCGCACTCGTCGGCGAGGACGCCTCCGGTAGACGCGACCGCGTGGTTCAATCGCGGATCCTCGAGGAGGTTCCCGAGTGATCCGGCGAATCCCGCCTTCGGATCGGCGGCTCCGAACACCACCCGATCGAGCCGCGCGAGGACGGCGGCGCCGGCACACATCGCGCAGGGTTCGAGGGTCACCGTGAGCGTGCACCCGTCGAGTCGCCACGACCCGAGGGCCGCAGAGGCGGCGCGCAGCGCCAGGATCTCCGCGTGCGCGGTCGGGTCCCCGTCGAGCTCGCGTCGGTTCCCCACTGCGGCGAGCACGTCATCGCCACGGGTGACCGCGGCGCCGATCGGCACGTCGCCGTGCTCGAGACACGTCCGTGCCTCCGCCAACGCGAGCCGCATCACGCGCTCATCGACCGGCTCCGCCGTCAGTCCCACCCCAGGGCCTCGAGCCGCTCGTCCGAGATGCCGAAGTGGTGCGCGATCTCGTGCACCACGGTCTCGGCGACCTGGGCGCGGAGCTCCTCGTCGTCGTCGCCCGCCTCGGCCTCGATCGTGGAACGGAACAATGTGATCCGATCGGGTAGCGCTCCCACGTAGAACTCGCGTTCCGTCTGCGCGATCCCCTCGTAGAGGCCGAGGAGGTCGGGATCGTCGTCGGGCGGGTGGTCCTCGACGACCACGGCGACGTTGTCCATCGCCTCCTGCACCCAGCCGGGCAGCTCGTCGAGGGCGTCCGCCACGAGCGACTCGAACCGACGGCGGGAGCGGTGCGACATCGCCTGTAGCCTACGTCGCATGCCCGGCGGGCTCAGCACGGACCTCTACGAGCTCAACATGGCGGCGAGCTATCTCCGCCGTGGGATGGAGGGGCTCGCCACGTTCAGCCTCTACGTTCGGGACATGCCGAAGCAGCGCGGCTTCCTCGTCTCGGCGGGTCTCGAGGACTGTCTCCGCTTCCTCGAGTCGTTCGTGTTCGAGGAAGAGGAGCTCGCGTATCTGCAGGAGATCGGCTTCGACGACCGAGCGATCGAGGACTTCCGGACCGTGCGCTTCGAAGGGGACGTGTGGGCGATCCCGGAAGGACGCATCGTCCACGCGAAGGAGCCGATCGTGGAGGTCACGGCCCCGATCGCGCAAGCACAGCTCGTCGAGGCGGTGCTGCTGAACCAGGTGACCCTTCACACGACCCTCACCTCGAAGGCCGCGCGATACATCATCGCCGCCGAGGGCCGGGCGCTCGTCGACTTCGCGTTCCGCCGGGCGCACGGCGTGGAAGCCGCTCGGGCGGCCGCACGTGGAAGCGCCATCGTGGGGTTCGAGGCCACGTCCAACGTCGAGGCGGGGCGCGAGCTCGGACTGCGGGTCACGGGGACGATGGCGCACTCGTTCATCACGGCGTTCGACGGCGAGCGCGAGGCATTCCGCGCGTTCGCCGAGGATCACCCCAACCGCACCACGTTCCTGGTGGACACCTACGACACGATCGGCGGCGTGAAGAACGCGATCGACGTGATCCGCGAGATGCACCCGCCCGGCGAGGTGGGCGTGCGTCTGGACTCCGGTGATCTGGACCGGCTCTCGCGCGAGTCGCGACGGATCCTCGACCGCGCCGGACTGGAGGCCGCACGGATCTTCGCGAGCGGCGGCCTCGACGAGCACGAGGTCGCCGAGCTGGTGCGCGCCGGGGCGCCCGTGGACGCGTTCGGGATCGGGACGCAGCTCGGCGTCTCCGCCGACGCCCCCTACGTCGACGCGGTCTACAAGCTCGTGGAGTTCGACGGCCGACCGGTCCTGAAGCTGTCGCCCGCCAAGGCGACGGCGCCGGGGCGCAAGCAGGTATGGCGGGGTCCGTCGGAGGACGTGATCGGCCTCCGCGACGAGGCGGCGCCGGGCCCGAACCACGAGCCGTTGCTGGAGTCGGTGATGCGGGCCGGGCGCCGCCTCGCCCCCGCGCCCACGGTGGAGGAGATGCACGCGCGGTTCGCGCGTGACCTCGCCGCCCTCCCGGTGAAGGCCGCGCGGCTCACCCACCCTGAGCATGTCGTCGCGCACCGGACCGACGCGCTGGCGGCGCTCACCACCGAGACGGCGGAGGCGGCGCGCCGGCGGATCCGTTCGAGCGACTGACTCAGGCGGTCGGCAACCAGGACGGGCGGGCCGCTTCGAACGCCGCGATCTCGTCGGCGTGACGCATCGTCAGGTCGATGTCGTCGAAGCCCTCGAGCAGGCACCATCGCCGGAAGTCGTCGAACGCGAAGGACTCCTCGACCGAAGGCGCCGCGACCGAGAGGGTCTCGAGGTCCACGACGATCCGGGTGGCGGGTTCGTCCAGGACGGCGTCCATCAGCGCCCGCACCGACTCCTGCGGGAGCTCGACCGGGAGCAACCCTATCTTGCAGCAGTTGTTCCGGAAGATATCGGCGAAGCTCGGCGCGATCACGGCGCGGAACCCGAAGTCCTCCAGCGCCCACGGCGCGTGTTCACGGCTCGAGCCACCCCCGAAGTTGGCCCCCGCGATCAGGATCGAGGCGCCGGCGTAGCGCTCGTCGTTCAGGACGAACGACGGATCCTTCCGCCACTCGTGGAACAGGAACGGCCCGAAGCCGGTGCGCTCGATGCGCTTCAGGAACTGCGCCGGCACGATCTGGTCGGTGTCCACGTCGGAGCGATCGAGCGGGACGGCCGTGCCCTCGATGCGTGTAACCGGCTCCATCTAGACGTCCACTTCCCTCAGGTCTTCTGGCGTCGTGAAGTGGCCCGCGATCGCCGTGGCGGCCGCGACGGCCGGCGAGACCAGGTGCGTCCGTCCACCCTTGCCCTGCCTGCCCTCGAAGTTCCGGTTCGACGTGGAGGCGCTCCGCTCACCTGGCTGCAGGATGTCGGGGTTCATCCCTAGGCACATCGAGCACCCCGCGCCACGCCAGTCGAACCCGGCGTCGACGAAGATCCGGTCGAGGCCCTCGCGCTCCGCCTGCAGCTTCACGGCGACCGACCCGGGCACGACCAGCGCACGGAGCCCCTTGGCCACGCTGTGTCCCTCGACGACCCCGGCGGCCAGACGGAGATCCTCGATCCGTGAGTTCGTGCAGGAGCCGATGAAGACGGTGTCCGGCCGGATGTCGCGGATCCTCGTCCCCGGCTCGAGCGCCATGTACGCCAGAGCGCGCCGAGCGGCGTCGCGCTTCGCCTCGTCCTCGAAGGAGTCGGGCTCGGGGATCGTGTCGTCGATCGTGACCGACTGGGCCGGGTTCGTTCCCCAGGACACGTGAGGGCGGAGGGCGGTGGCGTCGATCGTGACCTCCGCGTCGAACGTCGCGTCGGCGTCGGTGGGGAGCGAGCGCCAGTCGTCGAGGGCCCGCTCCCAGTCGGCGCCCGACGGCGCGTGCGGCTTACCCTCCAGATAGGCGAACGTCGTGTCGTCGGGAGCGACCATCCCCGCGCGGGCGCCGGCCTCGATCGACATGTTGCAGATCGTCATCCGACCTTCCATCGACAGCGCGCGGATCGCGGACCCGCGGTACTCGATCACGTGGCCGACGCCGCCCCCGGTGCCGATCCGGTTGATGATCCCGAGGATCACGTCCTTGGCGCCGCACCCCGCCGGCAGGTCGCCCTCGACGGTGATCGCCATCGTCCTGGCGGGCGCCTGCGGGATCGTCTGCGTGGCGAGCACGTGCTCGACCTCGCTCGTGCCGATGCCGAACGCCAGCGCGCCGAACGCTCCGTGCGTCGACGTGTGCGAATCGCCGCAGACGATCGTGAGACCCGGCTGGGTGTAGCCCATCTCCGGTCCGATCACGTGCACGATCCCCTGCAACGCCGATCCCCACGGGTAGAGCGTGATGTCGAACTCCTTCGCGTTCGTGGTGAGCGCTTCCATCTGCCGGGCGCTCGTCCGATCGGTCACCGGCCCGACGGTCGTGGGGACGTTGTGGTCCATCGTCGCGACGGTGAGATCCGGCCGGCGGACGGGGCGCCCCGCGAGTCGGAGGGCTTCGAACGCCTGCGGGCTCGTCACCTCGTGAACGAGATGGAGGTCGACGTAGAGCAGATCCGGCTCACCTGCCGCCCGATGCACGACGTGGCGGTCCCAGACCTTCTCGGCCAGGGTTCTCGGCTCCGCGAGCGTCTGCGCCACCGTTCCGTTGACCTCCTGCGACCAGGCTGCCCGCCGGGTCGCTCACGATGCTGTTCCACATAATGGAACTCAGTTCCGTATAGTGGAACACGATGATAACAGGGCCAGAGGACGACCAGGAGCGGGACCGTGCCCGGTTCCAACGCGACGTCCGCAACGGCGAGCTCGTGCGGGCCGGGCGTCCCGGCCAGGACGAGGACCTCCGCCGACACCCCCCCACCAGCGGCGTCGGCGTCCTCGACCGGTGTGTCGCGATCGTCCGTGCGGTCGAGGACGGCGCCCGATCGTTCACCGACATCGTCGACGCGACCGGCCTCACCCGTTCCACCGCCCACCGCCTGATCCAGGGTCTCGAGGATCACGGATTCCTCCTCCAGATCGGCGGTCTCGGCTACGCCCTCGGCCCCCGACTGCTCGCCCTCGCCGCCAGCGCGACGCGGGATCTCCCCCTGCGAGGGCTCGCGCACCCGTCGCTCGAACGCCTCGCGCGCTCCACCGGCGAGAGCGCCCAGCTCTACGTCCGAGACGGCGATCGCCGGATCTGCATCGACGCCGCCGAATCCGAGAGCGAGCTCCGCACGATCGTGGAGATCGGCGCCTCGCTCCCGCTCACGAAGGGCTCGGCGGGAACGGTCTTCCTCGCCTGGGCAGGCGCGCACGATCGCGCCCGCCTCGTCGAGACCGCCGACGATCCCGATCGGTTGGAACGCAGGCTCGTGACGACGCGCCGGCGCGGATGGGCGGAGAGCGTCGCCGAGCGAGCGCCCGGGGTCGCGTCGGTCAGCGCACCGATCGCCGGGCCGGACGGAGCTCTCGTCGCCGTGATCTCCGTCTCCGGGCCGGCCGCACGTCTCGGATCGCGCCGCGCGAAGCGCTACGCGCCCGCCGTGATCGAGGCGGCCCGGGAGATCGAGGATGCGCTCGGCGCCTAGCTACCAGGCGTAGGCCTCGGGAGCCGGCCCGCCGGGACCGGGGAAGATCTCGTCGAGCACCTTCAGGACGTCGCCGTCAAGCCGGACATCCAACGCGCGGAACGAGCTCTCGAGCTGCTCCTCCGTCCTCGGGCCGATGATGGGCGCGGTCACGGCCGGCTGATGCAGGAGCCACGCGAGCGCCACGTCCGACGGGCGCTCGCCCAGGTCGGCGCAGACCTTCTCCCATCGTTCGAGCCGATCGCGGTCCTTCTCGATCTCGTCCTGGAGGTACTCGGAGGAGCGACGGCCCTCGTCGACCTTCTTGAGCGCGCCCGCGAGCAGTCCGCCTGCGAGGGGGCTCCACGCGATCAGGCCCATCCCGTACTCCTGGAGCGCGGGGATCACCTCGAGCTCGATCGTTCGCTCCGTCAGGTTGTAGAGGGATTGCTCGGTGGCGAGTCCGACCGTGTGCCACTTGCTGGCGATCTCGTTCCCCCGGGCGATGTGCCACCCCGCGAAATTCGACGACCCGACGTAGAGGATCTTGCCCTCGCTCTTGAGTTGATCCATCGCCTCCCAGATCTCGTTCCACCACGCGTTCCGGTCGATGTGGTGCATCTGATAGATGTCGAGGTAGTCGGTCTGCAGACGCCGCAGCGAGCCCTCACATGCCCGACGGATCGCGAGCTTCGACAGCCGTGACTCGTTCGGCCACTCGGCCATCTGCCCGTAGACCTTGGTTGCCAGCACGACCTTCTCCCGCCGGCCGCCACCCTTCGCGAACCAATCGCCGATGATCCGCTCGGTCGAGCCGACACCGAGATGGCGCCCGTACACGTTGGCGGTGTCGAAGAAGTTGATGCCCTCGGCGATCGCCGCGTCCATGATCCGATGCGACTCGTCTTCCGGCGTGTGGGGACCGAAGTTCATCGTGCCGAGGCAGAGACGAGAGACCACCAGGCCGAGACGACCGACGTGCGTGTACTCCACGGGCCGAGTTTACGCCGGAGTGATCGAAGGCTCCGATGCTTCGAGCGAACCGTACCGCTCGGGCCCACGGGCCCCCCGGATGTACATGAAGGCCAGGGTGGCGGCACCTCCCACCGCCCCCGCCCAGATCAAGGTGGCATCGTGCCCGATCGCATCCGACAACGGACCGACGATCGCGAACGAAAGGGGAGCGCCCCCGACGGAGATCATCCAGTCGAGCGAGAACACGCGTCCCAGGAGGTGCGGGGGCACCAGCCGCTGCACGAGCGTCACCCACACCACCACCAAGACCGTGATCGACCCCTCCCCGATGAACGCCACGAGCATCGCCTGCCACAGCTGCGTCACGACGCCGAACCCGGCCACCGCGAACATCCCGAGCGCCCAGGAGAGGTAGAGCACCGTGAGGGGTCTCCGTGGGAGCGAACCCCGTTGCGCCATGACGACGGCGGCGATGACGGACGCCAGCCCGCCCGCGCCGTAGACGATGCCGAGGTCGCTGGCCGATCCGAAGAGGTCCTCCGTCACGACGACGGGCAGGAGGTTCTCCCAGGGGCCCCACGTGCACAGCAGGCTGATGGTGGCGGCGACCATCGCCAACCAGAGCCATCGCTGGGTACGCACGTAGCGGACCCCTTCGCGAAGATCGTCCAGCGGCGAGGACGTTTCGGCCGGGTCGCGATCCTGGTGACGCGCGCGCATCAGGAGGATCGCGACCGCACTCACCACGAACGTCATCGCGTCGGCGAGGAACGCGAGCGCCGCGCCGTCGAACGCGTCCACGAGGAGCCCGCCGATGAGCGGTCCGATGAAGAACATCGCGATCGGGCGCATGAACAGCCCCATCGAATTGGCCTGCACGAGCAGGTCCTCCGGCACGATCGTCGGCACGATCGACGAGAACGCCGGACCGAACAGCGCCATCCCCATCCCGTAGAGGATCGCGAGCGCGATCAGCAGCGGGACGGTCAGGACGTCGAACAGCGCGAGGACGCCGATCGCCCCGATCGCCACGAACCGGATCGCATCGGCCGCGATCATCAATCGGCGACGATCCACGCGATCCGCCAACACGCCCGCGCCGATGATCAGGGTGACCTGGGGCAGCAGGACCGCTCCCTGGACCAACGCGAGCGTCGAGTTCGATCGGTCGAGATCCTCGAGGACGAGCAGCGCCAGCGCGATGATGTAGATCCCGTCGCCGATCATCGACACGGCGAGGCCCGTCCACATCAGACGGAAGTCGCGCACCCGCAGCGGTCTCAGGACCCCGATCCGGTCGCGAAGGGCAGCGGGCTGCGACATGCGGCTCAGGATAGGGGCGGTGACCGACCCCGGGCCTCACCGCCAGTCGACGGTCACGACCTCGATGGGATCGGAGATGCCCTTCACGGTCACCGTCCGGGCGTCCTTGGTCGGGAACCGTCCGCCAGCGGCCGTCTCGGCGCTGGCGACGATCTGGCCCCCCTCGGCGAGGCCGCCGATCCGGGAGGCTTCGTGCACTCCCTTACCGGTGAAGTTCCGTCCGACCATCGTCGCGTCGGAAGCGTGCACGCCGATCCGCACCTGCGGCGCGAACCCCGCGCTGCTGCGATGCTCGGCGAGCCCCCGCTGGATCGCGGCCGCGCAGGCGAGCGCATCGTCGGGAGATTCGAACGCCACGAAGAACCCGTCCCCGGTCGCCGTCACCTCTTCGCCGCGGTTCGCGCCGAACATCGCGCGGAGCGTCTTGTCGTGCCAGGAGAGGAGCGACTGCCAGGCTTCGTCCCCCATCGCTTCGAGGAGGCTCGTCGACCCGACGATGTCAGTGAACATGAACGTGCGCTGGACGCGCTGGGTCGGCGCGCGGCCGCGGAGCTGCCACGGGAGCAGCTCCGCGACCTCCTCGAGGACGATCGCGAGGGTGGGGCAGGCGAGCGCGGCCTCGCGGAGCTTCTCCTCGTCGACGCTGGCCGCATCCGCGACACCGGCTTTCGCGAAGTCGCCCCGGTGCCAGTCGAAGGCCGTCGGGGCGATCGTGATGCAGTTTCCGGCACCGATGCAGCGGGGCCGATCGACGCGTGCCCGGAGCATCTAGTCGGCCCTCACAGGATCCTCGACTGGAACGCGAAGGCCGTCGCGTCGGCTCGGGAGGACGCCCCGATCCTCGCGTACGTCGCCGCGAGTCGCCTGGTCACCTCGTTCGATTCGACGCCGAGGCGAGCCGCGATCTCATCGTTCGAGAGCCCCTCGACCACGAGCTTCAGGAGCTCCACGTCATCGTCGTGGACCGTCGCGGCCGGATCGGTGTGTTCGTGACGCGTCAGCGACGTGCCCGGCTCCACGGCGAGCGTCGCCAGCGCGCTGCCGACCGGCCCCCGGAACCAGCGCGCCCGCACGTCCTCGTCCACGATCCGGTTCGCGATCACGGCCGCCTGCAGCCCGAGGTAGCCGAGGACCCCGGCACGCTCCTCGTCCGTACCTGCCAACGCGATCGCCTCGGCGACGGGCAGGAGGACGTCGAGGTTCAGGTCGTCGTGCATCGCCTCTTCCAGGGCGGCAGCCGCGGATCTGGCCGACTCGACGGCGACCTCCGGCTGCTCGCGCGCGAGAGCGACCGTCGCGAGAGCCGCGTCCCCCCTCGCCCCCCAGGGCGCGTGACCCGGAAGGAGGGGGAGCAGCGACTTCGCGTCGGCCGCGGTGCGTTCCGCGAGCGCGAGCAGCTCCTCGTCTCCCTGCGCGCGGCCCACGGATGCGGCGGCGAGAGCGAGGATCGATTGTGCCTCGCATCGGTCCGCCGGTCGCCCCTGCTCGATCGCCAGCCGTACCGCCTGCTCCAAGTGGCCGCGCATCCCGTTCCCCTCCCCTCGCGCCGCACAGAGGAGGCCGCGCCAGATCTCGAGCTGCCGCGCCCGCTGCGGGGTGGGACTCTCGGCCTCGGTCCGCGCCGCCAGCTCCAGCCACTCGTCCGCGGTGTCGACCTCCCCCATCCCCAGGTACGTGAGCGCGGTCCCGCCTGCGGCGAGGAACTCCAACTGACGGTCGCCGATCGCGCGTGCCTGCTCGTGGGCCTCAGCGCCGCGTGAGAGCGCGAGGTCCGGGATCCCCTTCGCCCGAGCGAAGACGTGAACGCCGTAGAGCATCTGCAGCTCCGCGAACGCGCGCTGGCTCTCGCTGGTGAACGAGGACCGCTGGGTGGCGAGCCGCCTGATCTCTTCGATGTGGCGGGCCGAGTCGGCGCCGATGTGGATGTCCGGCGCCCAGCTCACGTACGCCATCGCGATGATCGAGGCCATGATCCCCTGGCGGTCGCCGAGCTCCTCGAACAGCGCGAGCGCCCGGTGCAGGCGCTCGCTGGCCGAGTGCGCGAGCGGCGCGATCGGCAACTCGGCGAGCACGTCCTCCAAGACCTCGCCTCCGGCCACCCGCTCCATCACCGCGGCCACCTCGCCCGTCCGGATCCGCTCGACGAACCAGGCGCGTACCCGACCGTTCTCGATCACGGCGAGCTCCCGGATCACGGCCGCGAGGGTCGCCGTCTCCCCGAGCTCCTGGGCGAGCGTCTCGGCGCGGCCGTACGCCTCCTCGGCCGCGTCGAGGTCCACCTCAGCGGCGGAGGGGGCGAACCCCTCGCCGATCCCGGCATGGACGAGCGCCTGCCCGAGCTCCACGCACGCGGCGAGCTCGGCGGATCGATCCCCCCTTTCGACCGCAAGGGTCCGGACCCGGGAGGCGAGCTCCGCGGCACGCTCCTCCTGCTGAGACAGCCGCAACGCCGCCGCGCGCCGGAGGGTGATGTCCAGGTCCAGGTGCGGATCGCCGAGCGCTTCCGCGAGCGCGGCGAGCTCGGAGAGCCCTTCCAGCCGGTCACCCGGCCGGCGAAGCATCGCGAGAGCGTCGTCGCGCGCCGACAGCAGGTCGAGGCGCTCCTGCGGCGTGGCCGCCTGCGGCAGCGCGATCTCCACCACGCGCAGGACCTCGTCCGGCGCGTGCGCGGCGAGCGCGGCCGCCGCGGCCTCGATGGAGAAACGGACGCAGACCTGTGCATCGCCAGCCGCTCGAGCGTGATGGGCGAGGAGCGGCAGCGTCTCTGGCGCGGGCTCACCGGTCAGCAGCAGCTGGACGATCGCACCGTGGATCTCGCGTCGGCGGGCCGGCGCGAGCGTGTCGGCGGCGAACTCGCGGACCTGCTCGTGGGGGAACGTGTAGTCGGCCGGCGAGTCTTCCGGCTGCTCGACGAGCAAACCCGACGCCACCGCGGGCGCCATCAGGTCGCCGAGCGCCACCAGGTCACCGTCGGGCCCGCCCTCGCCGATACGCAGACGAACCTCCCGCAGATCCTTCAGGCTGAAGTTCCTCCCCATCAACGCCGCTTCCGCGAGTGCGGTCTTCGACTCCAAGGGGAGATGCGCGGCTCGTCGCTGGATCAGGGTGCGGACGGCCGAGGGTGCCAGCCGTTCGGCGTTGCGCCCGAGCGTCCATCTGTCCTCCGTCTGCTGAAGCATCCCCGCCTCGCGGTAGGCGCGAGCGATCTCTTCGACGATGAACGGGACGCCCTCCGCTTGGCCGTGGATCGTGGAGGCGGTCGTGGGGTCGACCTGTCCTCCGAGGACCTGCTGGAGGAACTCCGAGGTCTCCACCACGGAGAACCGCGCGAGCTTCAGCCTGCGGATCACGCGCATCCGTTCCATGTCGGCGATCAGCGTCACCGCCTCCGTGAGCGAGGCGAGCTCCTCCGGCCGGATCGAGAACATCATGAAGATCGGGCTCGCCCCCTCGGTCCTGATGACGTAACGCAGGAGACGCAAGCTGTCCTCGTCCGCCCACTGCATGTCGTCGATCAACAGCGCGAGCGGCTGTTCGGCCGTGAGGGCACGAACGGCCATGGTCGCGAGGTCGAACGAGCGGAGCAGCCGCTGGTCGGCGGACATGCCTGCGAAGGCGGGGTCGTCACGCCCACCGAGCGCCGAGCTCGCCGCGAGGATCGCCCGCTCCGACGAGGAGTCGCTCACCGCGTCGATCACTTCCGGCGCGCCGACGATCGAGCGTGCGAGGAGGAAGGGGCCGCGGAGTTCCTCGTCGGCTCCCACGGCGACCGTGAGGAACCCGCGGGCCTGGGCGGTCTCCCGCGCCGCCAGGAGGAGACGCGTCTTCCCGATGCCGGGCTCGCCCTCGACGGTCAGCGCGCTCAGGCGTCCGCCTTCCGCGACGGCGATGGCGTCCTCGATCGCGGCGAGCTCGGCCGGTCGCCCGACAACGGCGCGGCCGCTGCGGTGCTCGAAGAGACCCAGCGGTGCGAACGCGGCCGCGGCCACCGGAGGCGCGTCGATCATGCGCACCCCTCGACGGAAGAACGGTCGCGTTCGGTCATCCGGCGATTATCCGGCGCGGAAGGGGTCCCTGCTATGCTGGAACTCCCGAGTCGATCGGGGAGATCCCGCATCGAGCGCCTCTGGTGGCATGCTCTGACCCACTGCCCTCGCCCTGCGGATCCCGGGCACCGCGACGAGAGGCAGGCCACGTGGAAGGGATCA
>JAJNBA010000027.1 GCA_021155985.1 Actinomycetes bacterium
AGGAACGCCTCGTCCGCTCCCGCGATCGCGTCGCGATAGCGCCAGTTGACCTCGAACGCGGCGCTGTCGAACTCGCTGCACCAGCTCTCCACGTGGAAACCCGACGCGAGCGAGGCGGTCACCATGTCGTGCACGGCGCCGCTCGGGTCGACGGACATCCCCGTGCCGTAGACGCGATGCGACGGGAGATCCGCGGGCTCCCACGAGCCGTCGTCCGCTCGTTCGCACAGGTAGAACTCGAGCTCGAACGCGATCTGGGGCTCGAGGTCCATCTCGCGCCAGGCCCGGACCGCCTGCTTCAACACGTGCCGAGGGTCGACCTCGAGGGGGGCGCCGTGTTGCGTGACGTCGGCGATGCCGACCACGGTGTCGTCCTCCCACCCCGGTCGGAGGGTGTCCCGATCCATCTGCGCCTCGACGTCGGGAAGGCCGACGTCGAACTGCTGGCGGCTGACCGGCAGGATCTCCTTGTCCGTCGTGAGCGGATACAGCCCGATGCAGAACGCCGCGTGACCAGCTTCGGCGACGTCGCCGAACAGATACTTCCCACGCTCGAGACCCAGGATGTCCGAGATGAGCAACCGCAGGCGTCTGCCGCTCAGGTCCATGTCGCGCGCCTTCCTCGTGTGGCAACCAGGACCGTATCCGATGACGGGGCGATCCGCCCCACGCTCAGCCGCGTTTCGGAGCCCTGACCCCCCGGAACTCCCAGTCGCCGCCGAACGCGGTCGAGATCACCTCTTCGGACTCGCTCGGCTGAGCGCCCACGTCCTCGCGGACCGCAACGTCTCCCTCGACGATGAAGTTGCGGAGGATGCCGAGGCCGTCCACCTCGACCTCGACGACGTCGCCCGGTTGGACCGGGCGAGAGTTGGCGGGAGTGCCCGACAGGATCACGTCGTTGGGCAGGAGCGTGATGGTGCGAGCGAGGTCGGCGACCAGGTAGCGCATGTCCCAGATCATCTCGTCGGTGGTGCCGTCCTGGACCACCCCGCCGTTCACGCGCGTCTGGATGCGCTTCCCGCGGAAGTCCCAGTCCGTCACGAGGCCGGGACCGAGCGGGCAGAGCGTGTCGGAGCCTTTCACGCGGAGCATCGAGCCGGCGTCGGTGTCTCGGAAGTCGTGGAGGCCGAAGTCGTTCGCGACGGTGTAGCCCGCGATGTAGTCCTCTGCCTCCTCGGGGGCGATGTGCGTGCAGCGTCCCCCCATCACGATCGCGATCTCTCCTTCGTAGTTCAGGTACCGGCATCGCGCCGGGCGCACGACCTCGCCGCCGTGCGCGTTCAACGACGTCGTTGGTTTGTGGAAGAACGTGGGTGCCGGCCCCAGCTCGGCGAGGAACTCCGCCCGCCGGCTCTCGTAGTTGAGGTGGACGCACACGATCTTCGAAGGCTGGATCGGTGGGAGGTGGGTCGGCTCGTCCATCGGGAGCCGGCGGCCGTCGGGAGCGACGAGCTCGTCCCCTTCTCGCGTGACGGTGGTCGCCACACCGTCCAGAAGGATCCGTCGCGTCTCCATCCGTCGATAGCCTAGAGGTCGTGCGCTGGGTCGTCGGAACCGCGGAGGGGCTCGTCGGAAGTGAGGGCGAGCGCTGGCTCGCAGATCGAGCCATCACCGCGTTGGCGTGGGACGGCCACGGGTGGCTCGTGCTCGCCGACGCCCGCGAGGTGCTGCGCGTCCACGGAGACGAGGTCGAGGCACTCGGGGAGATCGACGATGAGGCAGCACGCTGTCTCCTGCCGACCGTCCGTGGGGTGCTGATCGGCACGGCGCATGCGCGACTCGGCGTGCTTCGCGACGGGGCCGTCACGATGCTCCGCTCGTTCGATGAGGCGGAAGGACGGAACGAGTGGTACACCCCATGGGGCGGGCCGCCGGACACGCGGTCGATCTCCGCGTCGGCCGACGGCGCCGTCTTCGCCAACGTCCACGTCGGCGGGATCCTGCACGCGGCGGTCCCGGACGGTGTCTGGGCACCGACGATCGACATCGACGCCGACGTCCATCAGGTCCTCGCGGATCCTTCCGACGCATCCCACGTCGTCGCCGCGACGGCGCGCGGGCTCGCCGAGACCCACGATGCCGGGGCCACCTGGCATTTCACCGCGGAGGGACTCCACGCACCCTACGCGCGCGCCGTCGCTCTCGACGGGGAGCGGCTGTTCCTGAGCGCTTCCACGGGTCCACGCGGCGGGCGGGCAGCGCTCTACCGGAGAGAGCGGGGAGCGGATGTGTTCGAGCGGTGTGCGGATACCCTCCCGGACCGGTTCCCCGGGAACATCGACACCCACTGCCTCGCCGCGGGCGGGGGCACGATCGCGTTCGGGACCGAAGACGGCCGGGCGTTCGTCTCCGGCGACGGTGGGTCGTCCTGGCGCGTGGTCCTCGGCGGGAACGCGCGTGTGACGTGTGTCGGCGTGGCCGCCTCAGAGGGACGCGGCACGTAGACTCCGCATCCGTGGCCGAGCTGAAGGGGTTCCTCCCACCGCGGTCGCCCGAGGGCAGGGCGTCGCTCGTCCCGGCACCACCGTGGCACTACTCAGGTGACGTGATGACGATCGAGTACCGCACAGATCCCCTTCGCGTCGCGGCGCTCCTTCCGGACGGTGTCGAGCTTGCCGAGGAGGACCCCGGCGCCGTCGCGATCGTTTGGGCCGACTGGCAGTCGTGCAGCGAGTCCGGCGAGGAACTGCTCGACCCGGTGCGCTCGCAGTACAAGGAATGCTTCGTGGTCGTCCGCTGTCGATTCGAAGGGGAGACGTACTCGCGGTGCGTCTACATCTGGGTCGACAAGGACTTCGCGCTCGCGCGAGGCTGGTACCAGGGCTACCCGAAGAAGCTCGGCTCGATCTGGATGACGCGCCCGGTCTCGGTCGGCCAGGCCGGGCCTCGGCTCGGCCCCGGCGCCGTGTTCGGAGCGACGCTCCAAGCGAACGACCGACGCCTCGCTGAGGCTCGCCTCACACTCACGGCGGGCTCGGAGACCGCTGGGTTCGTCAACGCCCTCCCGATGCTGCACTCGCGCTGGATGCCCTCGATCGAGAAAGGCAACGGGGACGCTCTCACAGAGCTCATCACGATGCGCTCGCGCGACGTCGACCTCGGACCGGCGTTCACCGGTGAGGCAGACATCCGGCTGTTCGACGCGCCGGGGGAGGAGCTCACGGCCCTGGAGCCCCAGGAGATGATCGCGGGCTACTGGCGTCAGGTCGGCGCGACGTTCGACGGTGGGTCTAGGCTCGCGTAGCGATGCGACTCGTCCGATTCCGACACGGCGACCGCATCGCCACCGGCGCGATGGACCGCGGATCCGAGGAGATCCGGATCCTCCGCGGCACGTTCTTCGAGGATCCGCTCCCGACGGGTGAGACCGTCGCGCTGATCGACGTCCACTTGTTGGCCCCGGTCCTCCCCTCGAAGCTGGTGTGCGTCGGCCGGAACTTCGTGGCTCATGCGGAGGAATGGGGGCTCGCGGTGCCCGAGGAGCCGTTGCTGTTCCTGAAGCCGTCGACCGCGGTGATCGGTCCCCGCGATCCGATCCAACTGCTCCCGATCAGCCGACGGATCGACTACGAGGGAGAGCTCGGCGTGGTGATCGGGCGGTTGGCGCGCGGGGTGCGGGCCGAGGACGCGTTCAAGTACATCCTCGGCTACACGTGTGGCAACGACGTGACGCTCCGCGACCTCCAGAAGAAAGACGATCAGTGGGCGCGGGCGAAGGGGTTCGACGGGTCGGCACCGCTCGGGCCCTGGATCGAGACGGATATTGACCCGAACGATGCGATCGTGCGGACCCGGCTGAACGGCGAGATCCGTCAGCAGGCGTCCACCGCCGACATGGTCTTCGGCGTCGCGACGCTGATCGAGTACACGACCGCGTTCATGACGCTGCTGCCTGGGGACGTCCTGCTCGCCGGCACCCCGGAAGGGGTCGGAAAGCTCACCGACGGCGACGTCGTGGAGGTCGAGGTCGAAGGCGTGGGCGTCCTCCGGAACGAGGTCCGCGGGTGAGCGTCCGATGCCGCTTCGCACCAGCTCCGTCGGGCTCGATCCACGTCGGGAACGCTCGCAGCGCGTTGTTCTCGTGGCTCTACGCGCGTCACGAGGGCGGGACGTTCGTCCTCCGCCTGGAGGACACGGATGCGAGCCGTGTGACGGAGGAGGCGTCGCGGGGCGTCGTCGAGGACCTCCGTTGGCTCCGCCTGACCTGGGACGAGGGCCCGGACGTCGGCGGCCCGTACGGGCCGTATCGGCAGTCCGAGCGATCGGACATCTACCGCGAGATGACCGACCGGCTGCTCGACGGAGGGCACGCCTACCGGTGCTGGTGCACGGCCGAGGAACTCGATGAGCGCCGGAAGGCAGCGCTCGCTCGAGGTGAGCCGCCCGGCTACGACGGCCGGTGCCGCCAGCGCCCGGCGGTGGAGATCGCCGCGTTCGAGGCGGAGGGGAGACCGTTCGCGATCCGCTTCCTGATGCCGGAGCGGGGTTGGGCCGTGGATGATGTCGTGAAGGGTGAGGTTCGATGGGGATCGAGCGACCTCCGAGACTTCGTGATCGTCCGATCCGACGGATCGCCCGTGTTCCTGCTGGCCGTCGCCGTGGACGACCTCCTGATGGAGATCACCCACGTGATCCGCGGCGACGACCTGCTCGCGAGCGCACCTCGCAACGCGGCGGTGATCGAGGCACTGGGGGGGACTCCGCCCGCCTACGCACACCTCCCGCAGGTCCTCGGGCCGGACTCGAAGCCCCTGTCCAAGCGGCACGGCGATACGAGCGTCGCCGCCTTCCGCGAGCACGGGTTCCTCCCCGAAGCGATGGTCAACTACCTGGCGCTCCTCGGCTGGGCGAAGGACGATCACACGACGCTCCTCACCCGTGACGAGCTCGTAGACGCGTTCGATCTCTCCCACGTCTCCCACAACCCGGCCGTGTTCGACGTCCAGAAGCTCGAGTGGATGAACAATCACTACATCCAGTCACTCGACGAGGAGGAGCTCGCCGCACGATGTGTGCACTTCCTGACCGAGGAGGGACTCTCCCTCGATCCGGACCTGCTCCGGCGCGCGATGCCGATCGTCCGCGAACGGATGAAGACCCTCGCGGAGGCGCCGATCCTGCTTCGGTTCCTCTTCACGGACGACGTTCGGCCCAACGAGAAGGCGACGGAATTGATCGCGAAGGCCCCCGAGGGGTACCTCAAGGAGGCGGCCGAAGCGCTCGATGCCCTGGAGCGATGGGACAGCGAGCACATCCAGGCGGCGCTGGACACGTTGGCGGCCTCGGCCGGCCTCAGCCGGACCAAGGGGTGGCAGCCGGTGCGGGCCGCGGTGACGGGGTCGAACGTGTCGCCACCGCTGCCCGAATCGCTCGGGTTGCTCGGCAGGGAACGGACCGTCGCCCGCGTGCGCGCGGCCGCCGGCGGATGAGACGCCGGCTCCTCTTCGTGGCGGTAGCCGTCGCTCACGCCGTTGGCCTCACCCCCGCGGTCGGTCTCGTGTCCGCCGGTCGCACGCCCGCAGTCGGCCTCACGCCCGCCCACCCGGCGTCCACGACGTCGGCGGTCATCGCCGCCGAGCCGCTCGCACCTGACGTCGCCTCATTGCGACCGGCGATCGTGTGGAAGCCGATCCCGTACGGCGATCGCCGCCGCCGTCAGATGGCCGCTTACTCGCGGCGTCACTACGGGACGTGGGGGTGGAGGCTCGACGCGCCCGTCGCGATCGTCGAGCACTACACGACCGGCACGACGTGGCAGGGAGCGTGGAACACGTTCGCGTCCAACTCGAAGCACCTCGGGGAGTACCCCGGCACGTGCACGCATTTCATCGTGCACACCGACGGCACGATCTACCAGCTGGCGTCGCTCGGCAAGCGCTGTCGCCACACGATCGGGATGAACCAACTCTCCGTCGGGATCGAGCACGTGGGACGCTCCGACGCGGAGGTGCTGAGGAACGCCGTGCAGATGCGGTCGTCGCTGCGGCTGTCGCTCTGGCTCGTGGCGAGGTTCGGCATCGAGATCCGGAACGTGATCGGGCACGGCGAGAGCCTCCACAGCCCACTTCGCTACGAGCGGTACGCCTCGTGGAAATGCATGACCCACTCCGACATGTCCCGGTCCGCGATGATCACGTATCGGGGACGGCTGCGCGATCGGGCCCGAGCCGCGGACGTGCCGATCGGTCCGGCGCCCGCCTGGGTCGATATCGGCTGCTGATCGCTCGAGGCGATTTCCCCCGCGCATCATCCGGGTCTAGGATGTCGACCCAGGAGGCGCCCGTGTCGAAGGTCCTGAACCTGTCCGAGCGCCAGGACGCCGAGGGATCCTGGCACATGGTCCTGAAGGACGTCTGCGGCTGGTGTGGCTGCGGATACCTCGTCGCCGAGGACGACCACGACCTCGTGTGGGAGCCGGGTCGCCATCACGACAAACAGTGCTCCGACGACGCATGTGAATGTCACACCCGTGCCCGGGTGGGCAGGCGGCACGACGAGTGGTGAGCGGTTCGTAGAGGCGCTCGAACTACGTCGAGCTAGCCATTCTGAGCCACGTGCCGGTCCGGTGAAGTCTCGAGGATCGTCAACCGACGGCAGATGTGGTCCTCCATGTGGGCCATCTACGGTCATCCGACGATCCGGATGACGGATGACGGATGACGGATGACGAGATGGTGGGCGAGGACGGATCGGTGCCGATCGAGAGCGCCGCCGAGCTGATGGATGTGGAGGTGCGGGCGATCCGACAGTGGTCGGCGATCGGATCACTCCAGATCGAGCGCCGGGGTGATGTCGAGCTCGTGCATCTCCGACAGGTGAAGGCGCTCGCGCGCTCCCCGATCGTGATCGGCGATCGCAAAGAGAACCAGCGAGGCGGGTTGCGGGCGCTCCTTCGCGAGGCGACGCCGGTCGATGCGCGAAGCGTCGCGGGGCTCCAGGCGTTGGCCCGCGAGCGAGGGTGAGGACGGCCGGCGGCTCCCTGTAACGAGGGACCGGCTCCGGTTCGTCCTGCGCGGATGGGATCCTGCATGCCTCGAGGCGTTGCCCCGCGGACCAGGTCGTAGAGACCACGTCCGACGAGCTCGCCTCGCGGCTATCGGAGGGACGGCCCCGTCTCGCGGGTCGTTCTCTGATGGAGGCGTCGTGGCCGCCCCCCGGCGGTACGCTCCGTGCGAAAGCCGTCGGTCAGGAGCAGATGCTGGAGCCTCGCGGACCGAGACCCGTCGCGATCGACCGGGCGACGATCATCGCGGTGGCCGCACTCGTCGCGGCATCCGCGGTCGCCTGGATGGCGCTCGTGACCTACGAGCCCCCGATGGGATTCCTCGGCTTCACCGCCGGGTGGTCGCTGATGATGGCGGCGATGATGCTGCCCTCGATCGCGCCCCTCTGGCTCCTCTCCCGAGGATCGCGCGTGGGGATGGCCGCGGGATACCTGGCGGTCTGGAGCGTGGTCGGCATGGTGCCGTACGTGGCCATGGAGCGTGCGATGGGCCTGACCGTGCCCGTCGTCTTGGGCGTGGCCGGCGTCTACGAGCTCAGCCCGCTGAAATCGGCGTGTCTCCGCCGATGCCGGAACCCGGCGACGTTCCTGATGGACCACTATCGGAGCGGGGCGGTGCGGCTCGGCGTTGAGCACGGCATCTGGTGTCTCGGCTGCTGTGTCGGCCTGATGGCCGTCCTCGTCCTCGCCGCATCGATGCAGCTCGTGTGGGCGATCATGATCGCGGCCGCGGTCTTCGTCCAGAAGGCCCTGCCGCACGGCGAAGTGTCCGCCCGGCTGATCGGGATCGGTCTGCTCGTGGCGGCGGCGGTTGTCGCGCTGACGTGAAGGGGGAGCGGAGCCATGGGTGACGCGTGGTCGATGAAGGGAACGGTCGTCGTCGCGTGCAACTGCGACTACGGGTGCCCGTGCAACTTCCAGGCCCTCCCCACGATGGGCAAGTGCGAGGGCGGATGGACCTGGCACGTCGACGAGGGTTCCTACGGGGACGTTCGCCTCGACGGCATCACGTTCACGCTCACGGTCAACTGGCCCGGACCGATCCATGAGGGCAACGGGGTCGCTCTCCTGCTCGTGGACGAACGCGCCGACGAGGCGCAGCGGGATGCGATCCACATCCTCGCGAAAGGTGAGATAGGCGGACCCTGGGGCGTCCTGGGGTGGACCTGGCCGACGCTCGAAGGTCCGGAGGCGGTCCCGTACGACCTCCACCTCGACGGAATCCGGTCGAGCGTTCACGCCGGCGACGTCTACGAGCTCGAGTCCGAACCGATCCGGAACCCGGTGACCGGTGCGGAGGTCACACCTGGCGTGATGTTGCCCCAGGGGACGATCTTCAAGGAGGGTCAGTTCGGCTCGTCCAAGCGGCTACGGGTGGATCGGCTCGACATCGACTACGCGAACAAGTACACGGCCGTCGCCGCGTTCGATTACCAGGGGCCCTAGATCGTCGGAGCGTTACCGGTCGGACCGGACGGATCCCGGAGCGCCGCCTCCACCTCGTCGAGGTGCTCGCCGCGGTGCGACGCGCGCAGCGCGTAGAGCGGGCTGTCGGGGTCGGTCGGCCACAGACGGTCCGCCGGGAGCGTCGCGACCCGTGCATCGGTCCGCTCCGCGATCTCGAGGGCCAGGAGGGCGGCCTCGCGAACCGGGATCGCGTGGATCAGCTCACGGCTGGCGTCGTTGATCCAGTCGACGTCTTCGGGCTCGGTGTCGGACGAGGTGAAGGGTTCCCCGCGCTCGAGCTTGTCGGCGAGCGAGAGCACCCGGGCGTCCCAGAACGCGATGTGGCCGAGAACGCCCGCGACCGACCAATGCGGGTTCACCGAGAGGCCGAGATCGTCGTCGCTGGAGCGATCCACGATGGCGCGCATCCTCTCGAGTTCTCGTGTGTTCTCTTCGATGTAGGACCGATCCTCAGACATGGTTCGTGAGGATAGCTCGCCGGGAGCGACTTCGGTTCCCACCGCCAGACGCTGGAAGTCCAAACCGGATCGGGCCCGTTGTCCCTGCTCGGCTCGGCCTCTTTCGCCTTGGCTTCCGCCTCCTCTTTCGCTTGCGCGGCCTCCCAGGCCGCCCAGTGGCCATCGAGGTTCGCGTAGACGGTTACGGAGCCTCCGATCGCACGGTTCCCAAAGGGACCCACTACTGTAGGTGGTCCATCTACCAGGAGGCCCCCCGTGAACGAGAAGCATCGGTTCGTGCTGGCTGTCACCGCACTCGTCGTCCTCGGAACGTCTGCCCTGGCATCGGGGGCTACGGGAGACCCCCTGATCCTCGGTGCGGTCAACGAAGCCGGGAAAGGCACTCACCTCAGCTCGGACAGCGCGCTTGGGGAGCCGACGTTGACGATCACGGGGAGTGGCACCCAGATCCCCTTGGCGGCGGTGGCGGGGGACGAAACTGAATTCGCAGCCTATGTGCGGGGCTACGAGGACGGCCTCAAGCTCGACGGCGCCATGGAGACCGACCGCGCCGGCGTCGTGGTGATTCCAGCGGGTCAGACGCGGATCACGTTCGTGCCGCGCACAGGCCCGGAATCCGACTCGGAGAACCCCGTCCAACCAGACACGCTCATGCTCGCCACGGTGCAGGGCAACGTCGCGACCTCGGTCCTCAACGTCACCCTGCGTCCCGACGAGGACACCGCCACGATCCGCCTGACGCGGGCGGCGGATGTGGCTGTGCGCGTAGGGTGGTTCACCCTCCGGAGCTACCCATCGCCCTAGGGAGGTCTTGGGGCGGTCGTGGCGGGCGCATCGAGTCCAGGAGCCTGAACGTGAGAAACCGCCGGAGTCGGCAGGCTCCAGCGGTTTCTCGGGGCCGACCAACCGAGGGGGACTAGCTAAGGTCGGCTCCTGACCTTGCCTAGACTCGAAGCTCGGTGCACGCCGAAGGGGCTGTCATCCTGCTGCAGCAGTAGGGCTCCTACGAACTCCCAGGCACTTGGGCTGGATCGGATACCGAGGTGCGAGGTCTCCGTCCTGACTCGCAACGTCGGTCCTGAGATCCGAACGTGCTTCCCGATCTACAGGCGGAACCAAACCTCTGCCCCGCCGACGCTCCGCTGAACAGCCCAGTCGAAGGTGCTCGTCGCGGACATCTCCGACTGCTGCTGTCACCAAAAGTGTCACCCGAGAGCACCCCCGACGGCTGGGATCCCTGGTAGTCCCAACGGGATTTGAACCCGTGTCTTCACCTTGAGAGGGTGATGTCCTAGGCCTCTAGACGATGGGACCGCGGCCGGTCGAGTCTAGCAACGGCGCGTCCTAGTCCAGCGAGGTGCGTACCAAGCCACCACAGCCCGTGCAGAACAGGATGTCGAGGGAGATCGGCTCACCACCCTCGTCATCGGCAGCGGGGACGAGGAGCGTGCGGTGCGCGAGGGTTCGTTCCAAGGGCTGGTTGCACCACGGGCAGTTGGGGCCCGATGCCGGCGTCCCGGGCGGAGCCTCCTGTTCGGTCGCGCTCGCCGTCGGCCTGGAGAGGAGCTGGATCACGGCCTGGCGCACACGGTGGAGGTCCGCGCCGAGCGTCCGGAGCACCTGTGCTGCGACGCCTTCACCCTCGCGGACCAGCCCGAGCAAGATGTGCTCTGTCCCGATGTAGTTGTGTCCCAGCTGGAGCGCCTCGCGGAGCGACAGCTCGAGGACCTTCTTCGCGCGTGGCGTGAACGGGATGTGGCCGGTGATCTCGTCTCCGCCTCGACCGATGATCTCCTCGACCTGTCGGCGGGCGGCCTCCACCGAGATGTCGAGCGACTCGAAGACCTGCGCCGCGACACCCTCGCCCTCGTGGATCAGGCCGAGCAGGATGTGCTCCGTCCCGATGTAGTTGTGGTTGAGCATGCTCGCCTCCGTCTGGGCGAGCACCACGACGCGCCGGGCCCGGTCCGTGAAACGCTCGAACACGTCAGTCCGGTCCGAAGGCCGACGATTCACGAGTGATCAGACGCAGGATCTCCGAGTAGTCGCGATCGCCGAGGCCGGCCTCTTCGGCATCGGCGAACCACGTTGCGGCCGCCTCGAGCACGCGCGTCTCCGCGTGGGCCGCCTCCGCCGCCTCCCGGATCAGCTCGGCGTCTTTCCTAGCCAGGGCAAGGCGGAACCGCAGCGGGAAGTTCCCGGTCTCGAGCTGTTCGCGCCGCCTCTTCGAGGCGAGGCCGAGCGGCGTCAACGCCAGGATGTCCATCGTGAGCCTCCGTCCGAGGCCCAGTCGGTCCGCGAGGGCGATCGTCTCTCCCAACAGCGTCAGGGTGCCGACCAGCGTGGCATTCGCCACCAGCTTCGCCGCCGCTCCGGACCCGAGGGGACCGGACACGATCGCCGAGCCGAGCGTCCCGAAGAGCGGGATCCATCGCTCGGCGAGACGGCGCGGGCCTCCGACGAACACGAGGAGCGTGCCCGACTCGGCTTCGGACAGGCTGCCGAGGACCGGAGCGTCAAGCAGCCCTACCCCCGCCGGGAGCGCGGTCTCCAACCGACGCACCGCTCGGAGTCCGACCGTCGACATCTCGATCACGGTGGTCGACGCGTTCGCGCCGGCGGCGATGCCGTCCGGGCCCTCCGTGACCGCTCGCAGCGCCTCAGGGTCCGACACGACCGTGACAACCGCTTCCGCGTTCCGCGCGGCCTCGGCGGGACTAGCCGCCGCGGACGCCCCCCGCGAGACGAGCTCCGCGGCCTTCTCGGGTGTCCGGTTCCATACGATCACCTCGTGGCCGGCGTCGAGGAACCTCCCCGCGAACCGGACGCCCATCGCTCCGAGACCGATCACGGCGACCGAGGTCATCTCGTTCATCTTGCAGCGTCGAGGTGATGTGCGACACATCCACTCGGTGGCGAAGGACACGCCCGGTCCGTGCCTCCGGGCACAGCCGTCTCGTGCGCACCGGCGTAGCGTCGCTCCTGATATCGAGCAAGGGGGCGGACGATGATCACGGGAGACATGGCGAAGGAGCAGATCCGCGATCGCGTGCGCGAGGCCGAGTCCTTCCGTCGGTCACGGACCACGCGGGCGACCCAGCGGCACGATCGTCGCGCGGCAGCGCGCAAGGTCTATAGCGGCTTCGTGGCGGCACTGGCGACGCCGTTCCGCCACTGAGATCTCGGTCACGGACGACGACCGGGGGGCCCGGAGAGCCGGGACGGACGGCGAAACCGTCGGTCCCGGCTCCTCGTTCGTTCCGATCGGTCAGTTCTCGCCCTGGTCCCGGGTGAACCCCAGCTCCCCGTCGAACTCCTGCAACTTCTCGATGTGCATCCAGCGATGCCCTCGGCTGATCGCGACGAGAAGCTGATTGACGTCGCCGTCGGAGAGGTCGCCAGGGCTCTCCTTGATGATGAATCGGCACCGGTAGTGATCCACGGTGTCCGTGATCGCGCCGGTGGGCGGGAAGACCTTCGTGCCGCGTGACGACACGAGCTTCAACGACAGCGGCGTGTCGTGCGTCAGCTCCATGAGCGAGGCGCCCAGCTCGTTCGGACCCATCGGCGATTCGATGAAGACGTCCATCCCGACGACGGCGCGGGACTCGGGTCGCACGTAGTCGACCGCGTCCGAGAGCTTCGGGAGCTCGAGCGGCCTATGCTCCCGCACCGTCCATCCCTCGGACCTGCGGCCGAGGTTCGCGATGATCGCCTCCGTGTAGTTGGTCGTGGACGCACCGTTGCCGTAGCCGACGACATCGCCGGTGAGCACGCCGTCCTCGAGGGTGACGAGGACCGCGTGCTCGATCGCGTCCGCCTGCGCGAATAGGTCGAGGTACCGGAGCATCAGGACAGCGGACAGGATCAACGCCGTGGGATTGATCACGTCCTTGCCCGCGTACTTCGGTGCCGAACCGTGCACCGCTTCGAAGATGGCCACCTCACTCCCGATGTTCGCGCTCGGAGCGAATCCGAGACCTCCCACGAGGGCGCTCGTCAGGTCGGACAGGATGTCACCGTTCATGTTCGTCATCACGAGCACATCGAACTGCTCCGGGCGCTTCACGAGCTGGTGCGCGCAGTTGTCGACGATCAGATGCCATGACTCGATGTCGGGGTAGTCGGGTGCGACCTGCTCGAACACCCGCTTCAGCGTCCCCTCGGACAGCTTCATGATGTTCGCCTTCGTCGCGCACGTGACCTGGGTTCGGTGCTCGCTCCGCGCATACTCGAAGGCGAAGCGGGCGATCTTCTCGCATCCCTTCACCGAGATCAGCTTCAGCGCCTCCGCGACGCCCGGGGTCTGCATGTACTCGATGCCGGCGTAGAGGTCCTCAACGTTCTCCCGGACCATGACGAGATCGATGCCACGGCCGCTGTACGGCGTCTTCACGCCCGGGAGCTCACGGACCGGCCGGACGTTCGCGTAGGTCTCGAACAGCTTCCGGAGCGTAACGTTCGCGCTCTTCTCGCCGAAGCCGACGGGGGTCTCGAGCGGCCCTTTCAACATCACACGAGTACGGGACAGGGACGCGATCGTCTCCTCCGGGACGCCCGAAGGAAGCCCCTTCTTGAACACCTCGGCTCCGGCCTCGGTCTCTTCCCAGTCGATCGGGGCGTCGGTCGCCTCGACGATCCGTCTGGCGGCTTCGGTAACTTCGCGTCCGATGCCGTCGCCGGGGACGAGGGTGACGGGGATCCTTCGTGTCGATGTGGTCACGAGCGCCTCCTCCGATAGAGCGCCATGGTATCGGCGAGACGTCTGCCCTCCTTCAACGCCGGCACCGCGCGCGGCGTGGAGGAGCCAGGCGACTCAGCGGTTTGTGGCCCAAGTCATCTGGGTAGTTCCTTGCGGCCCCCATGAGTTCTGCTCGCGCCACCTCACCCCGCACCATCCGATCGCGTCCCGCGCGTGGAGACGTCTGGGTCGCGACCGCGCCGTCCCTCCCCATGAGCCGACGACGCCTGGCGGCGTGGATCGCGATCCTCTCGATCTTCCTCCCGTTGCTCTCCGCCACGGGGGCGCTCATCGCGCTGTACACGACGACATCGCTTCCCGAGATCCCGCCGCTCGCGGAGACGACGGTGCTCCTCGACCGCAACGGCAACGAGGTCGCGGAGCTGCACGCGGGCGTCGACCGCGTCCTGATCCCCTTCTCGCAGATGCCGGAGTCGTTGCGAGAGGCCGTGGTGGCGGTCGAGGACACGGATTTCTACCGGCACGACGGTATCGACAAGATGGCCCTGGCGCGGGCGATGTGGAGGAACCTCACCAGCGTGTCGCTGAGCCAGGGTGGTTCGACGATCACCCAGCAATACGTGAAGAACGTGCTGACGGGCTCGGAGCGATCGGTGTCGCGCAAGGTGCGGGAGGCGATCCTCGCCGTCAAGCTCGAGGACACGACCTCCAAGCACGAGATCCTGCGCGGGTACCTGAACACCGTCTACTTCGGACACGGTGCGTACGGCGTCCAAGCCGCGGCTCGCATGTACTTCGATCGTGATGCGAAGGACCTCACGCTCCTGCAGTCGGCGACGCTCGCCGGCCTGATCTCGGCACCGTCGGCACGCGATCCGTTCGAGCACCCGGAGGAGGCCCGCCGCGCTCGTGATCTCGCCCTGACGAGGATGGCGGAGGTCGGGTCGATCGGTCCCGCGCGTGCTGCGCTCTTGCGAGCCCGACCCCTGCGTCTCACCGAAGAAGCGAGCGTGCGCTCGGCGGCGCCCCACTTCATGGAGCACGTGCGGTTGGACCTGAAGGTCAGCTACGGACTGGACGCCCTCTACCGAGGCGGACTGCGCGTCCGAACCACCCTCGACATGGAGTGGCAGCGAGCCGCCGAGCACGCGATCCGCACCTCCCTCCCGTCCCGGACCGACCCTGAGGCGGCACTCGTTGCGATCGACCCGAGGAGCGGTGCGATCCGCGCGATGGTGGGCGGCAGGAGCTTCGCGCGGAGCGAGTTCAACCTCGCCACGCAGGCCCGGCGACAGGCGGGGAGCGCGTTCAAGCCGTTCGTCCTCCTCGCGGCTCTGGAGCGTGGGATCTCCCCGCTGGAGGTCCGGGCCGGACCCTCGTCGATCACGATCCCGGATCCGTTCTGCGAGACGGATGGACAGCCGTGGAGCCTGTCGAACGCGGGCGACCAATCCGCCGGGACGATGTCGATCGAGAACGCGATGGCCGGCTCGGTGAACACGATCTTCGCGCAGCTCACGGTCGAGGTGGGGCCCGAGGCCGTCGCCGAGGTCGCCCATCGGATGGGTATCCGCTCCCGGTTGGCACCGGTGTGCTCGATCGGTCTCGGAACATCGGAGGTCACACCGCTGGAGATGACCTCGGCCTACGCCACCCTCGCTGCGCGAGGCACCTACGTGGAGCCGACGGCGATCGATCGGGTCACCGGTTCCCACGGGGAGGTCCTTCAGGGACCGCTCCGCGGGCTCGCCAGCGTGGGCAGCGAGGTCCTGTCCCCACAGGACGCCGACGCGACGACGCGGGTCCTACAGGGCGTCGTCGATCACGGGACGGGGACGGCCGCCCGCCTGAGCGATCGCCCCGCGGCAGGCAAGACGGGAACCGCCCAGGAGGCGACGGATGCGTGGTTCTGCGGCTACGTGCCCCAGCTCGCGACCTGCGTCTGGGTTGGCTATCCCGATGGAGCCCGGCCGATGCGCGACGTCGCCGGCGTTCCGGAGGTGTACGGCGGAACGATCCCCGCAACGATCTGGCACGATTTCATGACCGAGGCGACCGAGGGCGTGCCGGTCATGGGATTCCCCGCGGCGAGCTACGTCGTCTACGCCGATCCGCCGCCGCCGGAGCCGTCGCCGGGGGCCGTTCCGGCCGTGCCTTCCGCCTCGCCGACACCATCCCCGTCGGCGGAGCCGACACCCTCGCCCTCGTCCGATCCGTCCCCATCCGCTCAGCCGTCACCGTCCCCGACGCCGTCGGCGGAGCCGTCTCCCTCGGAGCAACCGGCGATGCCACTCGGCACCCGCTCCCGGGATCCCTAGCCCGCGGTCCCGTCCTCCGGCGTGGGCGCCGTCGTTTCCTCCGAGGTCCGCTGCTCGACGTCGAGTCGTTCCGCGTCGGCGGTCTCTAGGGGTGCGCGCTCGACCTCGTGCCCGCAGGTGTAGGTGTCCACCTGGCGGCTCTCGGTGTCCTGGACGTTCTCGTCGCCGCCGAAGTCGATGTCGGCCAGGGTGCCGACGCCGCAGACGGGGCAGCGGCCGCCGGATCCCGTGGTCTCGGATGCGCTCATGCCGACAGGGTATCGAGCTCGCTTGCCTCCCGACGTCGGCGTTTTACCCTGTCGAGGCGAGGGAAGGAACCCGGCATGACGGAGCCGAAAGCGGGGGCCGTGCAGCGGATGTTGCATCGCGCCGACGACGTTCAGCGAGCCCACCGCGCGCTGGCGTTCCCGTTCGCCGTCGTGAAGAAGTTCGGTGACGATCGGGCGAGCCAGCTCGCGGCCCTGATCGCCTACTACGGATTCTTCTCCCTCTTCCCGCTCCTGTTGGTCTTCGTCACGATCGCGGCCTTCGTGCTGGACGGCAACCCCGCTCTCCAGAAGCGCCTGACCGATTCGGTCCTCGAGCAGTTCCCGGTGGTCGGAACGTCGATCGGGAGCGTCATCGAGCGGAGCGTGGAGCAGCTCTCGAGCTCACCGCTCGCGCTGACCGTCGGGCTGGTCGGGGCTCTCTGGACGGGGACGGCGGTTGTTGCCGCGGCGCAGCAGGCGATGGATGACATCTGGGACGTGCCACGCGCGGAGCGACCCGGACTCCTTGGCCGGATCGTCCGCGCGTTCCTCCTCCTGTTCGTCTTCGCCGCATCGATCGTGCTGTCGGCCCTCCTCACCGGGACGGGCACGGAGACCGGGTGGGGGTCCATCGTCCTGCGCGCGATCTCGCTCGTCGGGCTGACCCTCGTGTCGATCGCCGTATTCGCCTTCGCGTTCCGGGTCCTGACCGTTGCGAGCGTCTCGTGGCGACAGGTCCTCCCCGGTGCGGTCCTCGCCGCGGTCGGATGGACCGCGCTGCTGCTGGTCGGGAGCTGGGTCGTCACCCGCCAGATCGGTCACGCGTCCGCCGTGTACGGGCTCTTCGCAACCGTGATCGGCCTGCTCGCGTGGATCTACCTCGCGGCGCAGCTCTTCCTGCTGGCCGGCGAGGTCAACGTCGTGCTGGCGCGCCGGCTCTGGCCGAGATCCCTCGCCCCTCCGCCGCTCGCCACGAAGGACCACGAGGTGCTCGCCGGCCAGGCCGAGGAGCAGCGGGCTCGCCCCGAGGAGCGCGTCGACGTCACGTTCGTGGAACCGAACGGGGACGATCGGCGATGAGCGCGCTGAAGCGTGTGCGATGCACCTCGCCGGGGATCTCTCGACGGCGTCAGGGTCGTGGCTTCACGTACGTGAGCCCGAACGGGCAACCGGTCCGGGACGGGCCCACGCGAGATCGGATCCGGTCCCTGGCCATCCCCCCGGCCTGGGAGGACGTCTGGATCTGCCCGGACGACCGCGGGCACCTCCAGGCGGTCGGCACCGATGCGGCGGGACGTCGGCAGTACCTGTATCACGAGGATTGGCGGGCCCGTCGGGATCGGCAGAAGTTCGATCGCGTCCTCCGCCTGGCTCGACGACTCCCCGCGATGCGGCGGATCTGCGATCGAGCGATCGTGTCACCCGGGCTCACACGCGATCGTGCCTTGGCGGGCGCGGTCCGGCTCCTCGACCTCGGGTTCTTCAGGATCGGATCGGAGACGTACACGGAGGAGAACGGTTCGTTCGGGCTGGCGACGATCCGCCGGACTCACGTGCGCGTGCGAGGCGACGAGGTGCGGTTCGACTTCTCCGCGAAGGGCGGCCAGCGTCGGATCCAGACGATCGAGGATCAGCCCCTCGCTCGCCTGACGCGAGCGCTCCTCCGACGGAGGGGCGGGGGTCAGGAGCTGCTGGCCTTCCATGACGGGACCGCGTGGCGGGACGTTCGCTCGGAGGACATCAACGCCTTCCTCAAGGATCTCGCGCGCGAGGACATCTCGGCGAAGGACTTCCGCACGTGGCATGCGACCGTGCTCACCGCCACTCTCCTCGCCTCGCATGAGGAAGGGCTCAGGTCCGTCACGTCACGCAAGCGGGTGGTGTCCGCGGTCGTGAAGGATGTCGCCGAGGCGCTCGGGAATACGCCGGCGGTGTGTCGAGCGTCCTACATCGATCCTCGCGTCATCGATCGCTTCCTGAACGGAGAGACGATCGCGCTGCCGCGGAGCCGGGATCTGAGTGACGACCGCGTTCGGGCGGCGGTGGAATCGCGCGTGCTCGATCTCCTCGAACCCGAGTCCGCTCGCCGCAGCCGTGCGGCCTGAGGGCCGGCGTTCAAGTTCTGGGCCGACGTTCCGACATCTTCGCGTATGGAGCGACGGAGATCGGGGTACCGACAACGTATGCAGAGTCGTGACGACGACGACGACTTACGAAGTGAGGTCGGGCAAACGCTCGCGTTGTTCGGGATGAGCCTGGCGGTGGTGCTCGTCGGCCTCCTGGTCGGCCTGGGTCTCTAGAACCGGCACGAACCGGAAGAGCTCATCGCTTCGCGAGCTGGGGCGCAAGGATTCGAACCTCGACTAACAGGGCCAGAACCTGTCGTGCTGCCGTTACACCACGCCCCAGGATTCTCGCAAGTCTACCGGACGACCTCCGGGCGGCCTCCGAGGCGGCACACATCGGATCGAGCAACGGAAATGCCTCCCGCGCACGCTCGCTCGGTTGACCCCTCCGGCCCGCGTTCGGTACGTTCGAATGCAACCGCGACGACCTGGAGGGAGCATCATGAACAAGGGCGGCTTGGTCACCGAGGTATCGAAGAAGACCGGCCTGAGCAAGGCCGAGGTCGGCCGCGTGATCGACGCGGCGATCAACACGGTCCGCGAAACGGTGGTGGAAGGCGATCGCGTCACCCTCGCGGACTTCGGAACGTTCGAGCGGAAACATCGCAACCGTCGGATCGCCCGCAATCCACGGCAGCCCGACGTCCCCATCGTCGTTCCGGAGCGCGACCTCCCGGCGTTCACGCCGGGTAAGGAGTTCCGCCACCAGGTCCTGGGCAACAACTCGGGCTAGGACGGCGCCGTCAGTCCCAGGTCACGATGCGCAGGGAACGAGCGACCGTCGCCCCGTCTCGCTCCTCCGTCTCGAACTTCACCCGCTGACCGATCCGCAGCGTGCGGATCCCCGAGGCATCGAGCGAGTCTGCATCGATCACGACCTCCGCCCGGTCGTCGGTGAGCAGCACGCCGGTGCGACCCTCCTCGTCGAAGTCCTTGATCGTCCCCTGATCCACGCTCGCTCCTGTCAGGTCCGTGCCGCCAGCCTGCCGGCGAGATCCATCTCCCGGCACACGTCGAGCGTCCTCCCCGGGCGCCGGGTCTCGAGCACCGTGAGGATATCGCTCGGCTCGTCCACGTCGAAGGACAGCTCTTGCCGTTCGACGACGGCAGTCGGGAGGCCGCGCTCGGCGGCCGTCTGCAGGTGTCGCCGGAATGAGTCCGGACCGAAGCGGCTGGGGATCGCTCCCGGGGGCCGGCGCAGCAAGAGGTTCGTGCCTCGTTCGTCCGATGACGGAGCGATCACCACGGGACCGAGCGTGTGCAGCGCCGCTCGCAGCGCCTCGAGGGTCACGAGCGGTGTGTCGGCCAGGAGGATCGCGAGCGCCTCCGTGGATCGCGCCGCGGCCTCCGCCTCGATCTGGAGCGTCGCTGAGCGGAGCGTCGGTCGGAGCTCCGAGATGCCGTGCGCCCCGCGAGCCAGGGCGATCTCCAGCACGCTCTCGTCGGAGGAGACCACCCACGTCTCCCAGCCGTCGAGGGCCAGGGTGGCGTCCAAGACGTCCTCGAACATCGCCAGGGCGAGCGCGCCCCGCTCGAGCGGGGCGAGGAGCGAGGACAGCCGGGACTTCGCGTGGCCCAGGGACTTCACGGGGAGGGCGATCGCGCGCACGGGCTCGCCAGCCTAGCGAGCCCTCGCGGTACCCTCACGACGCCCGAGCGAGGAGGTCGGCAACGGAACCTTGGTATCACGTCGCCAAGGCGGTGGCGCTCCCGCCGCTGCGGTTCTGGTTCCGCCTGTCGTACGAGCACCTGGATCGCATCCCCAGGAGCGGACCGGCGATCGTCGCGTGCAACCACATCTCCTACCTGGATCCTCTGACGAACGGAGACGCGATCGTGCGTGCCCACCGCCGCCCGCGGTTCCTCGCGAAGGAGGACCTGTTCGAGATCCCCGTGGTGGGGCGCGCGCTCCGTGGGGCGGGCCAGATCCCGGTCTCCCGTGGCACGCGAGACCGCTCCTCGCTCGACCTCGCCACTGCTGCGCTCGATCGTGGGGAGGTGATCGTCGTCTACCCCGAGGGGACGGTCACGAAGCGCGACGACGGACTGCCGATGGAGGGCAAGACCGGGCTCGTCCGGGTGGCGATGGTGAGCGGCGTGCCGATCATCCCGATGGCCAGCTGGGGATCGCGAGCCGTCTGGCAGAAGTCGGGCCGTGGATCGCTGAGGTTCGGCAGACCGATCTGGACCACGGTCGGCGAGCCGATCTCGATCCCTCGCGAACCGGATGGGGGGCAGGTGGAGCTGCGTGCGCTCACCGGGGAGGTGATGGAGGCGATCACCCGGCTCGCCGTCGATCTCCGCGACCGCTACCCGCGACGATGGACGAAGTAGGCTGCCCGCCATGAGCGACCCTGGGAAGCGCCGCCGATTCCAGACGCGCACCGTGCACCCTCATCGACCGGCCCTGCCCGAGCAGCTATCGAGCAGCGTGCCGATCTTCCAGTCCTCCACGTTCCGGTTCGAGACCAACGAGGAGTTCGCGCGCGCGATCCGCTTCGACGGCCCGGGCTACGTGTACTCGCGCGGGTACGGGAATCCCACCGTCGACGCGTTCCAGTCCGCGATGGCCGATCTCGAGGACTCGGAGTCCGCGATCGGATTCGCCTCCGGCATGGCGGCCATCTCGTCGCTCCTCCTGACCGTGTCGCGGGCGGGTTCGCGGATCGTGGCGGGCACGGCGCTCTACGGCGGCACCGTGTCGATGCTGCAGCACGTCCTGCCTCGCTTCGGGGTGGAGACGACGTTCGTGGATCCCACGGACGTCGACCAGGTCCGTGACGCCCTCCCGGGCGCCGATCTCTTCTACTGCGAGACGATCGTGAATCCCACGACCACGGTCCCGGATCTCGCGGTGCTCGCCGAGCTGTGCCGGGACGCGGGGGTCCTGTCCGCCGTCGACAACACGTTCGCGTCGCCCTACCTGTGCACTCCGATCGGCCTCGGCTTCGACGTGGTGCTGCACTCCGCGACGAAGTACATCGGCGGGCACGCGGATCTCATCGGCGGGGTCGCGTGCACGAACGAGGAACTCTTCCGGAAGCTGCGCGCCACCGTCATCGACCTGGGGGGGAGCATGCAGCCGCTCGAGGCCTGGCTCTGTCTGCGCGGCCTCTCGACCCTCGGCCTTCGGTTGGATCACCACTGCGCGTCCGCGGGAAGGTTGGCGGAAGCGCTCGCCGTCCATCCCTCCGTCGAGCGTGTCCACTATCCGGGGCTGGTCTCGCACCCGCAACACGAGATCGCCGCACGCCAGCTGCGCGGGTTCGGCGGCACGCTGGCCTTCGAGGTGGCGGGAGGTCTCGAGGCCGGCAGCCGTGTCGCGGAGGCGCTGGAGCTCGGCTGGATCGGCGGGAGCCTCGGGAGCGTGATGACCCTGGTCGCACACCCCGCTTCCACGACCCACCGGCAGGTCGATCCCGACGCACGGCGGTCGGCGGGGATCGCCGATGGGCTCCTGCGGGTGGCCGTCGGGCTCGAGGACCCCGACGATCTGATCGAGGACTTCACCCGGGCCCTCGACAAGGCATGACGCGCCGGCGCGTCGCCGTGCTGTTCGGCGGTCGCTCGGCTGAGCACGAGGTGTCGTGCCTGTCGGCGCGTTCGGTGATCGATGCGCTCGACCCGGAGCGGACCGAGGTGATCCCGATCGGGATCACCCGTGAAGGCCGCTGGCATCGCGTCGCGAGCCCACCGGCCCTCCCGTCCGAGACCGGGCGTATGCCCGAGGTCACGGACGGCAGCGGCGGCACGGTGGAGCTCGCCGCCGAGGGGGTGTCGGCGCAGATCGTCGCCGCCGACGGATCGCGGGAGTCGATCGACGTCGTCTTCCCTGTGCTCCACGGGCCCTACGGCGAGGACGGCACGGTGCAGGGCCTCCTCGAGCTCGCCGGCGTCCCGTACGTCGGAGCGGGCGTCCTCGGCTCCGCGCTCGGGATGGACAAGGACGTGCAGAAGCGCCTGTTCGTCGCGGCGGGGCTCCCGGTCGGTCCGTACGAGGCGGTACGGGATTCCGCCTGGGTCGACGATCCTGAGACGATCGAGGCGGCCGCGGAGGCGCTCGGGTACCCCCTCTTCACGAAACCCGCGACCCTCGGTTCCTCCGTCGGCGTGTCGAAGGTGTACGACACCGCGGAGCTCGCCGCCGGTCTCGAGGAGGCGTTCCGGTTCGCGAGGGACGCGCTCGTCGAGAAGGCGGCCGAGGGCGCCCGGGAGATCGAATGCGCCGTCCTCGGCAACGACGATCCGGTCGCCTCCGTCGCGGGTGAGATCGTTCCGCAGGAGCACGCGTTCTACGACTACGAGGCCAAGTACCTCGACGAGCACGGGGCACGGCTCGTGATCCCCGCGGACCTCGAGCCCGGCGTCCTCGAGGACGTCCAGCGCCTCGCCGTGGCCGCGTTCCGAGTGCTCAAGTGCGCCGGGATGGCGCGGGTGGACTTCTTCCTGTTCGCTGGGGACGAGCTGTGGCTCAACGAGCTCAACACGATCCCCGGGTTCACGTCGATCTCGATGTACCCGAAGCTCTGGGAGGCATCGGGGGTGTCCTACGGTGAGCTCGTGGAGCGCCTGCTCGATCTCGCCGTCGAACGACACGAGGCAGAGCGCAAGAGCACGGGTGCCCGGGCCCTCGGCGGCTGAGCCGAGGCGGGGGAGGCGTCCCCTCGCGGCGGCTGGTTAGAGGTGGACCACCGGGCACGTCAGCGTCCGGGTGATGCCCTCGACCGCCTGGATGCGCGCGACCACCAGCTTGCCCAGGTCGTCCACGCTGTCCGCCTCGGCGCGCACGATCACATCGTAGGGACCCGTCACGTCCTCGGCCTCGGTGACCCCTGTGGTGTTCCGCACGGCGTTGGCGACGGACGCGGCCTTGCCCACCTCCGTCTGGATCAGGATGTACGCGTGAACCACCAGGTGCCTCCTCGGGTCCGTGGGGACGCGGGCCATGCTAGTCGCGGGCGGGCACACGGAGCAACGCGGGTGCGATGATCGAGAGAGTGTTCCGCGATCGAGTGGAGGCAGGCGAGGCGCTGGCAACGGCGGTCGCGAGGGTCGTGGCGGAGCCCGCGACGGTGCTCGCGATCCCCCGGGGCGGCGTGACGGTGGCCGGTCCCGTGGCGCGGAACCTCGGAGCGCCATTGGACGTGGTGATCCCCCGGAAGCTCGGGGCGCCAGGCAATCCCGAGCTCGCGATCGGGGCGGTGGCTCCCGGC
>JAJNBA010000108.1 GCA_021155985.1 Actinomycetes bacterium
CGAGGAGGAGTGCCTGGGCGTATGCGACTTCGCCCCCGTCGCGCAGGTGAACTTCGCGAACCACGACCGGGTCACGCCCGAGCGGATCCGGGAGCTGATCGCGGGGCTGCGCGACGGCTCCGTTCCGGAGCCGTCGCGCGGCCCCGCGATGGACAGCTTCAAGGCCGCGTCGCGCGTGCTCGCCGGACTGGAGGAGGTGCCGGCGTCGTGAGCGTCACGTTCGAGCGCCGGCTCACGCGGGACTGGGACGACCCGGGTGTGATCGCCATCGACGGCTACCGAGCCAAGGGTGGCTACGAGGCGCTGAAGAACGCCCTCACGAAGGAACCCGCCGCGATCATCGACACCGTCAAGGCGTCCGGCCTTCGGGGCCGCGGCGGCGCCGGCTTCCCCGCGGGCGTGAAGTGGTCGTTCGTCCCGACGACCACGGGCAAGCCGACCTACGTGGTCGTGAACTTCGACGAGTCCGAACCGGGGACGTGCAACAACCGGGAGCTCGTTGATCGCGACCCCCATCGGCTGCTCGAAGGCACCGCGATCGCCGCGCTCGCGATCGGATGCCGGACCGCGTTCATCTACGTCCGGGGCGAGTACCTGGCGCAGAGCCTCGTCCTCGGGACGGCGATCGGGGAGGCGTACGAGGCGGGCTTCCTCGGGACCGGGATCGCGGGGAGCGACGTCGACCTCGACATCGTGCTGCATCGCGGCGCCGGCGCCTACATCTGTGGCGAGGAGACCGCGCTCCTGAACTCCCTCGAGGGGTTCCGCGGGCAGCCGCGCCTGCGTCCGCCGTTCCCGGCGGTGGAGGGGCTGTACGCCTCGCCCACCGTGATCAACAACGTGGAGACGCTGATGAGCGTCCCCGACATCGTCCTTCGGGGCCCGGAGTGGTTCCGCGAGCTCGGGACCGAGAAGTCCCCGGGCACCAAGCTGTTCACGATCAGCGGCAAGGTGGAGCGTCCGGGCAACTACGAGCTCCCCCTCGGCACGCCGCTCCGGGTTCTCCTCGAGGACGTGGCCGGAGGCGTCCTCGGCGGACGGTCGCTGAAGGCATGGACCCCCGGCGGATCCTCGACGCCCCTGCTCACCGCGGACCACATCGATACGCCGCTCGACTACGAGTCCGTGGCCGCGGCGGGCTCCTTGCTGGGGACGGGGGCCGTCATGGTCCTCGACGACACGGACTGCGTGGTCGACGCCGCTCAGCGGATGACGCGCTTCTACGCGAACGAGTCCTGCGGCAAGTGCACGCCGTGCCGGGAGGGCACCTGGTGGGCGGAGCGCGTGCTCGGGAGGATCGCCGAGGGCTACGGCCACCCGGAGGATCTGCCGGTGATGCGGGACATGGGGAAGCACATCATGTTCCGCGCGTTCTGCGCGCTCGCCGACGGCGCCGCGGCGGTGATCGACTCGAGCCTGAAGCACTTCTCCGAGGAGTTCGAGGAGCACGTGCAGCTCGGACGGTGTCCGCTGCAGGTGGAGCACGAGGAGGTGGCGGTCTGACCCCCGACACCGACGTGACGCTGGCGATCGACGGCAAGGAAGTGACCGTTCCGGCGGGCACGCTGATCATCCGAGCCGCGGAGCAGCTCGGCATCGAGATCCCGCGGTTCTGCGACCACCCTCTGCTCCGGCCCGCGGGAGCCTGCCGGCAGTGCTACGTCCGGATCGAGGGCCAGCCGAAGCTCGCCACATCCTGCACGGTGCCGGTGGCGGCCGGCATGAGCGTGCAGACCCAGGCGAGCGACGACGAGGTGGCCGACGCGCAGCGCGCGAACCTGGAGTTCCTCCTGCTGAACCATCCCCTCGACTGCCCGATCTGCGACAGGGGTGGGGAGTGCCCGCTGCAGGACCAGGCGCTCGCGTACGGTCCCGGCGACAGCCGCTTCCGGGAGGCGAAGCGCGTCTTCAAGAAGCCGATCCCGCTGTCGCCCCTCGTTGCGCTCGACCGGGAGCGGTGCGTCCTCTGCGCGCGATGCACGCGCTTCTGCGACGAGATCTCGGGGGACCGCTTCCTCGAACTGTATGCCCGGGGAGCGGGGGAGCGGGTCGCGATCGCGGCGGGCGAGGATTTCCGGTCCCCGTTCAGCGGGAACACGGTCCAGATCTGCCCCGTGGGAGCGCTGACGTCGGTTCCCTATCGGTTCGCCGCTCGGCCGTTCGACCTCACGTACGGGGACTCGGTCTGCCCGCATTGCTCTGCGGGCTGCAACCTCCGGGTGGACCTTCGGCGCGGCGACGTCGTCCGGCACCTCGCCCGCGACGAGTACGAAGTGAACGACGCATGGCTCTGCGACAAGGGTCGGTACGCGTTCCGGTTCCCGGACTCGTCGGAGCGGGTCACGACGCCGCTCATCCGTGACCACGGATTGGAGCCAGCCTCCTTCGGAGAGGTCCTGACCTCGATCGCCGGCTGGGTCGACCGCGGGCGGGTCGGGGTGCTCACCGGCGGGCGCCTGATGGACGAGGACTACTACGCGCTGTCCAAGCTCGCGCGCACGGTGTTCCGGACGAACGACCTCGACCATCGGCGCGACCACGGTGCCGGGTTCGTGGAAGGCGCGATCGCGGGAGGCGGGATGCCCGTCACGTACCGGAACGTCGAGGAAGCGAAGGTGATCCTCGTCGCCGGTCTCGATGCCGAGCAGGAGGTGCCGATCCTGCATCTCCGGCTGCGGAAGGCTGCGGAGCGCGGCGCACGGATCGTCGTGCTCCATCCGCGGCGCACGCGGCTGTGGGATGTCGCCGAGCACATCCCCTGCCGTCCGGGCGACGAAGCCTGGCTGCTGGAGAAGGAGGAGGGTCGGCACCGTCCCGAGATCGAGTCCGTCGCGACCGCGATGCGGGAGGCGGGAGATGCCGGGATCGTGATCGCCGGGCCGCGGCTCGCCGACCACCCCCAGGCGGTCGACCGGGCGCGGACGTTCGCCTCGGACGCTGGGGGTCGGTTCGCCTACGTGACCCGGCGCGCGAACGACCGCGGCGCGCTCGTCGCCGGCGTCCACCCGTGGCTCCTCCCGAACGGCCGCTCTTCCATCGACGAGGACCGCGCCGAGGTCGAGAGCGTCTGGGGGCCGCTCGACATCCCGGACCGGGGTCGCGACTGGCGCGGGATCCTGGAGGCGGCGGCGAACCGGGAGATCGACGTGCTGTTCCTGATCGGCGTCGACCCACTCCGGGACTACCCGGACGCGGCGCTCGCCCGACGGGCCCTGGAGAACGTGCCGCGCAAGGTGGTGCAATCGCTCGAGCTCGCCTCCCTCGCCCGCTACGCCGATGCGTTCCTGCCGGCAGCCGCCTTCCTCGAGAAGGAAGGGCACGTGACCACGTGGGAGGGTCGTGGCCAGCGCCTCCAGCGTGTTCGCGACCCGCTCGGGATGTCCCGGCCCGACTGGGAGATCTTCGCGAGCCTCGCGCTCGCGTGCGGCGGTGACCTGGGGTTCGAGACGCTGGACGAGCTCCACGAGGAGATGGGAACACTCCTCGCTCCGCGAGCGACACGCCATCTCGCCGTCGCCGATACGGGCGCTGCGCCGACCCCCGTCGAGGACGGCGAGCTCCTGCTCTTCACGTACCCGCTCCTCGTGAACGACGGCCGCCTGTCCGAGGGCGCCGATGAGTTGAAGGCGGCCCTCGCCGACCCGCCGTTCGTGGAGATCCATCCCAACAACGCCGGCACGGCAGGCGTCGCCGACGGCTCCGACGTGCGAGTGACGACCGCAGCCGGGGAAGCCACGCTGCCCGCCCGTGTCACGGAGCACGTGTCGGAAGGCTCGCTCTTCGTCCCCTTCGACCAGGCCGGGTTCGCCGCCAACACGCTCCTGCAGGGTCGCTTCTCGATCGCGGCTACGATCGATCCTGTCGACGCGCCCGCGGACGAAGATCCGGTCGAGGTCGGTGCGGGGGGTGCGGCCTAGGTGGACTGGCTCGACTGGCTGCTGCTCGTCGCCCGCATCGTGCTCGTCTTCTTCGGGCTCTTGATCTCCGTGCTGCTCTACATCTGGTTCGAACGGAAGGTCATCGCCGACCTCCAGACGCGGAAGGGCCCGATGCGCGCGGGACCGCGCGGGATCCTGGTCACCCTCGCCGACGGGATCAAGCTCTTCTTCAAGGAGGGCATCGTCCCGACGAACGCGGACCGACGCGTCTACCTGCTCGCTCCCGTGCTGGCGATGTTCCCGGGGTTCCTCGCGTTCAGCACGATCCCGTTCGGCACCGGTACCACGCTGTTCGGCCGGAAGATCCCGTTCCAGCTCGTCGACCTCGACATCGGCATCCTGTGGGTCCTCGCGATGACCTCGATCGCCGTCTACGGGGTGGTCCTCGCGGGATGGGCGAGCGGGTCGAACTACCCGCTCCTCGGCGCGGTCCGCTCGACGGCACAGATGATCTCCTACGAGGTGGCGATGGGCCTCTCGCTCGTCGCCGTGCTGATGTACAGCGGCCATCTCTCGTTCTCGGAGATCGTCGCCGCGCAGGACCGCGTGTGGAACGTGGTCCCGATGTTCCCCGCGTTCGTGGTCTATCTGATCTGCGGGATCGCCGAGACGAACCGGCCGCCGTTCGATCTCGCCGAGGCCGAGACGGAGCTCGTGGCCGGCTTCCATACGGAGTACTCGGGGATCACCTTCGCGATGTTCTTCCTCGGCGAGTACGTCTCGACCGTGACCGTCGCGGCGATCGGCGTGACGCTGTTCCTCGGGGGATGGCGAGGGCCGGCGCCGGACTTCCTCCCCGCCCTGTGGCCGTTCCTCTGGTTCCTCCTGAAGGTCACGCTCGTGATCTACCTGTTCGTCCTGATCCGCGGCACGCTTCCGCGGGTCCGCTACGACCGGCTGATGGCGTTCGGCTGGAAGGTCCTGATCCCCTTCGGGCTCGTCTGGGTGCTCATCACCGGCGCGATCGTGGTGCTCCCCGCCGAGCTGGAGCTCGATCGGGGGACCGTGCTGACGTGGGCCGCGATCGCGCTCGGCGCGACGCTGCTCCTGTCGTTCCTGCCGATCGGCCGCAGCCAGAGACGTGAGGAGGTGCCTCGATGACGGACGAGCAGCGCCGGGAACGGAACTTCCTCGCGGACACGGGGGCCGTGCTGAAGGGCATGGCGACGGTCTTCAAGCAAACGTTCCGTCCCGACGACACCGAGGAATACCCGAAGGTGATCGCGGAGATCCCGGAACGCGCGCACACTGGCCGCCACCGGCTGAACCGGCACGACAATGGTCTGGAGAAGTGCATCGGATGCGAGCTCTGCGCGTTCGCCTGCCCGGCCGACGCGATCTGGGTGGAGGGCGAGGACAACGATCCCGAGCACCCGACGTCGCCGGGGGAGCGCTACGCGAAGGACTACCAGATCAACTACCTGCGCTGCATCATGTGCGGCCTCTGCGTCGAGGCCTGCCCCACGCGCGCGCTCACCCTGACGAGCTACTTCGAGATGGCGTACACCTCACGTGAGGACGCGATCCTCACGAAGGAGCAGCTCCTGGAGCCTCCCCCGGAGCTCGGCACCACCCCGGGGGCGAAGGAGGGGCTGTAGGGGTGCCGCTCGACAACGTCGTGTTCTGGGTGTTCGCGCCGATCTCGGTGGCGTCGGCCGTCGGCATGCTCCTGATGCGCAACGCCGTCCACGCCGCCCTGTTCCTCGTCGTGAACTTCTTCTGCCTCGCGGTCTTCTTCCTGATCCTCGACGCGCCGTTCCTGTTCGCCGTCCAGATCATCGTGTACGCCGGCGCGATCATGGTGCTGTTCCTCTTCGTGATCATGCTGCTCGGCGTGGA
>JAJNBA010000028.1 GCA_021155985.1 Actinomycetes bacterium
TGGACGGTCTACGCTTGACCCGCGCGAGAGTGGCGGAACCTGGCAGACGCGCCGGATTTAGGATCCGGTGCCCGGAAGGGCGTGGGGGTTCGAATCCCCCCTCTCGCACCGTTCTGCCGTCGGAGAGCCTTCGATCCATGGGTGGGGTGGGCTACGCGGTCCGCACTAGCTCATCCATGCGACCCTCGATGGCCGATACGACGTCTCGGGGCACGGCGCTACGGTCGTCCCTTCCCGAGAGCGGACGTCGCGATCACCCGTCTCGATCGGACGAACGGAGGGCACCGTGGAGAGGCATGGTTCCGAGAGCTACTTCGTCATCGGTGAAGGGCTCCTCGGTGAGACCGTCGGGGGGCGGGACCGCACCCTCGCGCCCGCCGACGAGGCGCTCGTCCCGCCGTTCCGCTTCTCACGGATGGGCCCGAGCGGAGCCGGGCGACAGCTCCCGGAACCGAGCCGGCGGAGGCTCTCGGAGGCGATCGCCGTGGGCGGCGGCGGCGACTCCCAGATCCCGGCCGGGTTCACGTATCTCGGTCAGTTCGTCGATCACGATCTGACCTTCGACAAGACGAGCGTGATGCTCGGCGAGGACGTCTCCCCCGCCGAGCTCCTCCAGTCGCGCTCGCCCAGCCTCGACCTCGACTCACTCTACGGAGCCGGTCCGGCCGATCCGGCCTCGGAGAAGTTCTACGAGGCGGACGGCATCCACCTGAAGATGGGGAAGACCCTCGCGGCGGATGGTCTCCCCGGGATGGAGGGGTTCGATCTCCCCCGAGGTGCCGGCACCACCGCCGCGGCGAAGCGGAACGCGATCATCCCGGATCCGAGGAACGACGAGAACCTCGCCGTGGCCCAGACCCACCTCGCCATGATCCGTTTCCACAACCGGGTGGTGGACACGCTTCCGGCATCCGTGCCCCCCGGCCTCCGCTTCCTGAAGGCGCGGGCGAAGGTGACGAGGCACTACCAATGGATGCTCCGGACCGACTACCTGCCCAGGATCTGCGCGGCGGGCGTCGTGAGCAACGTGTTCAACAGCGGCAGGAAGGCGTTCGAGGTCGGCGTCCCCGCCTCCGAGGTTCCGACGATGCCCATCGAGTTCTCCGTGGCCGCTTTCCGGCTCGGTCACTCCATGATCCGCAGGGCGTACGACTGGAACAACATCTTCGACAACGGCCTCGGTACGCTCGAGTTCCTCTTCACCTTCTCCGCCGGCAGCGGCACCTTGGGCGGAGGATCGCGACTTCCGAGCAACTGGATCGCGGACTTCCGACGTCTGTACGACTTCAACGACGCTGGGAGGGCAGACCTCGCCGTCCCCGAGGCGAAGTTCAACCGAGCGATGCGGATCGACACGACGCTGACGAACCCGTTGGCGAACCTCCCCGGGTTCCCCAACGGCGAGGACAACCTCGCGTTCCGCAACCTCACCAGAGCGAACATGGTGAAGCTCGCCACCGGTCAGCAGATGGCCACGTTCCTGAAGAACAAGGGAGTGACCCTGACCAGGCTCACGACCCCGCAGATCCGGAACGGCCTGAACGGCGCCACGCTCGAAGGGCTCACCCAGGCACAGCGGGCGGCGCTCCTGGCGGATACGCCGCTGTGGTTCTACATCCTGCGGGAGGCCGAGCTGAACCAGGGGCGGTTGAAAGGTGTGGGCGCCCGGATCGTGGCAGAGACCTTCCATCGAGCCATCGAGGGCAGCAAGATCTCGATCGTTCGCGAGCCCGGCTGGCGACCGACGCTCGGTCCCGACAACACCACGTTCCGCATGGTCGACCTGCTGCTGTTCGCTTTCGAGGGGAAGAAGAACCTCCTGGCTCCGGTGACGTAGGCTCGTCGCGTCGCCTAGTTCGCGTCGCGGAGCGTTCGCAACACGGCGGGAAGGACGGGATCGACGCGAGCGGTGTCCACCCCGAGGTGATCGGTTCCTGGGATCGCGACGAACTCCGCGTTCGGGATCTCCTCGGCCGCGCGTCGAGCGTCCTCGAAGAAGTCTGCGTCGTCCTCCGCCGCGCAGATGAGACATCGCAGGCTCCACGTCCCGAGATCTTCCGCGACGGCTCCTTCGGCGGTCGCTGCCTCCCAGGCAGCCCGCATCGCTTCCGCGTCACACGAGAGGTAGGTCGATCGCACGCCATCCGGGTAGCGCCCGGCGATCGCCTCGAAGGCCTCGACGAGGGCTTCGATCCCCCGCTGCTTCGATGCCTCCAAGGCGTCCCCGACGACTCGCGCGAGGGGACCGTCCCGATCGATCTCGTACGGATGCTGACCGATGGCGATCAGGGAGCGAACACGCTCGGGTGCATGGCGGCCGACCCCGAAGCAGAGCCGTCCGCCCCACGAGATGCCGAGGAGATCCGCCCGCCGGATCTGGAGCTTGTCGAGCACGGCGACGACGTCCGCGACGCGCAGAGCCATCCCGTACGCCGCGGCATCGTGCGGCTTGTCACTCTTCCCGTGACCTCGATGATCCACGTAGATGAGTCGGAACTCGTCCGTGAACCTCGCCAGTGCCTGCGCGATCGGTGCGCGCCGAACCAGCTCGATCGGATCGAGGAACCCCCCGAGGATCACGACCGGCGCGCCGCCCCCCCCGTCGTCCTCGAAACGCACACGGACTGCATCTCGAGCGTTCCTCGCGTATGCCGTCCGTATCACCATCTCGATCACTCACGCTGCGATGTTCGGCTTCCTCGCCGGAAGGTAAGGACGCCGCAGGACCGGTCACCTGCACCGATCCAACGTCGCGCCCTTCTCCATCGGCTCGAACAGGTCTCCATCAGGAGCACGAAGGTGTGGGGAAGGTCGCCCGAAGAGTATCGCCGGTTCGGGTGCGCTCCGCGGACGTGCACGAAGGTCGCGCAGCTTAAGCTAGGCATCGCACGACCACGGATCACGACCACGGATGACGAAGGGACCCCGTGCCAGAGTCCACCGCCGGCGTCGACGGAGAACGCGTAGCAGCGCACCCGACGTCGTGGTCGGAGACGTACGACGCCCTCCGGGTGCGAGATCCCTCGGAACTGACACCGCGCGAGCACGAGCAACTCGCCGACGCCGCGTGGTGGCTCTCGAAGCCGGGCGAATCGATCGCCGCGCGACAGCGCGCCTACGCCGGTTACGCGGAGTCGGGCAAGGATCCTCGCGCGGCATACATGGCCGGACGTCTCGCCGTCGAGCACTTCATGCGAGGGGAACCGGCGGTCGGCGCCGGATGGCTCATGCGTGCCCATCGCCACCTCGACGGGCGGCCGGACTCCATCGAGCACGGTTTCCTGGCTGTGGTCGAGGCCACGGTTGCGCGCTTCGGCGGCGACCTCGATCAGGCGAGCGAGCTCGCGACCCACGGCGCAGAGATCGGCAGGCGTCTCCACGATCCAGACGTCATCGCTCTCGCGATCCACACGAGCGGGCTGATCGCGATCGCCCAGGGCCGGGAGACCGAGGGCGTCGCGATGCTGGACGAGGCGATGACCGCCGTCGTGGCCGGCGAGCTCAGCTCCTTCTTCACCGGCGTCGTGTACTGCAACGTGATCGAGGCGTGCCTGGAGCTGGCCGACGTCCGGCGAGCCGGGGAGTGGAGCGAGGCAGCCCGCGCCTGGTGCGAGTCGCTTCCCCCCGAGTCGCCCTACCCGGGGCTCTGCCGGATCAACCGAGCCCAGGTAGCGAGGCTCCGAGGCGCGTGGGCCGAGGCGGAGGCCGAGGCCCTGCGCGCCTCGGAGGAGCTGATGAGCTTCGATCCGGCGGCCGCAGCCTCTGCCCTCTACGAGGCCGGCGAGATCCGACGGCGTATCGGCAACGACGCGGGCGCCGAGGAGGCCTTCGCCCGGGCGCGCGAGCTCGGCGTCGAGCCCCAACCGGGCCTGGCCCTCCTGCGCCTCGGACAAGGCAAGGTCGAACCGGCCCAGACGAGCCTCCGCCTCGCGGTGGCCAGCGGCGAAGGGAACTCCCTCCGGCGCGCGCGGCTCCTGATGGCCCAGGTCGACGTCGCGCTCGCCGCCCACGATCCGGAGACCGCGCGAGCGGCTCGCGACGAGCTCGCCCTGATCGCGCGGGACTCCGGACGCCCGGCGCTCAGCGCGGCGGCGGCGAGCGCGGACGCCACGCTCCGACTCGCCGAGGCCGACGTGTCGGGTGCGCTCGAGCGCGCTCGACGAGCCGGCTCGATCTGGCAGGAGCTCAAGCTCCCCTACGAAGCCGCTCACGCCCGGCTCACGTACGGGCTGGCGCTTCGCGCCTCCGGGGGTGAGGAGGACGCCGGATCCGAGCTGCGCGCCGCGCTGGCGACGTTCGAACGCCTCGGTGCCGCCCCCGATGCCCGGAGGACCGCGGATCTGCTGAGCACCGGTCGAGGGCTCCCGCGAGGGCTCTCCCTCCGGGAGGCGGAGGTGCTGCGGCTGCTCGCGACGGGGAAGACGAACCGGGAGATCGCGGCGGCGCTCGTGATCAGCGAGCACACCGTCGCGCGACACCTCCAGAACATGTTCGTGAAGCTCGGCGTGTCCTCCCGGTCCGCGGCGACCGCCTTCGCCTTCGAGCACAACCTCGCCTGACCAGCGATGGTCAGTTCGTACCAGAAGCCTCGCCGACGCAATTGGCTCGTTCCGGCGATGCAGGGGCCAGGCCTGGCCGCCTACGTTCCTGCATGACGACCGAGGAACGGAGGCGGGAGATGCACACCACGCAGGGAGGAGAGCACCTCGAAACCATCATCATCGGCGGCGGGCAGGCCGGACTGGCGATGGGATACGAGCTGAGGCGGGAGGGGGTGCCATTCACGATCCTGGAAGCGCAGGAGCGAGTAGGCGACGCCTGGCGCACCCGATGGGACTCGCTCCGTCTATTCACGCCGGCGTTCATCGACGGGCTACCGGGCATGCCGTTCCCGGCGCCCCCATGGTCGTTCCCCACGAAGGACGAGATGGGCGACTACCTCGAGCGATACGCCGAGCACTTCGGTCTCCCGGTCCGGACGAGGACGTCCGTCGAGAGCCTGTCGGAGGAGGGCGGTCGCTACGTCATGACCGTGGCCGGTCGGAGGGTCGAGGCCGATCGAGTGATCGTCGCCACCGGCGCGAACCGTGTGCCGAAGACGCCGGCGTTCGCGTCCGCCCTCGATCCGTGGATCCTCCAGATGCATTCCGCGGCGTACCGGAACCCGTCCCAGCTCCGGGCGGGAAGCGTCCTGTTGGTGGGCGTGGGCAACTCGGGGGCGGAGATCGCCAAGGAGCTCTCCAGCACCCATCGCGTCATGCTCGCCGGGAAGCCGGCCGGGCAGATCCCCTTCCGACACGGGACCCGCCGCTCGCGACCGTTCTTCCATGTGATCCGCTTCTTCGGCCATCGCGTCCTGACGCGGGGAACGCCGATCGGCCGGAAGCTGCTCCCGAAGCTGGAGGGGAAGGCCGCTCCTCTGATCCGGGTGAAGTCGAAGGACCTGGAGACCGCCGGGGTCGAACGGGTGCCGCGGGTCGTGGGCGTTCGGGAGGGGCTCCCGGAGCTGGAGGGGGGACGCGTCCTCGAGGCGGAGAACGTGATCTGGTGCACGGGGTTCCGTCAGGACTTCCCGTGGATCGACCTTCCGATCTTCGACGACGAACGACGACCACGGCACGAACGGGGGGTCGTGCCGTCCGCTCCCGGTCTCTACTTCGTCGGCCTCGTCGGCCAATACTCACTCTCGTCGGACGTGCTCCCGGGGGCGAGCAGGGACCCGCGCTACATCGCGAAGGTCATCGCGGCGGGAGGAACCGTGGACCAGATGCCTCCAGGTGGAGCCGAGCCCAGCGTGATGGAGAGACCCGCCGCCGGACCTAGACGGCCTGTAGGCGCCGGGAGTCGGAGGGCAGCTCGGTGATGTCACCGGGGAGGGTGATCACGAACCGGGCGCCGCCCTGCTCGCCGTCCTCGATCAGCGCGGTCCCGCCGTGCAGCTCGGCGAACTTCTTGACGAGGGAGAGTCCGATGCCGACTCCACGGCCACCCGCGCCGGCGCCCTGACGGAACGGCTCGAAGAGGACTTCCTTCAGCTCGTCCGGGATACCGGGGCCTTCGTCCTCGATCACGAGCACGATGCCGTTCGAGCGGCCGTGCACGCGGATGTGGACGGCGGTGCCCGCCGGCGTGTGCCGGCGCGCGTTCACGAGGAGGTTCTCGATCACCCGCTCCACCTTGCCGGCGTCGACGTCGACGAGCACCGGGGACGCCTCGACGCGGATCGGGTGTGACTCCATCCCCGGGAGCTCACGGGCGACCCGGCGAGCCAGCTCGCTCACGTCGGTGGGGGCGCGCTCGGGCTGGATGTGCCCACGATCGAGGCGATCGAGGTCGAGCAGGTCGTCGACGAGACGATTCATCTTCTTGCCACCCTGCTCGATCATGTCGAGCATCGTCGACCGCTCGTCCTCGGTCAGCCCGATCTGCTCGGCGCGATGCAGCGTCTGGACCGATCCGAGGATGCCGGCGAGCGGGCCCTTCAGGTCGTGCGACACGGCGTGCAGGAGGGTGTCCTTCACCTCGTTCAGCTCGCGGAGGCCGCTCGTCACGGCGGCTTCTCGGTCGAGGTGCTCCCACTGGGCGGCGATGATCCGGCGAAGGGTTCCCAGCAGGACGGCGACCGAGAGGAAGGCCGCGAACCGGAAGATCGCGTTCCACCACGGGAGCAGGTCGATCTGCGGGTAGAGGAGGTCGCTCCAGAGGGCGGCACCGGTCGCCAGCGCCACGCTCACGGCACCCCATCGCAAGCCCAGGTTCCACGTCACGAGGCCGATCGGCATCAGGTAGAACAAGGCGACCGACAGGCGGGGGCCGAGGAGGTAGTCCATCACGCCGACGACTGCGAGGAACGCAGCACCGAGCAGGAGCGTCACACCCGGGGACTTCCCGTCGAAGAAGCCCTCGGTCTGCCTCAGGACACGGCGCTCTGCCAGCTGGTTGTCCGCCACGAAGAAAGCTTCGGCCGCCCGTAGGGTTACCTTGAGTCGGGTATCCCGGGGGGCTGTGCGGCCTTCTCTCAGGAGGAGCTGACTGCCCTCTCGCTCACGAGGGCCCGTCGGCCTCGAGAACGTTTCGGAGCGCACGGAGGGCCCGGCCCCGATGGCTGATCCGGTCCTTCTCCTCGTCCGTGAGCTCGGCCATGGTGTCGTCCCAACCGGCCGGGACGAAGATCGGGTCGTAGCCGAAGCCCCGGACCCCCCGAGGCTTCGTACGCAGGATCCCCTCGCAGATCCCCTCGGCGGCGACTTCCTCGCCCTCCGGAGAGGCGAGGACGGCCAGGCACCGATACCGCGCCGTCCGACCGCTTCCGGGCACGCCCTTGAGCGCCCGGATCAGCTCCTGGAGGTTGCGCTCGTCGGTGGCGTCCTCGCCGGCGAACCGCGCGGACCGGGGGCCGGGGCGGCCGCCGAGCGCGTCCACCTCGATGCCGGAGTCGTCGGCGAGGGTGGGGAGGCCCAGCGCGGCCGCCACGGCCCCCGCCTTCAGGTGGGCGTTCTCCAGATAGGTGCTCCCGGTCTCCTCCACCTCCGGCCAGGGCCCCTCGTGGTTCTCGACCGTGAGCCAGGCGACCGGCCAGTCCGCGCAGATCCTGGCGATCTCGCGCAGCTTGTGCGCGTTGTGGGAAGCGATCGCGATCCGGGGGGGAAGCTCCACCTCAGCGGTCGAGCGCTTCGTGCTGAACCTTCGTGAGCTCCACCACACCCGCCGAGGCGAGGTCGAGGAGGTCGTCCAGCTGCGTCCGATCGAACGGCGCACCCTCGGCGGTTCCCTGCACCTCGACGAGGGTCCCCGATCCGGTCATCACGACGTTGCAGTCGACCTCGGCGTCGGCGTCCTCCTCGTAGCAGAGGTCGAGCCTCGCCTCCCCGTCGACCAGGCCGACGGACACGGCGGCCACGCTGTCGATCAGGAGATCGTCCGGCACCAGCCCGGCATCGGACAGCCCCCGCAGGGCGAGGGCGAGGGCGAGGTAGCCACCCGTGATCGCAGCCGTCCGGGTGCCGGCATCGGCCTGCAGGACGTCACAATCGACCGTGATCGTCCGATCCGGGAGGCGGCCGAGGTCGGTCACGGCTCGGAGGGAACGGCCGATCAGCCGCTGGATCTCCTGGGTCCGGCCGCCGGGGCGACCGCGGTTCACCTCGCGTGGCGACCGCTCGTTCGTGGACGCCGGGAGCATCGAGTACTCGCCGGTCACCCACCCCTTGCCGGTGCCGCGGAGCCAGCGGGGAGCCTCGGTGGAAACGGAGGCGGCGCACAGGACGCGGGTCTTGCCCATCGAGAACAGCACGGAACCGGCCGCCCACTCCTGGTACCCGAGTTCGTAGGAGACCGGTCGGAGCTCGCCGGGAGCGCGTCCATCCGGGCGTGCGCTCATCGGCCGACCTCGAGGAGCATCCCGGGCACCGCGATGTCCAGGTGCCCCCCGAACGTCTCGGCCGCTTCCCGGATCGAGATCCGGTGGTCGAGCTCAGGGGTGAGGTGGGTGAGGACGAGGTGATCGACGCCCGCCGCGGACGCGACCTCGCCCGCCTGCGCCGCCGACAGGTGGAAGGGATAGAGCTTCGACGCGTTCTGGTACGTGGCTTCGCACAGGAACAGGTCCGCATCGCGTCCCAGCTCGATCGCCGCCTCGCACGGGCCGGTGTCCCCCGTGTACGCGAGCACGACACCGCCGGCTTCGATCCGGTACCCGAGTGAGAGCACGCCGATGTGCTGCATCTCGAACGGCGTGATCCGGAACGGTCCCAGCTCGAACACCTCGCCCTCGACCGCGGTCTGGAAATCGAACGCCTCGGCCATCACGTTGCGCCCGTTCTCGGAGACGAGCGACGCGGCGATGTCGGTGAACCCGCCGGGCGACCAGAACGGGAGCCCGGGGTGGCCGAGGCGTCCGTAGTGTCGTGCGTAGAACGTGGGGATGATGTCGACGTAGTGGTCGGGATGGCCGTGCGTGATCAGCATCGCGCCCACCTCGTCGACGCCGACCACCTGCTGCAGTCGGGCGAACGTCCCCGTCCCGGCGTCGACCTGGAGGTGGTAGCCGTCCTCGGTGACGAGGTAGCCACAGTTCTCCCCGCCGGCGCCCGGCCAGGTTCCCTGCGCGCCGAGGACCGTCAGCTCCACGCGCCCTCCACGGTCACCTGGCGCACACCGAGGTTCCGGACCTCCGGCCCGAGGAACAGCTCCGCCAGATCCTGGAACCGGGCCGGATCGCCCGTGGTCGCGAACTCGTGCACGGGGCGTCCGCCCTCGGGTGCGAGCAGATCACGGGACACGAGCTCACCGTACACGTCCTTCGCGGTCTCCTCCGCCGACGACACCAAGACGACGTCGGGCCCGAGCTCGAACTGGAGCAGACCCGAGAGCAGTGGGTAATGGGTGCACCCGAGCACGAGCGTGTCGATCCCGGCGTCCATGAGCGGCTCAAGATACCCCCGCGCAGCCTCCCGCAACGCGGGCGAGCTGGTATCACCGCGCTCGACGTGATCCACGAAGGCGGGGCACGCCGCCGCGTGCAGCGTCACCGCGGATCCCATCGCCCGCTGGTAGGCCCCGGTCGCGATCGTGGCCTCGGTCCCGATCACCCCGACGATGCCGTTGCGCGTGGCCCGGATCGCCGCCCGCGACCCGGGGTTCACCACGCCCACCACGGGGATGTCCGCCGTCACCGCGATGTCACCGATCGCCGAGACCTCGATCGAGTTGCAGGCGATCACGAGCACCTTCACCTCCCGGCGGACGAGGTACTCGGCGATCTCCAGGGCGTAGGTCCGGATCCGCTCCACCGGCTGGGAGCCGTACGGGAAGCGCGCGGAGTCCCCCACGTACAGCAGGGGCTCGTGCGGCAGGAGATCGATGATCGCCCGCGCGACCGTGAGCCCGCCGACGCCGGAGTCGAAGACGCCGATCGGACGCGGGTCGCTCACCTCACCACCACAGGGACTCGGAGACCTGCTTCTCCGCGGTCGCGAGGTCCTCCGCCCAGGCCTCGGTCGACAGGTACTTCCAGCCGCCGTCCGCGAGCAGGCAGACCACGTCGCCTTCCTCCACCTCGGCGGCGATCCGCTGGGCGACGTGGATCACGGCGCCGGACGAGATGCCCGCGAAGATGCCCTCCTTCGACGTCAGCTCGCGGGTCGCCCGCAGCGCATCGTCGGAGCGCACGAGGAACTTCCGGTTCACCTCGGATGGATCGAAGATCGGCGGGATGAACCCCTCGTCGAGGGACCGCAGACCGTAGACGAGATCGCCGAGCTCCGGCTCCGCGGCGACCACCCTGACCGACGGATCGTGAGCGTGCAGCGCGCGGCCGGCGCCGGTGAGCGTGCCACCGGTGCCCATCCCGGCGACGAAGTGCGTCACCTCGGGAAGGTCGGCGACGATCTCGCGCCCGGTTCCTTCCTCGTGCGCCTTCGGGTTCGCCGGGTTCCCATACTGGAAGGGCATGTAGTACGCCGGGTCCTCGGCGAGTGCGCGCGCCACCTCGATCGAGCCGTTCGTGCCCTTGTCGCCGTCGGAGAAGACGATCTCGGCGCCGAACAACCGGAGGAGACCGAGCCGTTCCTGGCTCGCGTTGTCGGGGAGGACCACGGTGAGGTGATAGCCCTTCCTGCGAGCGACCATCGCGAGCGAGATCCCGGTGTTCCCGGAGGTCGGCTCGAGGATCGTCTTCTGGGGCGTGAGGGCACCTGCCGCCTCCGCGGCCTCGACCATCGCGAGCGCGATGCGGTCCTTCGTGGAGCCGGTCGGATTGTTCCCCTCGAGCTTCGCCCACAGGCGCACGCCGGCCTTCGGTGACATCGAGGGCAGCCCGACGAGCGGCGTGTTGCCGATAGCTGCGAGGATGTCGTCGTGGCGCGTCACGGCGAGATTATCCCAGTGGGTCCTCCCATCGGTGACCGCGGTCGTTCGGCAGGCATCCGTTCCTCAGGGGCATGCCGCGGTCTCGCCATACCGGGACGGAACGACTCAGCCGCCGGCGACCGCCGGGAGGATCGAGACCGTGTCGCCCTCCCCCACCTCGGTCTCGAGGGAGCCGAGGTAGCGCACGTCCTCGTCGTTCAGGTACACGTTGATGAACCGGTGCAGGCCGCCGTCGTCGGAGCGGACGTTCTTCGTGATGCCGGGGTATCTCGTCTCGAGATCGTCGAGGACGTCGCGGAGCGTGGAGCCCTCAGCGCTCACCTTGGGCTCTCCCCCCGCGTGCTTGCGGAGGATCGTGGGCAGCTTCACCTGAACGGACATCTGGCGTGACTCCTTAGTCGGGCCGGGCGGGAACGCCACAGAACTGCTCGTAGTCGATCAGCTCGGTGATGGTCGGCTCCTTGCCGCACACCGGACAGTCGGCGTCCCAGCGGATCCTCACTTCCTGGAAGCTCATGTCGAGCCCGTCGTAGAGCAGGAGCCGTCCTTCGAGCGTCTCGCCCTCGCCGGTGATCAGTTTGATCGCCTCGGTCGCCTGGATCGACCCGATCACGCCAGGCAATACGCCGAACACCCCGCCCTCGGCGCACGACGGTACGGTGCCGGGCGGCGGAGGCGTCGGGAAGAGGCACCGATAGCACGGCGTCTCCTTGCCCGGCATGAAGACCGTCGCCTGCCCCTCGAACTGGTAGATCGAGCCGTAGACGAGCGGCTTGCCCAGGAACTGCGCGGCGTCGTTCACCAGGTAGCGCACGGGGAAGTTGTCCGTCCCGTCGACGATCACGTCGTACGGCTCCATCACGTCGAACACGTTCGTCGAGAACAACAGCGTGTCGTGCCCGACCACCTCGATCGTCGGGTTGATCGCACGCAGGTGCTCGAGGGCCGACTCCACCTTGGAGCGACCGACGTCGGCGTTCGTGTGGAGGATCTGCCGCTGGAGGTTGGAGACGTCCACGGCGTCGAAGTCGACGATGCCGATCTTCCCCACGCCGGCGGCGGCGAGGTACAACGCGATCGGCGAACCGAGCCCGCCCGCGCCGATCACCAGCACGCTCGCGTCGAGCAGTTTGCGTTGCCCGGCTCCTCCGACGTTCGGCAGGATGATGTGGCGCGCGTACCGCTGGACCTGATCCTCGGTGAACCGACGCGCGTCGCTCACGTGATCGTCAGCTCCTCTTCGGTGACCTCGCCGTCGCGGAGGAAGAACGAGCGGAGCACGGGCGCGTCGCGATCCTCCAACGACAGGATCAGGAACCTGACGTCCGGGTAGAACGCGACGACGTACCTCGAACGGTCTCGATCGGTCTGCGACGGGTATCCCTCAGAGTGCGTATGCGAGTGGTAGTAGCCCCACGTCTCCCAGCCGCGCTCCTCGATCTCACGCTCGATCCGGAGCTGTTCCTCGGCATCGATGCGGAAGGTCACGCTGCTCATGTCGATGTTGGTGGCCGTGAAGACGTGCACGGGCAGGCCGTCCGGGCCCGCGGCGATCACGCCACAGGCCTCGTTGGGGAACTCGCGGAGTCCTTGCTCCACGATCTCCTTGTAGAAGACGCCGTCGAGCTCTGCCATCGACCTCTCGGGGTGCTCGCGGGGCCGCCGAGTCGCGGTCCCTCTTGCAGGTGCAAATCCTACCAACCAGGTCGGATATTCCCGCTTCGTGCCTTCGGTACGCCAGGCCGAGCCTGGGACGATACGCACGGGATGAAGGTCGCGGTCGTCGGACACGTGGAATGGATCACGTTCGCGCGCGTGGACCGGGTGCCCACCGCCGGCGCGATCGCACACGCGACCGAGACCTGGTGGGGAGCGGGCGGCGGCGGCGCCGTGTCCGCCGTCCAGCTCGCGAAGCTCGCGGGATCGTCCGAGCTGTTCACGGCGCTCGGCGGGGACGGGGTGGGTCGTCGCGCGCGCGAAGAGCTCTCGGCCTCGCGGGTCCACGTCCACGGCGAGGAGAGACCGGAGCCCACCCGTCAGGCGCTGTGCTTCGTAGACAGCGACGGTGAGCGCACGATCACCACGCTGGGACCCCGGCTGGAGGCGCGCGGTTCCGACGGTCTCGCGTGGGATCACCTGGAAGACGCCGGCGCCGTCTACGTGACGGCCGGCGATGAGGACGCGCTTCGTCGAGCCCGCGTGGCGAAGGTGATGGTGGTGTCGACCCGGCATCTGGCCGTCCTCGCCGCGTCCGGCGTTCGGGCCGACGCAGTGGTCGGGAGCGCGTCGGACGTCCACGAGCGCTACGACCCCGAGGTCCTGGCCCACGCCCCGCCCGACCTCGTCGTGCTGACGGAGGGGGCCAATGGCGGATCGTTCGCAGCGTCGGACGGCGAGCGACGTCGCTTCGAACCTGCTCCGCTCCTCGGGCCGATCATCGACACCTACGGAGCCGGCGATTCGTTCCACGCCGGCCTCACGTACGGTCTGGGAGCAGGTCTCGAGGTGACCGAGGCCTTGCGGCTGGCCGCCCGGTGCGGTGCGGCCGCCCTCGGCGGCCGCGGCCCGACGGGCGGCCAGCTCACGTCGACAGACCTATCGACGCGACCCTGACCTACACACGGACGAAGCGGACCTCGCGGCGTTCGAGGTCAGCCTCCTCGAGGCGAACGCGGACCTGGGCTCCGAGCTCGTGTACGTCATCGCAGGGTCCGATCACCGCCGGATCGCGCAGGGCGACCTCGCCGCGGCCGTGCTTCCACAGGTCGACGACCACCGCGTCCGCTTGGCGACCCACGAGGGGGGCGAGAACGGCTGCCTCCACGGCGTCGACGATCGTCCGCTCGAGACGGCTGGTCTTCTCCCCACCGAGCGCCATCTCGATCGGCAGCGCTGGAAGCGCCGCGCGCGCCCACGGCGGCACGTCGCTCCCGGAGACGAGAGCGAGGCAGACCTCGTTCACGTACCGGTCGACCAGGCGCCGCAGCGGCGCGGTGCAATGGGCGTAGGGGGCGGCGATCGCCGCGTGCCCATCGTCGGGAGGTGGCTCCCCATCGAACGCCGTGTACGCCGCGGCGCGGAACAGGACCGCGGCCTCCTGGAGGAAGACCGACTGAGCCGTCGAACGGCTCGCGTCGATCGTGTGCAAGAGCTCCGGATAGGTCATGGCCTCCGGCCAGTCCACACCGAGGCCGGTCGCGACCCGGCGCAGCCGCTCGACGTCATGCGGATCGGGCGGCGGCATCGTCCGGATCACGCCGACGCGGCCGTCCAGCATGATCCGGGCCGCGACCCGACCGGTCAACAGGGAGAGCTGCGCGTTCCACGTCTCGACCGGCGACGCCGATGTGAAGGTCAGGCCGAAGCCGCCCGGGCCCGGCACGACCTCCTGAGTGGGCAGGCCGAGGCTGGCCCCTCCCCTGGCGCGCTCCGCCTCCTGCAGGGTCGAGCCGATCTCGGGGAGCAGCTCCAGCATCGGGTCTGCGGTCCCCCGGTCGATCGCTGCCTGCGTTTCCGCGTAGCCGAGCTTCGTCCGGCTCGAAACCAGAGCGCGCTCGACCTGGGCGTCCACCGGGAGCCCGTCCGTGTCGACGTCGATGCGCCACAGGGCGGCAGGACGCGGACCATCGGGCAACAGCGAGGCCGCCGCCTCGGAGATCGCCGGCGGGTACAAGGGCGTCCGTGCATCCGGGCTGTAGGCGGTCTCGGCCCTGCGGTGCGCCTCCCGGTCGATCGCGCCGCCCGGTGTAACGAACGCTGATGGATCGGCGATCGCGTAGTGGAGCCGGAATCCACCACCCCTCCGCTCCAGGTGGAACGCTTGGTCGAGGTCCATCGACTCGGGAGGGTCGAGCGTGACGAGAGGGATCTCCGTGCGGTCGACGTCTGCAGGTCGATGTGAGCTCGACGACGACTCGGCCTCGGCAAGCACCTCGGGCCGGAAGGACTCAGGGATCCCGATCTCGGCGCGGATGTCCCGGAACGTCGAGCTGAGCGCCTCAGCGGGCGCGGTCAGCCGGATCCGGCGCCTGGGCATCGCTCCAGGATACGAACCTCGCCTACCGCAGCAGCTCCGCGGAGCGAGCCCAGAGCTCACGGTCGTCGTCGCGGAACGCCTGCACCCCCGCCCTCGTCCTCGGCCCGAGCGCCGTCGTGTTCCCGGGCAGGATCCGACGGAGCTGCTCGAGCTCGCGACGCGTGAACTCGCAGGTCGACGTGTTGGGTTCGATGCCGTAGAGGGCCGCGCCGTTCAGCCCCAGGATCTTCGCCCTGATCTCCTTCGTGAGCTTCGGGTACCCGTGCCGCTCGCGGAGCTCCTCGGATATCTGGAACGTGCGCAACGCTTGGATCAACGGCTGCGGTGACCCGTAGAAGAGGCAGTCGGTCCCCCACAGCACGTTGTCCTCCCCCACGTGCTTCAGGAGCTTGCCGAGGACGTGCGCGGCCTGATCCGCGTAGCGCATCACGTACCACCAGGTCGAACCGATCTCGGCGTAGACGTTCTCGTTCGGACCGATGCCCTCGCGTTCCATCGAGGCGATCAAGCGGTTCACGCCCAGGTGTGCGGTCTCGCGCGTGTATGGTCCCTCCGGCGTCCCCGCCTCGAAGCCCGAGTGGTAGGCGACGAAGTTCACGTCGGGGTGCCGCCTGGCCGCTGGCCCGATGTCGTCGGGTGAGGCGTTGGGGTTCCCGAGCGAGAGTCCCTTGTGGGTGCAGATCGTCGGGATGCCCAAAGCCACGACCTGACGGATGAACCGCTCGCCGAGGTCGCCGCCGTCCCGGTCGTCGAGCCACCACACGTTCCCGTCGCCCTCGAACGCTCCCGGGAAGTGCGTGAACGTCTTCCACGCGGCCACCGGGTACCGGTTCGCGATGTGCTCCATCGCGTCGAGGGCGGCCCGCTGCCCGCCCACGTTGGGGAGTGCCTGCGCGTGGAGCAGGATCCGCTCGTCCCGGCAGAGTCCTTCGATCGTCCGCCGGGTGATGTCCATGATCTCGGGCGACAGGGGGCTGCCCTCCGGGAAGATCGGGAGCGAGGAAAGGACGAGCATGTTGGTATCCGAGCGGAGGAACATCAGCTCGAGGAAGTGCTCGATCGAGTAGCAGACGCGAGGGTCGTCCTCACCGCAGTCCTTCTGGGGGAACCCCTCCCAGAAGCTCTGGCCGTTCAGGACCGGGTTGAGGTGGTACTCGAGGAGATGGCCCTGCACGTCGAAGATGAACTCCTCGCCCCCGAGCGCTTCGAACGCGCTCGGCGGCTCCACCGACGCGCTCGGCGGGATCTCGTAGGAGCCGCCGGGCTCGCTCGTGGATGACGAGGGGTTCGCGCGATGCTCCTCGCGGGTGCACGCGTTGAGGGCGAGGAACGTGGTGGCCGCGCCGCAGGCCGACAGGAGGAACTCCCGGCGGCTCATCCCCAGACGGCGCGCGTTGCGCTCCGCGTCGTCGCGAGCTCGGCGGATCGTCTCCCGGAGGACGAGGGGCAGGACCGGCTCCGGGTCGTACTCGGCGTTCGACGCCGGCCCGAACTCGATCGGGAGCCCGGGATCGGCCTCGTTCCGATCCTTCGGCCGGTTCCTCGGCCGGTCCTTCGGTGGCTGTCTGGGCCGGTCCACTTCGCCTCCTCGGGCACCCTAACGGGCGATCCGTCGGATGGGTTCCCTACGGTGTGAGGGAGCCAGCGACGGAGATCCGACCCGGCTCGCCCGCCACCACCTCGCCGATCCTTGCGAACGCGACGTCGTGCTCGCGGAACGCCGCCTCGATCGACGGGCGATGCTTCGCGGCGATCAGCAGGCCGCCGGAGGTCTGGGCGTCGGCGAGGATCAGGCGCTCCGGTCCGGGGAGGTCGGCGAAGTCCGTGTGCGGCCGGACGGACGCGAGGTTCCGCTTCGTTCCCCCGGGGACGACGTCGCTCCGTGCGAGGTCGAGGATCCGGGGGTCCAGCACGGGGATCGCATCGGCCTCGAGCTCGGCCGCCGTCCCGGACGCCAGGAGCATCCGGTGGAGGTGGCCGAGGAGGCCGAACCCGGTGACGTCGGTCGCCGCTTCCGCGCCGGCGTATCGCATCGCTTCTCCCGCGGCCCGGTTCGTCGTCGTCATCAGGTCGACCGCGGCGTCGACGAGGTCCTCCTCGGCGACCCCCCGCTTGATCGCGGTGGAGACGATCCCGAGGCCGAGCGGCTTCGTGAGGTACAGGGCCGCCCCCGCGGGCGCGGTCGAGTTCCGCACGACCTCGTCGGACGGCACGAGCCCGATCGCGACCATGCCGTACTTCGGCTCCGGATCCGTGATCGAGTGGCCGCCGGCGACGGCGACTCCTTCTCCTGCCGCGACGTCCGCGCCGCCCTGCAGGACCCGCGCGAGCATCTCGAGCGGAAGGTCGTCCACGGGCCAGTTCACGATGTTCAGCGCGAGGAGCGGACGGCCGCCCATCGCGTAGACGTCCGAAAGCGCGTTCGTCGCGGCGATACGGCCCCAGTCGTACGGGTCGTCGACGATCGGAGTGAAGAAGTCGAGGGTCGCGATCAGCCCCTCCCCCGACGGGAGGCGATAGACGGCGGCGTCGTCCCCGGTGTCCGCGGCCACCAGGAGGTCGGCGGATGCCCGCGGCAACGTCACGCCACCGAGGACGGTCCGAAGATCGTCGGGGCCGAGCTTGCACCCGCAACCGGCGCCGTGGCTGAAGCTGGTCAGCCGCCGCTCGGTGGTCATCTCCCGCACGGCGGAAGCATACGAAGTGATTGCATCCCGAACGGACGCGGTCCACCCTCCGGTGATGGAACCGCCGCCGAGGCCCGGCCGGTCGATGCCCCCGGGAGGTCAGGTCCCGAGCCGACCTCGCTCCGGACGGGGACCGGTCCTCGTCGTCGCGATCCTTCTGCTCGCCGTCGCTCTGGTCATCTTCCTCATGCGGGCCGGATCCGACGGCTTCCCCGACTCGGCGCTGGGGTACGAACGACTGCACAGCGAGGACGCGGACCGAGCGGAGAGAGCGGTCGAGGACATCAGGGTCGGGGACGTCGAGATCCGCGGTGCCGTCTACGGCAGCGGCGACGAGCCGGAGCTATTCGCAGCCCTCTACGAGAACTACCCGGCAGGGGTCGAAGCCGAGACGATCATCCAGGGGGCGGCCAGTGGCGCGGAGACCTCGGGCGGCGCGGTCGACCAGGGGTCGCTGCGATCCGCCGCATCGGGCGGGTACTCGTTCGCGTGCATGAGCGGAGGTGGGCCGGGCTTCCTGATCCCGGGCGGGCCCAGCCGGCAGGGCGTGCTGTGCGTGTTCCAGGGCGAGCTCGTGGGCGTCCTGGTGACAACCCACACAGAGGATCCCACGCTCGGGCTGGCGGCGGTGCGCGCGTTCGTCGAGGCGCTCGAGGCAGCCTAGCCGGCGGCGAACGTCAGTCGCCGGTCCCGGGCGGGACGGGATCCGTCCCCATCGCGTGGAACCCGCCGTCGACGTGGAGCAGCTCGCCGGTGATGCCTGCGGCGAGATCCGACAGGAGGAAGGCGATCGCGCCGGCGACCGGACGACCGTCCGACGTGTCCCAGCCGAGCGGAGCCCGATCCGCCCAGCTCCCCGCGATCTGATCGAAGCCGGGGATGCCCTTTCCGGCCATCGTCTTCATCGGGCCGGCCGACACCGTGTTCACCCGGATCCCTTTCGGGCCGAGGTCCCGCGCCAGGTAGCGAGTTACCGACTCGAGCCCTGCCTTCGCGACCCCCATCCAGTCATAGATGGGCCAGGCGACACGTGCGTCGAAATCCAGCGACACGATCCCGCCACCGTGGGACTCCATCAACGGCAGCATGCCGGCTGCGAGTGAGCTGAGCGAGAACGCGCTCGTCCTGAACGCGGTCGCGACGCTCTCCCACGGCGTGTACAGGAAGTTGCCGCCCAGGGCGTCCTGTGGCGCGAACGCGATCGCGTGCAGGAACCCGTCGAGCCGTCCCCAGCGCCGGCCGAGCTCCTCGCGAACGGCGTCGATCTGCTCCGGCTCGTTCACGTCCATCTCGAGGACGTCGGGAGGATCCGGGAGGCGCTTCGCCGTCTTCTCGGTGAGGCTCACTGTTCGTCCGAAGTTCGTGAGGACGATCTCGGCGCCTTGCTCCTGCGCGACCTGCGCCGCCGAGAACGCGATCGACTGGGGCGTCAGGACTCCCGTGATGAGGAGCTTCTTGCCCTCGAGCAGCATCGAGGGCAACCTTACCCGGCGGGGCCCGCGATCTCCCAGACCACGTTGCCATCCCCGTCGAGCTGCGTCACCTGGATCCGGAGCCCCTGCGTCTCCCCCGGCGCTCGGGCGACACATCCCAGCTTCGCCCCCTGTCGCGCCTCGGCGTCGTCGGGGCACTCGACCGCGACGTTCGCGACGTCGAGCCGCTCCGAGATCTCCCGCGAGAGCCGACGCTCGAGCTGATCGGCGTCGAGCAGCCGCGGCGCGCAGGCCCCCGTCGCCGCCGACAGCACGAGGAGGAGGACGAACGTCGGGCCGGGGGACCCCGATGACACCGCGCGGAGCGTAGCATCGGACGCCATGGATCTCGGGCTGGAAGGGAAGGTCGCGTTGGTCACCGCGGCCTCGAAGGGCCTCGGCAAGGCGTCGGCGGCCGCCCTCGCGGCGGAGGGTGCGTTGGTCGCGATCAACTCCCGTGACCCGGATCGGATCCGTGCGACGGCGGCGGAGCTCGGCTCCGACGTCCTCGCGCTCCCGGACGACGTGACGGATCCCGGCGCGCCGGCCCGACTGGTGGAGGCCACCGTCGAACGGTTCGGCGAACTCCACGTCCTCGTCGCCAACGCCGGAGGTCCACCGAAGGGACGGGCCGTCGACCTCGACGATGCCACGCTCATGGCCGCGCTCGAGGCGAACCTCCTCACGTCGATCCGCCTCGTGCGTGCAGCACTCCCGCACCTGCGCTCGGCGGGCTGGGGTCGCATCTGCCTCATCACGTCCAACTCGGTGAAGCAGCCCATCCCCGACCTGGCGACGTCGAACACCGCGCGCGCCGGGCTCTGGGGGTGGGCGAAGACGGCCGCGCAAGAGCTCGTCGAAGACGGCATCACGCTCAACCTCGCCTGCCCCGGACTCCACCGGACGCAACGGGTGGTGGACGCCGGACTGGCGGGCCGGCTCGGGGTGCCGGCCGACTTCGGGCGCGTAGTCGCGTTCCTCTGCTCGGAGCCGGCGGGGTTCATCTCCGGCGCGGCCCTGCAGGTCGACGGCGCGAGTACGCTTGGCCTCCTGTGACCCCGAGCGAGAGGCCGAGGACGCCGTGAACGACACCGACCGTGCCCAGGCACTCGCCGACCGCGTCTGGGAAGAGCTGCTCGAGCGGGAGCCGACGTTCGCCACGGCGATCGGCGACGAGCGCTACGACGACCGGCTCCCGGACATCGGGGAGCAGGGCCGCGCCGCGTCGGAGTCCCACAACCGCGCGGCCCTCGACGAGCTCGCCACGATCGACCGGGGATCGCTCGACGTGACACTCCGCACGACGATGGATGTGCTCGAAGCGATCGCCACGCAGGCCCTCGCTTCGGTGGAGCATCGGACGGACCGGCTCTACGTCGTGAACCACTTCGTCGGCCCCGGCGTGCTCCTCGGGGACATCGCCTCGATCCAACGGACCGACACCCCCGAGCACCTCGACCGCTACGAGCAGCGGCTCCGGGCCTTGCCCGGGTACCTGGAGACCTGCGCGGAGATCGCGCGGGAGGGCGTCGCCACGGGCGTGGTGTCGCCGCGCATCGTCGTCGAGCGCGCCGTCGCGCAGATCGAGCGGATCGTCGGGTCTCCTCCCGAGGACTCGCCGCCGCTCGCCGCGATCGCCGAGGACGACGACGACGCCCGCGAGCGGATCGCCGGCGTCTGGAGCGACGTGGTCGCGCCCGCCTTCGCGACGTACCTCGACGTGCTCCGCGAGTACCTCCCGAACGCGGCCGAGCGCAACGCCGTCACGGCCCTGCCCGATGGAGACGCGATCTACGCGTCGGAGATCCGCTCGTGGACCACCCTGCCCCTCGATCCTCAGGAGGTCCATGACCTGGGGAACGAGCGATGGGAAGCGATCCAGGCGGAGCGCTTCGAGATCGCGTCACGGCTCGGGTACGCGAGCCCGGATGAGGCGATCGCGGATCGCACGGCGTCCGGGAAGGACACCCCCGATTCCGCGGAGGCTCTGATCGAGCTCGTGGAGGGCCAGGTCCAGCGCAGCTGGGAGATCGCGCCCACGTGGTTCGGCAGGCTCCCGAAGGCGAACTGCCGCGTCAAGGAGATCGAGGCCTATCGGGCGGCCGACATGGCGCTCGCGTTCTACATGCCACCGACCGCCGACGGCGATCGGCCGGGCACGTACTACATCAACACCCACGACCTCGCCGGCAAGGCGCTCCACCAGATCGCCGCCGTCACCTACCACGAGGCGAATCCGGGGCATCACTTCCAGATCGCCCTCGAGATGGAGTTCGACGAACGCCCCGCGCTCCGCCGGTTCGGCGGGCTGCTCGCGGGGGCGTCGTTCGCCGAGGGATGGGGGCTCTACAGCGAGCGCCTCGCCGACGAGATGGATCTCTACGTCGACGACTGGGAGCGGCTCGGGATGCTGGCGGCCCAGGCCCATCGCGCCGCCCGGCTGATCACCGACACCGGTCTGCACGCGTTCGGCTGGTCGAGGCAGGACGCGATCGAGAAGCTCGTGGCCGGTGGCTCGCCGCGCAGCGAGTCGGAGGTCGAGGTGGACCGCTACATCGCCCTGCCGGCCCAGGCCCTCGCCTACATGGTGGGTATGGTGGAGATCGAGGAAGCCCGGCGCCGCACCCAGGACAAGGAGAGCGACGCCTTCGACCTGAAGGCCTTCCACGACCGACTGCTCGCGCTCGGCCAACTCCCTCTGCAGGCCCTCCGGCGGGAGCTGGGCTAGGACTTCCTCTCGGGCTTCCGGGCCTCGAGCAGCAGGTAGTCGAGGAGGCCTCGCTCCCAGAGAACGTCGGCCTGGGACAGCATCGCGCGGGCCGCGAGCCCGAGGGTCCTCGGCCCGCCGTCGCGGCCCGCGTCCAGTCGGTCACGCACGAAACGCAACGCGGGCGCCACCACCCGGTCCCCGACGAGTTCCGACCGGATGTCGACGAACCCTGCGCCGGCGGCCGTCGCGACGATCGTGCCGGGCGATGCGGCCGCAGCGGGTCGGAGCCCCCAGCCCCGCAGCATCGCCACGGCGGCGAGCGCCTCCCTGGGGCCCTGTGGCAGGCGCACGGTGGGGAGGTCCGACATCGCCAGGACGCCACCGGGACGCAGCACGCGGAACGCCTCACGGAAGAACCGCTCGCGCGAAGGGAAATGGAAGGCCGCCTCGACGCTGATCACACCGTCGAAGGAGACGTCGGCGAACGGCAGGTCGCAGGCGTCCGCGCAGACGCCCCGAGCGCCCGCCTCACGCAAGCGGTCACGGCCCGCTTCCAGCTGGGACCACGTGATGTTCACGGCCGTCAGCGAGCGCGGACGCACCGTCGCCGCGATCACGAGGTCCTGGGCCGCCAGCCCGTTCCCCACGTCGAGCACGTCGCCTCCCCCGGGCAGCGCCGCGGCGATCCGTTCGACCAACCGCCGCACGGCGACGGGGGCCTCCGAAGGATCGCCACCGTCGCCCTCCCACAGACCGAGGTTGAGCCAGCCGGGCGCGAGGGCAAGGAAGAAGTCGGGGCCGATCGAGTCGTAGACCGTCGCCGCGGGGTTGGCGCCGTAGCGGAGCATCGCGAGCACGTGGCGGAGGTTCGCCCGCGTCCAGCCGCGAGGCGTCACCCGGCCGCCCGCCAGGCATCGCGCAGCTTGACCCGCGCGCCCGTTCGGAGGATCGCCCCCGCGTAGACCCGTCCCGCCAGCGGGATCAGGAGGGCGGTGGACCCGATCACGATCGCGAGCGACGCGACGATCTCCCACGTGGTCGCGGAACCCAGCACCATGCGGACCGGCATCGCGAGCGCGGACGAGATCGGCAGGAGCGAGGCGACCTTGGCGATCCCCGAGTCGGGATCGTCGACGGCGCCGATCGAGATGAAGAAGGAGGCGAACACCACGAGGTTGATCGGGACGATCGCGTTCTGCAGCTCCTCCATACGGGAGACCAGGGCCCCGGCGACGGCGAACAGGGCCGCG
>JAJNBA010000029.1:0-15377 GCA_021155985.1 Actinomycetes bacterium
GGTGCCGGGTGGCTGGCGTTCGAACCGCAGCAAGCTCCGCATCGCAGGTCGGGCGAGCGTAGCAACTCTGTAGGATTCCTCCTTCATCCGGCCGAACCACGCCCTCACGAGCGCTCGAGGGCCTCCCACGAAGGAGCCGCGGTTGAAGACCTACGACGCGAAGGACATCCGCAACGTCTTGCTCGTGGGACACGGAGGATCCGGGAAGACGACACTGCTGGAATCGATGCTCTTCGCGTCCGGTGCAATCACGCGGATGGGCACGGTCGAGGACGGGAACACGGTGTCGGACCACGACCCCGACGAGCAGCACCGCCAGATCTCGGTGTCCCTCTCCATGGCACCGATCGAGTGGAACGACGTCAAGATCAACGTTCTCGACGCCCCTGGCACGGCGGACTTCGTCGGGGACGTGCGCTCGGCGGTCCGCGCGGCGGACGCCGTGATCGTCGTGGTCTCGGCGGTGGACGGCGTCGAGGTCCAGACCGAGTTCGCGTGGGAGCTCGCGGTCCAGGAGGATCTCCCTCGCGCGGTCTTCGTGAACAAGCTGGATCGTGAGCGGGCGGACTTCCCGGCGACGCTCGACCAGCTGGTGTCCTCGTTCGGGAACCAGGTGGCGCCGTTCGAGCTCCCGATCGGCGCGGAGAGCGAGTTCAGCGGTATCGCCGACCTGCTTCACGAGAAGGCGGACCTGTACCCGTCCGGACCGAAGGCGGAGGAGTCCGAGTGGCCCGACGAGATCCACCAGATCGCGGATCCCGCTCGGGAGAAGCTGCACCAGATCGCGGATCCCGCTCGGGAGAAGCTGATCGAAGCGGTCGCCGAATCCGACGACGCCTTGATCGAGCAGTACCTCGAGGAGGGCACGCTCCCCGAAGCCGTCATCACGCGGGGCGCGAAGGACGGCTTCACGAACGCCCGCCTCGCACCTGTCTTCGTCGGCTCGGCCTCCAAGGCGATCGGGATCGATCGGCTGCTGGATTTCATCGTCGAGGAGTTCCCCTCCCCGCTCGATCGCGCGCCCCTGCCGGTGATCGCGAAGGGCGGCGAGGAGAAGGAGCGGGCGTGCGATCCCAACGGACCCCTGAGCGCCTTCGTGTTCAAGACGGTGTCGGACCCCTTCGTCGGGCACATCACGATGTTCCGGGTCTTCAGCGGCAAGGTCCGACCCGACAGCTCCGTGCACAACGCGACGCAGGGAACCGACGAGCGGATCGGACAACTCTTCGCGCTCAAGGGCAAGGAACACGAGACCGTGTCCGAGGTGCCGGCCGGCGACATCGGCGCGGTCGCCAAGCTTCCCCACACCCACACCGGCGACACCTTCGCCACGAAGGACGATCCGGTGCAGCTCGCGCCGGTGGAGCTCCCGGAGCCGCTCCTCGCCTACGCGATCGCGCCCAAGACCAAGGGTGAGGAGGACCGGCTCGCCACCGGCCTGGCGCGCCTCCGCGAGGAGGACCCGACGTTCCGGGTGGCCCGCAACGACGAGACCCACGAGACGGTGATCTACGGGATGGGCGAAGCCCACCTCGGCGTGCAGATGGAGCGCCTGAAGGCGAAGTTCGGCGTCGAGGTGGAGGCGAAGCCTGCGAAGATCGCGTACCGGGAGACGATCCGGGCCAAGGCGAAGGCGCAGGGACGGCACGTGAAGCAGAGCGGCGGCCACGGCCAGTACGCGGTCTGCGAGATCGAGGTCGAACCGCTCCCGCGGGGCGAAGGCTTCGTCTACGAGGACAAGATCTTCGGAGGCGCGATCCCCCAGCAGTTCATCCCGTCGATCGAGAAGGGCATCGTCAAGACGATGTCCGAGGGCGTGCTGTCGGGGAACCCGATGGTCGACATCAAGGTCACGCTCGTCGACGGGAAGTTCCATTCCGTGGACTCCTCCGACATGGCGTTCCAGATCGCGGGCTCACTCGCGTTGAAGGAGGTCGTCGAGCAAGCCGGCGTGGCGCTCCTCGAGCCGATCGTCCAGCTCCAGGTGACCGTCCCCGAGTCCTTCACCGGCGACATCATGGGTGACCTCAACGCGAAGCGCGGGAAGATCCAGGGCATGGACCAGCTGAGCGGCGGCAAACAGGTGATCAACGCGATGGTCCCCCAGGGCGAGGTCGCCCGCTACGTGATCGACCTGCGTTCGATGACCGGCGGCCGAGGAGCGTTCTCGATGACGTTCTCGCACTACGAGGAGATGCCGCAGCACCTCGCGCAGAAGGTCATCGACGAGTACCAGCACGCCCGTGAGGAAGCCCACAAGAAGTAGGAGACGCGGCTCTACGGCACGGCGCCGGCGAGGAACGGCAGCACGAGTTCCTCGAACCGCTCCGGTCGGCGAACGTTCACCACGTGGTCGGCGCCCTCGACCACGACCTTGCGCGAGCCCATGATCTCGACACCGAGGAAGTCGCACAGGCGACGCATATCCGGCGGGTCGTACTCGGCTTCGAGGATCAGCGTGGGCACGTCGATCTCCGCCAGCCGATGCGCCGCGGGAGGATCGAGCTGCTCCGCGCCGCTCTCGTCCATCGTCAGCTCGTGGATGTTGTCGCGCGCGATCTGCTTGATCAGGGCTCCGCGCTCGTCATCGGTCCCGAGCGGTGCCCAGATCTCGAGCAGGAGGTCCTGCGCGCGCTCGAGATCGCCCGCCTCGATCGCGGCCTCGATCGGCGAATCACGTTCCGCCCACCAGTCCTCTTCCTCCTCGGTCGACTCGAAGCCGCCCAGGCCGGTTGCGACGAGCACCAGTCCCCACACCCGTTCGGGATGCTCCAGCGCGAAGTCGATGTCGATGCCTCCGCCCATCGAGCAGCCGACGATCGTGGTCTGCGTGACCTCCTCGGCGGCCAGGAGCGCCTCGAGGTCCCGGACGTGCGAGTACGCGACACCCGGCTCGGGCCTGCTCGACGCGCCATAGCCGCGGACGTCGTAGCGGAGCACCCGGTACCCCGCGTCCACGAACGACGCGAACTCCCGGTCCCACGTGCGCATGTCCCAGAGTCCCGGATGGATGAGCGTGACGGTGGGACCCTCGCCCGCGATCTCGTAGTTCAGGCGCGCGCCGTCCGGCAGCTCGAGCGTCGACATCGCCCGAGCCTAGCTCCAGTCGTTAGGCGGGGACCAGCACGAGCGGGAACAGGGCCAGGAGCCAGCTCGTGAGCGATCCGATCAGCAGGTACTCGGTGACGACGTCGATCGTCCGGGCGGACGGTCCCGCGGCGCCGGACTCGCCGCGCAGGCCGTTCAGCTCCGGATACCGAAGGAGACCCTTGGCGCCGATCACGAGGGCAGCCGCGGTGGCCTCTCCGGCGAGCCCGAGGCCGAAGATCAGTACGCGCTCGAGCGGCCCGATCACCCGCCCGCCGCGAAGCCGCTGCTCGGCATTGGAGAACCTCGTTCCCATCGCGGTCAGCACCAGGCGGACGATCGCATTGCTCGTGGCGAAGAGCATCGCGAGGACGCCGAGGAGGAACAGGACCTGCTCGGGTGAGGACGAAGCGATAAGCGAGAACGGCGACCGGCCGATCGCGCGCTCGAGGAGTGAGCCGGCCGCGAAGGTCGAGACGAGCTCGCTCCCGATGGCCGACACGATCGCGAAGGTCGACAGAAGGAACAGCAGCGCGACGAGCGCACGGACCGCGCTCATGCGAGGCGCGTCCCGGCGGATAACGATCCACGCGGCCGTCGTCGCGCCGGTCAGGAGGGTCAGGAGGACGAGCGTGCCGACATCGGCGGCGGCGATCACGCACAGGATCGCCGGCGCGACGACACCGGTCACGATCGCTCCGATCGTCCTCGCGCCGTCCTTCGGCTCGCCCGAGAGTCCGCCGACGAGGTCCGCCAGCGCCACCGACAGCAGCCAGATCCCCACGGCGATCACGCGACGGCACCCCGCAGTTCCTCGTGCGCCCGTCGGATCGCGTACAGACCGCCGCGGATCGCGCGCTGGCTGACTGCCGAGACGCTCACGCCCACGCGTTCCGCGATCGAGGTCAGGGGCTCGTCGATGAGCAACCCGAGCAGCGTCTCGGCATCCCGCGGGTCCATCGCTGCGACCAGCTCGTCCCTGCAGTGCAGGAACGCATTCACGGCTCCGACCGACGTCGATCCGTCGGCATCCTCGTCGATCCAACGCGTCCGCAACCCGCGGGGCCGTTCCCGCCGCTGCTCCAGATCACGCACCATGTCGACCGCCTCCCGCGCCGCCCACCAGGCAGGACCGTCTTGCTCGAACGGAGCCCGCGACGCCTCGTACCCCAGGAGCTCGCCGGACCCGATCCCGAATCGGACGTCGACCTCACCGAGGAGGGCGAGCCGCACGACCAGCGTCGCATCGAGCGCCGACACAAGGTCTCCGTAGAGGCCCTGGAACTCATCCCCGATCGTCGGTGTGAGCGGCTGCGTCGCCACGACCCTCCGGTTCGCCAGGTCCAACGCGCCGCCGATCGCGGTCAACCGTCGCTCGCGATCTGGATGACGGCGGGAGGCGACGACGTCGCCGAGCACCGCCACAAGCCGTTCGGCCCCAGCCGGTTCCATGATGTGAACTGTATGCCTTCAGTTACCAGAAGTAAAGAAGACCGCTTCATATCGTCCGAGTGAAGGTATGAGCTGCATATGATTCACCGCTCAATCGTCTACGAACCGGGGAGTCAATCGAGCGGCGGTCTCCTCCAGAAGTTCCGGCACCACCCGCGTCTGTCCGATGACCGGCATGAAGTTCGTGTCGCCGTTCCATCGAGGGACCACGTGCCAATGGAGGTGGTCCGGCATCCCCGCCCCGGCGATGCGACCGATGTTCGCGCCGACGTTGAAGCCGTGAGGAGCCATCTCCTCACGGAGCGCCGAGACGGACCTCCGGATGAGGCGTTGCAGACCGAGGAGCTCGCCGTCGGCGAACGCTTCGAAGCTGCCCTCGTGACGGTTCGGCACCACCATCACGTGCCCCGGGTTGAACGGATACTTGTTGAGCACGACGTAGCCGAGCTCCGATCGTGCGAGGACGCGCCCGGACTCCTCCCCATCGCGGATCCGACAGAGCACGCACCCTTCGTCCTCGTCGTCCTTGACGGCCTGGATGTACTCCATGCGCCACGGACTCCACAGGTGCCCCATCTACCGCACCGAGCCCTGGCCGGATCGACGCGCAACGGCGCGACCCGCGCCGGCGCCGCACATCCGTCTAGAAGGCGCTCTGGCCGAGCGCACGCGTCCGTGCCTCCTCGGCGAGCGTCGACACGATCCGGTCGAACGGCACGCCCTGATGCTCCTCCCCGGATCGGTCCCGGACGGTGAACGTCCCCGCATCCAAGTCTCGATCGCCCACGACCACCACGTACGGCGACTTCACCAGCTGTGCCGCACGGATCTTCTTGCCCACCGTCTCCTTCGTCTCGTCGACGTGCACCCGGAGGCCGGAGGCTCGCGCCGTGCCGGCCAGCTCCTCGCAGTTGGGAACATGCCGGTCGGCCACCGGGACCAGGCGGAGCTGCTCCGGCGCGAGCCAGAGCGGGAACGCGCCGCCGTAATGCTCGATCAGGACGGCGCTGAACCGCTCCAAGGTCCCGAGGATCGCCCGATGGATCATCACCGGCCTGTGCCGCTGGTTGTCGTCGCCCGTGTACTCCATGTCGAAGCGCTCGGGCAGCGCGAAGTCGCACTGGACGGTCGTGAGCTGCCACAGGCGTCCGAGCGCGTCGCGGAAGTGGAAGTCCACCTTCGGTCCGTAGAACGCGCCCTCGCCCTCGGCAACCCGGTAGTCGAGACCGCTCTTCTCGAGCGCCAGCGTCAGCGCCTCGGTGGCTCGTTCGGCCGTGTCGGCGTCCACGATCGACTGAGCGACGGGCAGGGTCGAGAGCTCGACCACGGGGTCGGTGAAACCGAAGGTCCGATGGATCTCGAGCGTGAGGTCGAAGACCGCGAGGATCTCGTCGATCACCTGGTCGGGTGTGCAGATGATGTGCGAGTCGTCCTGGGTGCCTCCGCGGATCCGGAGCAGCCCGTGGAGCGTGCCGGCCTTCTCGTGGCGGTAGATCGTGCCGAGCTCCGACAGCCGCATCGGAAGGTCGCGGTAGCTCCGCACCTGCGACTTGTAGACGAGCACGTGAAACGGGCAGTTCATCGGCTTGACGTAATAGTCGCCGGTGTCCGCCTCCATCGGGGGATACATGTTCTCCCGATACTTCTCGAGGTGGCCGCTCGTCTCCCACAGCACGGATCGGGCGATGTGCGGCGTGACGATGAGGTCGTACCCGCGCTCGACGTGGAGGTTCCGGACCCAGTCCTCGAGCTCCTTCCGGAAGATGCCGCCGCGCGGATGCCAGATCCACAGGCCCGGACCGAGCTCGTCCGGGCTCGAGAACAGGTCCAGCTCGCGACCGAGACGCCGGTGGTCGCGCTTCTCGGCTTCCTCCAGCCGGGACAGGTGTGCCTCGAGGTCCTCCTGAGTCGCCCAGGCCGATCCGTAGATCCGGGTGAGCATCGGGTTGGTCTCGAGCCCTCGCCAGTAGGCGCCGGCCGTCGAGGTCAGCGTGAACGCGCCGAGGCGGCCGGTCGAGGGGACGTGGGGGCCCTCGCACAGGTCCACCCACCCGTCGTTGCGGTACAGCGACACCCTGTCGCCCGTCGCCACCTCGCCTTCGGCCGATCCGATCGACTCGATGATCTCCCGCTTGAACGGCTGACCCTCGAGCCGGGCGATCGCGTCCTCGCGCGACACCTCTTCGCGAAGGAATGGCTGGTCGTCCTCCACGATCGTGCGCATCTCCGCCTCGATCGCGGGCAGGTCGCCCTCGCCGATCGCGACGGGCAGATCGAAGTCGTAGTAGAAGCCATCCTGGATCGGCGGGCCGATCGCGTAACTCGCTCCCGGTTGCAGCCGGCACACCGCTTGTGCCAAGACGTGGGCGGTGGAGTGCCGGAGGATGCGGAGCGCGTCATCCGAGCCCGGCGCAACCGGTTCCACCGACGCGTCGCCGGCCGGCACGAACGAGAGATCCCGCAGGGTGCCGTCCACCCGCGCCGCGAGCGCGTCCGGAGCCAGCACGGCGCCGACCGGCTCCCCCTCGGGGAGCTCGACGTGAGTGCCGTCAGGAAGGGTCAGTCGAGGCACGGGCGCCATGATATCGGTGGTGCTCCGCGCCTCCGACGGCTGTTACTCGTACGAGATCGCTTCCAGGACCTTGATCCGCGAGGCGCGGATCGCCGGCGCGATCGACGCGAAAAGACCGAGAAGGCCGGCGATCACCGCGAAGACGACCAGGAGGCCCCACGGGACCGCGAGACGCGACACGCCGAGGTCGGCGAGCGCCTGCTGCATGGCCCAGCCGAAGAGGAGCCCGATCGCGATCCCGAGCACCGCGCCCAACAGAGAGACGATCACCGCCTCGATCACGATCATCCAGCCGATCTGCGTTCGCTGCATACCCACGGCGCGCAGGAGGCCGAGCTCGCGGATCCGTTCGTAGATCGACAGCGCTAGGGTGTTCGCGATCCCGAAGGCGGAGATGATGACCGACAGGACGAGGAGCACCAGGACGATCCCGAAGACCTGATCGATCAAGCGATCCTGCTCTTCCTTGAACTGCGCCTGATCGTTGATCTCCACGTTGGGGAACTCACCCGCGACCTCGTCGAGGGCGGCTCTCGCCTGCTCGAGGGAGACGTCGTCCGCCCGCCGGACGAACACCAGGTAGTCCAACTGCTCCGCGACGTTGGCCTCGTACTCCTCCAGCGAGACCGTGTAGTCACCGAGCAATCGGTTGTCCGTGTAGATGCCGACGATCCTCAGGTCCTTCGCTCCCGTCCGAGCGAACGACACCGGGAGCTCGTCTCCGACCTCCAGTCCGCGAGCCTGCGCGGGACCCTTGTAGATCAGGATCGTCCCGGGCTCGGACAGCCCGGCCGGTGTCCCGGCCTCCATCGGCACGCTCACGACGTCGTCGACCGTCGTCTCGTCCACCCCGGCGATGAACGTCAACCCCCCGCCGATCTTCACGCCGGCCTGCCGGAACGGCGACACGGCGGCGAACTCGTCGCGCTGCGACAGCACGTTCGCGATCCCCGGGCTGAATGGCTGGAACCCGGAGGAACTGAGGATGAAGTCCGCACGCAGGGTCTCGTCGAGCGTGTCCGACGCCGACGCCTTCAGCGTCGTCATGAAGACGGAGACGAACACGACCAGACCCAGGCCGATCATCAGCGCCGCGGCCGTGGACGCCGTCCGGCGTGGGTTGCGCTTGGCGTTCTCCCGCCCCAGGCGGCCGGTCATCCCGAGGCGCCGGGCGGGAGCTCCGATCGCGGTCGCGAGCGGCCTCGCGACGAACGGTGAGAGCACCGCGACCCCGATGAAGGTCAACTGCGCCCCGAGCCCGACGATCGCGGCGGGCTGCGGCACGTCCCCGAACAGCCCCGCGGCGATCGCCCCGACGCCGGCCGTCGTGAGCAGTCCCCCCACGATCGCTCGACGACGGAGGGACGCGGTCGGAGCGACGGTCCCCTCTCGCAGCGCCTCGATCGGCGCGACGCGAGAGGCGCGACGCGCCGGGAACACCGAGGCCACGACGGTCACGACGGTGCCGACCACGAGCGCCGCGATGATGGTGGTCGGCCGGATCGCGAGCGGGGTCGGTGGAAGCTCCAGCCCGATCAGCTCGAGACCCTGCTTGAGCAGGACCGCGAGCCCGATCCCCGCGGCGAGCCCGAGGGCGGAGCCCAGGAGCCCGATCACCAGGGACTCGATGACGACGGAGGTGAACACCTGCCCGCGGCTGGCACCCAGCGCACGCAGGAGTCCCATCTCGCGGGTCCGCTGCGTCACCACGATGTTGAACGTGTTGAAGATCACGAAAGCCCCGACGAACAACGCGACGAATGCGAACACGAGCAGCGCCGTGCGGAGGAACCCCAAACCTTCTCGGACCTGATCCGTCTGCTCCGCGGCGGCGTCGGTCGCCGTGATCGCCTGGAAGCCGGAAGGGAGCACTTCCTGGACCTGCGCGGCGACCGAGGCCGCCGAGGCGCCGTCCCCCGCGACGATGTAGATCTGGTCGTAGGTCCCCTCGCGGTCGAAGAGCCGTTGCGCGGTTTCGAGCTCGAACGATGCGACCGTGGCGCCGCCGATCGTCGTTGCCGACGGCAGGGAGATGACGCCGGTCAGCCGGTACGGATCGACACCGAGCGGTGTGACGATCCGGACCTCATCGCCGATCTCCAGACCCGCTTCCTCGACGGTATCCGCGTCGATCACGACCTCGTCCTCGGCCTGCGGCGGCTCCCCCGTCAGCTCGAACGGCGTAACGTCCGGGTCCCACGAGCTTCCGATCGTCGGCGCACCGCCCCCCGAGATCACCTCGTCGGTCTGCGGGTCGATCACCTGCGCGAATCCGCCCACGCTGCCGTCCGCTGCGGCCACGCCCGGCAGAGCCTGGACATCCCCCAGGACCTCCCCCGGGATCGGGTTCCGCTCCTGGCCTCCTCCCCCGCCACCGCCGGCCGCTATGTCCTGGAACGCGTTCTCCGCCTGCACGACGACGTCGGTCTTCGCGAAGATGTCGCCGAAGAGATCGTCGAACGCGGACAACGCGGTGTCGGTGAGCACCAGCGTTCCCGAGACGAACCCGACCCCGAGCACGATCGCCATCGCCGTCAGGACGAGCCGGAGCTTCCTCGCGAGCACGCTCTTCAGCGCGGCTCGCCACATCTCAGTGCTCCCTCAGCGTCGAACACACCTCACGCCTCCAGCAACTTCATGCGGTCGAGGACGCGCTCGGCGGTCGGGTCGCGCATCTCATCGACGACCTGGCCGTCGGCGAGGAACACGATCCGATTCGCGAAGCTCGCGCCGACCGGATCGTGCGTGACCATCACGATCGTCTGTCCGTGCTCGGTCACGGCAGCCTTGAGGTACATGAGCAGTTCCTGCGACGCACGGGAGTCGAGGTTCCCGGTCGGTTCGTCCGCGAACACGATCTCCGGGCGCGAGACCAGGGCTCGTGCTGCCGCGACGCGCTGCTGCTGTCCGCCGGAGAGCTCGGAGGGCAGATGCGTCAGCCGGTCGCGCAGCCCGATCGTGTCGACGACCTCGTCGAAGCGCGCTCGATCGACGTCCCGACCGGCGATGGCGCTGGGCAGCGTGATGTTCTCGGCCGCCGTCAGCGTCGGAACCAGGTTGAAAGCTTGGAAGACGAAGCCCACGCGATCGCGCCGGATCTCCGTGAGGTCATGGTCCTTGAGGTGCGTGAGGTCCTGATCGCCGATCCAGACGGTTCCCGACGTCGGCTTGTCGAGACCCGCCATGCAGTGCAGCAGGGTGGACTTGCCGGATCCGGAGGCGCCCATGATCGCGGTGTACTCGCCGGCGGCGAACTCCACGGAAACGCCCCGGAGCGCTTCGACGGCGGCCATTCCCTCGCCGTAGATCTTCCGGAGATCGACCGCGCGTGCGGCTGCCGTCCGGGTTTGCGTGAGCATCGTGACTCCCCCTCGAGATGTGTAGCCGGGGAGCTTACCGGTACAGGATGAACACCCGTGGTCCGCGGGGACAGGGACTCAGATCTCGAACCACACCTCGGTGCCGGCGGCGTTCCGCTCGATCCCCAGTCGTACGCCAGCGTGTCGAGAAGGAACAGACCACCCCGGTGCCCGCTCCGATCGATCTCCGCCAGGGCGAGGCCCGGGCCCTGATCGCAGACGGCGACACGCACGAAGGGGCCGGTGTCGGTGATCGTGAGCCCGATCCAGCTCCCTGGTTGTCCCCCTCCATGACGCACGGCGTTCGACGTCAGCTCCGAGACGAGGAGGGTCGAGATCTTGAGCTCCTCGTCGAGCCGCAGATGGGCGACGGCGGCGTTCAGGAACCAGCGCGCTTCAGCGGGAGCCTGCGGTCCCGCGATCAGATCCTTCGACCAGGAGGGTTGGGAGCGCCTGCCGCGAGGCTCATATGGGGCACATACCCCGCGTCGCACGGCCGCACCTTGAATGGCGGTTCAAGCGGGCGCAGCGGTCATCGTGCACGGTGACGTGCAGATCCGGGCCCGGTCATGCCGAGTCAGCTCTCGGTCTTGCGGTGTCCCCGCCTGACACCTTCCGCGATGAAGCCGGAGGGTGCTTCGGGATCAGGGATGCGCTCCACCGTCACGTCCGCCCCGCCCCCCGGTTCCTTGAGCCCTCCGCTCTCCGCGGCCTTCGCCGCCTCGGCGATCGCCTCGTCTCGCGTCTCTGCCTCGACCACGAAGTGATAGGTCACCCTGAATGACGGCATCTGGTCTCCTTTTCGTCGGTTCATCTGCATCGGCGTGCCGAGCGGAAACTCAGCTTAGGAGCCCCATCGAGAGGCGGCACGACCTACGAGCCGATAGCAAGAAGGAGTAGCGTTGCCTGCGTGGAAGGAGACGGCGGAGACTGGCTCGGAGGCGCAGAAGGACATGGCGGCGTCCCTTCGAGTGGGCACGGGTACTTCGCGTCACATGGGCGAGGCGCCGACATCGCCAACGAGCTGAGGCGCACTCGGGGACCACGGAAGCCTCGTGACCCGAGACGCCGTTGGTGGCAGTTCTGGGGTCGCCACGATCGTGCCGATCGAGGCTGACTGCCCGCGCTCATCTGCCGGTGTCTTGACGTGCTCAGCCGCCTTGGACTGTCGCTTGCGCTCCCGGGCGATCCAACGGCACGAGCCCCGCGGTCCCGCGCATGACAAGCTGAAGACGCCACGTGCCCGGGTCGGGCGAAGAGAGAACCGATGGCGATCCGCATCTTGATCCTGGACGTCACGCTCGATTCGGAGAGGCCATCAGGTCCGCGCTCCTCGACGCCAAGATGGACGTGCTTCAAGTGATCACCACCGGCAGGGACGCGATCATGTTCTCGAACGCGACCGACCGGATGTGCTCCTGATCGGTCTCGACCTCGCCGATTCGCGAGCGAACCTCATGAAGCGCCGACCGAGGAGGAGCAACGGCCTGGCGATCGGGCGCAGGATCCTCACACGTTGGCCGGACGCGAACATGATCCTCATGAGCGAGTGGGACGATCCCCAGGTTATCGACGGTGCTCTCAAGGTCGGCTTCCGCGGTTACCTGAGCAGGGCCGCGCCCTTTCCCGAATTCCTCAAGGCGATCCAGGCCATCGTGGCCGGGGGGACGGTGTTCCCGAGACCGTTCGCTGACGAAGCGGTTCGGTACCCACGTATGACTGAGCGCCTGTCCACGCTGACGAACCAGGAGAGAGAGGTCTTGGGATTCCTTGTTCAGGGATCGGACTCTCGAACGATCGCCCGGCGACTTGGGATCTCCCGCAGAGAGGTTGGGGATCTGAGGGGATCGATCCTTCGGAAGCTGGATCCGCGACAAGGGCTCCAGTGACCTCGACAGAGCTCGGAGGCCTCGGGTGGGCTCGACAACTGAAGTGCTCAGCCGTCTCCACGTGAGGTATCCAGGTCCAGTGGGCGGGCCCAAAGGCCCTTCACTTCTCGGAGGGTGACCATCATGCTGCAGACATGGTCGCGGCGATCGACTGGACCCTCGTTGCTCAAGTGACGGCAGCCGCGCTCACGGCCCTGGCGGCCGGCGCCGCGTGGAGGGCCGCCAAGGCGAGTCGGGATGCTGTTCGGGATCATCAGGTGGGTGCGCTCATCGATGATCTCAACGACCTCCACGAGCGCCTGACGACGCTCGCAGTCGTGCTGACCGACGACCCCGTCTTCCACCGGTTCGAGAAGTACCGGCCAGGGCTCGGCCGCCATCTGGCAGTCATCGACATGCGGCTCCCGCACACCGAGAAGCTGTGGCGCACATCCATCCCTGAAGTCATCGAGGACACCTTCGAGGAGGAGCTGCTCTCGACACACGCGAGCGCCCTTCACGAGGTCGAGGATGCTCTCGCCAAGGTGCGTCGCAGGCGGGGGCCCTGGTGGCATCGTCGCCGCTCGCAGCCGGTTCCCCGGAGTGAACACAAGAAACCCCTCAGCACCTCGTAGCACTGCTCGTGCCCAACTCGACGAGAGATGACAACGGGGATGTGAGCCCATCAACACCCCGTTTCGTGGTGGCGCGGGAGGTATCGCTTCCATCGACGCAGCAGCGGTCGATAGGGTCCCCGGGAAGATCAAGGCTGCCTCGATGCGCGAGAATTCGCGCCCACTCCTGTCGGCTCTGTTCGGTCACGCTGCTGCCACCCCTGGGCGCGTAGCGAACCCTGCGAAGAGGAAGGGTTCCTAGCACCAGAGCTAGCCGAAAGGGCTCTGAGGGCGCGAAGGAGTCCAACAGGTACTTGAAGCCTGAGGAGCTAGCTTCCTCCTGGCTGAAATCCCTGAGCGGTACAAAGCACTTGTCCGCGTCATGGCGAGGGTCGGGCTCGGCCTGGGGAAGCGTACGCCCTCCGTGGAGGGAAGTTCGATCCGCCCAAGCGAACGCTGCTCATCGACACGGCAGCGGCAGGAGACACAAAGACCGGAGAGGCGCGAACGGTGGTCCTCCCGGCCGTGGTCGCTCAAGAGCTAGCCATACACGTCGACAGATGGAGTAACTGGAAGCCCGACGCTCTGATCTTCCCTGGGGAGCGGGGGGCCATGCTGGGATGGTGGGAACTTCCGGCGTGGGTGTTCGGACCTGCCGCTGAGAGAGCAGGAGTGAATCACGGTATCCGGGTGAAGGACCTCCGACACTCGGCAGTGTCCTTCGCTGTCGCGCATGGAGCGGACATCTACTCGATCCAGCGGATGGTGGGTCACTCGAAGCCGTCTATCACCCTGGACGTATACGGGGAGCTTTGGGACACGTCGCAGGAGCAGCTAGCCGCGAAGCTTGACGAAGCCATCCGGGTAGAAGCGCAGGTCAGCCTTCTCGGGAAGTCGTCCACATCAGTCGGTCGCAAAGAGCTGGGCGGCAGGGGTCATTCGAACGCCGCGAAGGGCAGCCAGAGCAGTGTCACGGCGCCGACAACGGCGCAGATCGCACCGACAGAGGGCATCACCCGGATAGCCGTCTCGTCTCGCATCAGCTTGGGCCCGGGCGTCCGCTTCACCCGGCCGAACGTGATCCATCGCCATTCCCGGTCGTTCCAGCGATAGACCCAACCGAGCGTCCACTCCGGGGCGACCATGTAGGCGATGCCGCCGACGAGCATCAGGATCGCCCAGCCGATCAGGACCCCATGTTGGAGGCTGAGTCCGAGCACGAGCAGATTACCGGCGCGCCGCGGACCAGGATGTACGGACGTCCCATCAGGAGACTCGAGGATGCGTCGAAACCCGTGACCCCCTGACGTCTCCCTGGCCGCGAAGCCCGGTCCCGCGCGCGTACAACGCGCGAGATCCTGTTTCGGATTCGTTTCAGATCCCGAGGCTCTGGGAGAAATCCAAAGGAGGCCGCAGGGGTATCGACCTGGGATCACGTGGTGGGCGCGGGAGGTTTTGAACCTCCGACCTCTTGCGTGTGAAGCAAGCGCTCTCCCACTGAGCTACGCGCCCTCAACCGAGGAGGATAGGCGACCGATCGCGGATGGTCACATCCACTGGTTCCTCCCGTGGAGACGAGCAACCAGCCGATCGAACGATGGTCTCCGACGGCTCCGCATCCCTCTCTCCCTCCCAGGCGCCGTCAGCAACGGAAGACCCTGATGGCTTTGCTGGACCCGAAGGTCGTTCCTTCGACGAGCTGGGCGATCACCCTGCAGCGGCCTGGTCGAGGTCTCCGGAACCGGGTGCGGTAGGCGCTGTCCGTGAACCCGTCCCCGTTCAGGTCGGTCCGCCCGCGCAATCCCGGCCGGCGTGTCTGGAGTCGAACCCACACTCCGTCCCGCTTCCGGAAGAGTCGCACCACCATGTGGTTGCCAGGTCGAGCGGGACTGAGACGGCCACGCGCGAGGATGCGACGAGCTCCCTTCGTGACGACGAGACTCGTTCGTGTGTCGTCGTTGACGATGTGCCCCGCCGCCTGTCCACTTTCGATCGCCGCACCGAGTGAAGGATCGAGCAGGTTGAGGAAGAACGTTTCCTTGCGTTCGAGGCGACGGTCTCCGACGATGGTGACCTCCACCGTCTTGGATGTCTCGTTCGCTCCGAACGCGACGTTGCCACTCGCCGCGAGGTAGTCCGACGGGTCGGTCGCCGATCCGTTCGCCGTCGCATAGTCCACGTCCACGGCGGTCGTCGTCTCTCCCGACCGCACGATCGTGAACGTGAGGCTGCGCGTGGTGCCGAGCGCACCCTCGCGCACGGACGCCCCCGAGACGTTCAGAACCGCCGAGCCCGGCGGGATCGGATCGTTGCCCGTGATCGTGACCACGGCGGTCGCGTTCCCGAGGGTCGCGTGGACGGGCGACGAGATCTGGACGTCGAACGTCTCATCCGGTTCCACCGTGTCGTCGCCGACCACCGCGAC
>JAJNBA010000029.1:15405-43540 GCA_021155985.1 Actinomycetes bacterium
GCGACCACGATCGTCCGCTGCGTCTCGCCCGGAGAGAAGTCGATCGTGCCCGACTTCGCCACATAGTCCCCGTCCGCCGTCGTCGCCGTGGCGTCGACCGTGGCGAACGACACCGAGACGTCACGACCGCTCGCCGCCGACAGCGTGACATCGAGGGACGCGGACGGGTGATCGCCGGTGTTGCCCTCCGACACCGAGGTGCTCGGCACGATCGAGAGGGTGGGGGACGCGTCGTCGTCCGTGATCGTCGCCTCTCCCCTGTCGTCCGTGATCGTGGCCCCGACCGGGTTCGAGAGCTCGAGGAAGAACGTCTCGTTCGCCTCGTCGAGGGTATCGCCCACCACCGTCACGGAGACGTTCTTCGAGAGGCGGTTGCCGGCGAAACGGATCTGGCCGGACTTCCCGACGAAATCGCCCGGCGCCTTCGCCGTCCCTTCCCTCGTCGCGTATCGAACGGTCGATTTCCCTCGCTTGTTCTGGGTGACGTGGAAGACGGCGGAGACCGTTCCGCCGCTGCCCTCGGTGATGGTCACGTTGTCGATGGAGATGGTCGGCAAGGTGGCCGCATCTGCCTGCTGGCCCGGATGCAACGTATGAGCCACCCCCACGACGAAGGCGAGGACGACCGCTCCGAAGGCGGACACGCGGGATCGGGATGAGCTGATCACGATCGCGGTACTCCTCTCAGCTACCGGTGATGGGTACTCGCTGCTGTAGGTAAATCGGCCGTTCCCCTCCGAGCTTGAGCACTTCGGCTGAATCACACCATCTCGGAACCGGAAAGCCGGGAGCCAGACCAGGTCGGTTGGGGGCGGTCAGGGCCGAGGAGCTTCACCGAGGTGCCCGTCGGCCATCGTGAGCACGCGATCGAGGTGCCGGACGACCTCCGGGTTGTGCGTGGCGACCACGACCGCCGTCCCGGCATCCGCCGCCTTGCGGAGCGCCGCGAACACACGCCCCGCCGAGGCCGTGTCCTGATGCGCGGTGGGCTCGTCGGCGAGCAGCACGCTCGTCGGAACGGCCAGCGAACGGGCGATCGCCGTGCGCTGCTGCTCCCCCACCGAGGCCTCCCGTGGGTATCGGGACCGGAGCTCACCGATCCCGAGGACCCCGATCAGTTCCTCGATCTCGTCCGAGCGCTCCTCGAGCGAGCCCGCGAGCCGCGCGGGGTACTCGATGTTCTCCTCGATGGTCAGCTCCTCCATCAAGCCGAGCTTCTGGGGGACCGTCGCGACCGCCGACCACGACGGCGATCTCGGGTCGACGTGCTCGCGCCAGCGGACCTCGCCCGACGTCGGCTGCTCCCACCCGGCGATCACGTTCAGGAGGGTGGTCTTCCCCGATCCGGAGCGCCCGACCAGCCCCACGATCTCACCAGGTCTGGCCTCGAAGCTCACGGTCTCGAGCGCGTGCACGACGTCGCCGCCGTGATGGTGGAACACCTTGGAGACCTCGCGGACCGAGATCGCCGCATCGATCTCGTCATCCGAGAGGCGGCCTGCGCCGTAGAAGCGCGCTGCCGGTGAGCGGCCACCGACCGGAGGTCCGTCCGGATGGGTTCCCTTCACACGTCCGTGCTCGAGCTCGATCACTTCGTCGGCGAGCTTCCGTACGGCGCCGTCGTGCGTGGCGACCACGAACGTGACGCCCTCATCGACCAGCGCGCGGACACCGTCCATCACGAGCTGTCCCGACTCCGAGTCGAGCTCCGCCGTCGGCTCGTCCGCGACGACGACTGCGGAGCCAGCGACGACGGTCTGCGCGAACGCGGCCCGTTGCTGCTCCCCTCCCGACAGCTCATCCGGAAGATGGTCGATGCGATGGCCGATGCCCAGCCGGTTGAGGATGTCGTCGTCCTCAGGCGCGGCGGAGCCTCGGGACGCGAGCCGCAGATGCTGCCCGATCGTGAGGTTCGGCAGGAAGTTGTCCGAGGGTCGTTGGAACACGTAGCCGACGACGTCGCGCCGGAGCCCCCGGAGTCCTCGTGCCGACGCGCGCGCCACGTTCCGTGGACCCACCCAGACGTCACCTGAGGTCGCGCGATCGATCCCGGTGAGCACGCGGAGGAGCGAGGACTTCCCGCTCCCCGACGGTCCGACCACGGCCGTCAGCGCGGCGGCCGGGAAGCCGAGCGTCACGCCGCGGAGCGCGTGCACCGCGCCGGTGGGTGTGCGGTACGTCTTCACGAGGTCGACGCAGCGGGCCGGGACGGGTTCACTCGGCAACGCGGAGCACCTCCCCGAGGTCGACGGCGGCCGCCCGCCGATGCACGAGCCACCCGCCGGCCACCGCCACGACGATGAGCCCCACCAGGGTCGAGGCGATGCCTGCGATCGGCGGTTCGAACAAGGGTGGGGGCGGGATCACCTGGAGCGGGTCGAGGAGTGGCGCGATCAGCTGCCCGGCCACGAGACCCGTCGCACCACCGAGGACGAAGGCGGCGAGCAGCATCGCAGCGAGCTCGAGCATCAGAGCGGCGCGCGCCTGTCCCTCGCGCATGCCCATCCGCATCGACAAGACGTTCGACACGGTGCGCGCCCGCTGGCGCGCCTGGAGGTAGACGACGAGCACACCGATCACGAGGACGGCGGCCGCCAGTCCGAGGACGTTCAGCATCGCGAACGTGTCGATCGTGGCGGCGATGAACGGCACGTCCTTGACCTCGTCGGCGGTGATGGTCCCGAGCGAGAACGCCTCCAGCTCGGCCACCGAGGCGAGCGCGGCGTCGGTCGGACCGGCGATCCAGAACTCGGTTCGCGCGCTGGGCCGGGCGAAGGGATTCCCCCCCACGTCGAGACGCCGTTCCAAGGAATCGGCGTCGACCACGAGCACGGGATCGTCGGACGACACGCCGGGGAACGCGGTGGCCCGTCCCACCACCTCGATCGGCATCTCCCCCCGGCCGATCGCCATCCCCGTCGGGTCGCCTTCGCCCTGGACCAGGAGGACGGGCAGCGTGCCGCTCTCCGACGGGAGCCGAGCAACCAGATCTTCGAAGGGTTCGTCGGAGAACGAATCGTCCCAATAGGCCGCTTCCACGATCGTCGCGGGGTCGATCCCGACCATGTCGAACGGAACCTCGCCCGGCATCATCGTTCCCGCGTACTTCACGCGCGTGGCTCTGGTGATCGGCAACGGGAACCGTTCCTGCTCCGGAGCGTTCGCGTCGATCATCACCTGGAGGTCGCTGCCGACGAACACGCCCGCCTTCGCGTCCACGGTCGCCCGTAGGGAACCCACCATGGTCTGCGAATCGATGAAGACTCCCAGGCACAGAGCGGCGGCCCCCACGAGCAGCACCGTGAGCTTCGGCAGCCCCGTCAGCCGATGGAACGTGAGATAGGTCACCGACGAGCGCCCGCTTGCCTTGGAGCCCGTTCGCCGCAGCACCTCGACGAGGATCCGGGCCGCCAGCGTGGCGAACCCCGCCACGAACAGGACCGGGAACGCGAGGAGAAGAGCGCTCGGTCGGAGGATGTCCAGCCGACGGTCTTCGATCAGCGCGCCGCCCGAGTTCAGGCGGGAGAGGACGAGCAGGGCCCCGACGACCCCCAGGAGCTCCCAGGGCATCCACGCGAACCGGCGCCTCAGGGAATGGACCTCGAAGGTCCGGATGAAGGAGATCCCCGACACGATCCCGAGCACGAGCAGGCCGCCGGCGCCGGCGGCGACCGCCCATGTCACCGAGGCGGCCCGAGCCGAAGAGGCCGTCGGCGCCGCCGGCCCGAACGCGGAGATCGACCACCAGCCAAGTCCGAGCCCCACCCCGACACCGACCACGGTCGGCAGGACGCCTTCCAGCGTGGACTTCGCCGCGAACCGGATCGGGCCCCAACCTCGAGCGTGCAGCAACGCCGCCTCTGTTCTCCGACCGGCGACGGCGAACGCGGCGGCGGCGGCGACGGCGGCCGCCGCCACGCCGAGGCCCGCGATCAGGAGGAGCCGCATCGGCCCCTCGGCCGTCGCCGCTCGGCGGTCGGTGTTGCGGAGCACGAGAGGCATCGAGGACCGGAACTCGATGTCCCGTCTCCCGAAGAACCGGAACCCTCCGTAGGTCGTGCCGCAGCACTGGAGCACTCGGCCGACGTCGTTGTTTCGTCGCTCGGCTTGGCGGATGACCTTCGACGTCGCGGCGTCGATCGCGCGCGCTTGATCGACCGTGAGCGGGCCCTCCCGTACCGGCACCGCCCAGGCGTGGTCCGTATCGACGTGACCGAGGTCGCGGCTGAGCGGTGGAACCTCGTCATCGCCGAACAGGATGAACTGCGGTGGTGCGGGGCAGTCCGGGCACTGCCGGTAGATGTCTTCGCTCCACGGAGACCAGTACCCCGATCGTGGTTCGGTGTAGAGACTGCGATACACGGAACCCACCCGCACTCGCTCCACGCGGTCCGGGCCGTCGCCGTGGAGCTCCACCATGTCGCCGGGCACCACGCCGAGCGGATCGGCGACGATGTCCGGGAAGATCGCTCCCGCCCCACCGCCTGCGAGGATCTCGACGTGTCGAGCGGCGTCCGTTCCCGAGAAGATCGCCGCGGTCACGGTGCCGCTCGGGGCGCCTTCGCCCCCGAGCTTCGTCACGACGACGGAAGGACCGAGGGCGAACCGTGTCGGTGGATCCAGCTCCGGAACCCGGTCGGCCAGCCGGGACATGATCCCGTCGATCCGGTCGACCAGGGTCCCACCCCCCCGGACGCGCTCGCGGAACCGGACATTGGTGGCACTGTAGAAGACACCTGCACCGAAGCGTTCGACGGTGGGATCCGAGAGCTCGGCGGCCAAGAGCTTCCCCTCGGCGCGGGACAGATACAGCGGATAGCCCGCGGCGACGAGCGAGAGGAGCAGCACGCCGACCACGACGCTCGCCAAGAGGCCGGGGTACCGGACGAGAGCCAGCGGGGCTTTCGCCCAGAGAGGACTCCCCCTCGCTCGGCGTCCCCGGCTCCCGCGCCCCGTCAGTGCCCCTCCTCCCCGATCACCTCGATCGCCCGCGTACCCGGTACCTACGTCGGTACGGGCCGTTCGGTTGCGAGGGTAGCGGGAAGCGCTCGGCGAGCCCTGTCGGGTTCTTGCCCCAGTCGTCCGGACGGGTGCGGGTAGAGTCACGGCTATGAGAGGCAGGGGGGATGAGGCGATCGTGCGCGGTCGCACCGGTGGACCGCTGCGCTCTCTGCTGTCCGTCGTGGGCGCCGCCATCGTTCTCGTCGCCCTCGGCGCGGGACCGGCCGCCGCCCAAGAGGACGGCACCTCCGCAGATCGCGATCAGATCGTGCTGACGGGAGAACTCCTGATCGCGGCCGGGGACACCGTCGATACCGCGGTCATCCTCGACGGCCCGGCCCGGGTGGAGGGGACCGTCCGCGAGACCCTCGTCGTCCTCAACGGTGACGCGGAGATCTCGGGGACCGTTCAGGAGGACGTGGTCGTGCTCAACGGCGCCGTGGTGGTTCGATCCGGCGCCGAGATCGGCGGCGACCTCGTCACGCAGTCCACACCGGAGGTCGAGGAAGGAGCCACGGTCCGCGGGGATCGGACCAACGTGATCACCCGGTTCGACTTCGATTTCGCAGGCGGGTTCGCCGGGCGCATCTGGTGGTGGGTGGCCTATTCGGTCTCGGTTCTGATCCTGGGCCTACTGCTCCTCGCGTTCGCCCCGCGGCTGTTCCCCGCCGTCCGCGAGGCAGCGACCGACGGCATCGGCTCGTCGATCGGGTGGGGCTTCGGGCTCTTCTTCCTCCTGCCGATCGGATCGGTGCTCCTCCTGATCACCCTGGTGGGTATCCCTCTCGGCATCTTCACGTTGCTCGCGCTGGCGTTCCTGTACACGGTCGGCTACGTCGTCGCGATCATCGGGCTCGGGAGCCGGCTGCTCAGAACCACCCAGTCCCGGTTCGTAGCGTTCCTGGGCGGTTGGGTCGTCCTCCGCCTCCTCGCGCTGATCCCGTTCGTCGGCGGATGGCTCTGGTTCCTCGGCAGCGTCTGGGGACTCGGGCTGCTCGCCGTCGCGATCCGTCGCGGCCACGCCGGGGACAGCGCGGCACCTCCGCAGCCGATGCCTCCCATGCCGGTCGGCGTGGCCTAGCTCCTCGCTCCCTCGCTCGCGATCACGGGGTTCGGTGGCGGCCCGACGAGATACGTTCGACCGGTGATGAAGGCCGCCGCGTACAGGATCGCCACGACGATCAGCAGCGCCCGGTACCCCACCACGAGCGCCCCGTACTCGAGCACGCCGCCGACGATCGCGCCGAGGAGGTTCGTGCCGAACGCGAGGCCCGACGCCGCGACCTCGCGGAATCGATCCGCGAACACCAGGTTGGCGATGAAGACCGGCGTGAAGCCGAGAAGGATCGCGGCCACGAATCTCGGCACGAAGTCGAGCGCGAGGAGCGACTCCGGCGGCACCGCCCACGCGAGCACGACCGCGCCGAACAACGGGAGGTAGAGCCGGCCGGGATGGCGGGATCGGACCCGCCGCGCGACCTCGATCGCCAGGGACACCGACACGAGGATCCCTGCGAAGACGAGCGCGTTCACGAACCAGGTCGTCCCGAACAGCAGCGCGAACCGGACGACGTTGGAGGTCTCGAGCAGGAGGAACGCGGCACCCATGAAGAAGAGGTCGACGTACGGGCTCATCTGCCCGAACGGGCCGGCCGACACCCGTACAGCGACGAGGGACCCGAGGACGATCGCGAGCAGCGTCACGAGGTAGAAGCCGGGGATCCCGTACCCCACCAAATAGGCGAACGGGTGATCGTCGGTCACGGGTGCCGGGAGCTCTGCCGGCCGCGACCATCGCTCATCGCATACGAGATCGCCGGGTCGCATGCTCGCGGTGAGGACGGTCCGAGGCCTCGGTCCCGACCCGGCCGCCAGCTCGAGGCACGGAGGGTCCCCGAAGACCCGGGTCAGAGCGTCGGCGTACCGATCCACCACCACCGGGAGGTAGTAGTGGTACATCGAGATCACGCCGTTCGGCTTCAGGTGGTCGCGGACCTCCCGCATCGCCTCACGGGTGAGTAGGTAGCTCTCGAGCCGGAGCGACGATTGGCCGGCGAGGACCGTGAGCGAGTCGGGGATCGCGTAGAGGACGAGGTCGTAGCGGCGATCGGTGTCGTGGAGGAAGGACCGGCCATCCTCGACGTGCACGGTGACCCGCGGGTCCTGGTACGGATGATCCGGATGGCGGTCGCGGCCGAGCCGATACAGGAGCGGATCGATCTCGACGGCATCGATGCGCTCGGCGCCCTGCGCCAGCGCGATCGTGACGTCGTTGCCGCTGCCGGCGCCGATGATGAGCACGTCCGTGAGTGGGCTCGCGGGCGCGTGCCGGTACGGCCCGAACCGATGGTCCTGGGTCTCCTCCATCAGCGCGAGAGGCATGATCCGCTGGTGGGGACGCCCGTTCACGTTGATCGACACCGTCCCATCGTCCACGCCGGCCCGCGTGGTCACTCGGTAGTACGGCGACCACACGGTGTCCGGCGCGAAGGAGAGCACCCCCAGGACGATGACAGCGACGGCGAGCGGCACGAGCTGCATCGCCCGCCTCCCGGCACCGACCGCGCCGACGATCGCCGCCGCGATCACCCCCCATACGAACGGTGAGGCGTGCAGGAAGGAGAGAACCGAGAACGCCGCGATCCCCAGGATGCTCCCCAGGATGTCCCAGCGGTACGCCTCCAGCGGCGTGAACCGGACGAAGACACGCGCCACGCCTTGGGCGATCGCGGCCATGATCAGGAACGCCAGAACGAAGACGATCCCGAGGGACAGCCACTTCGGGAGCGCCGGCCACCCGAACCCGCCGACGAACTGCAGCCGGCCCGCCACCCGGCCGCCCTGCACGGGGAACACCGCGAGGAACAGGACGAGGGTCGCGAGCAGACCGGGGAAGAGACGGAAGAGATCGCTTCGCGAACGGGCGCGGAGGAACCCGATCCCCACGCCGAGGAAGCTCGCGAGGAGCACGAAGTTCGTGAAGAAGGACAGGTAGACGACGTAGGCGCCGCTCCACCGGATCAGCCCGAGCTCCACGAACAACATCAGGAAGCTGAGGAGCACGAGGCGAGCGGGCGAGGGCCGATCGACGCTGACGGGGTCGGGCTGCTGGGGCTCGCGCTCGACCATCCGGGGCGGATGCTAGCAGCGAGCCGAAACGTGCTCGCTACGAACGTGCTGCGGGACCGGTGCGGGCCGATCTGGTGCGGCGTTCCGAGGCCGGATGGCATTCCATCGCGGCTCGGAGCAAGGCTTCCGCGTCGACACGTGTCTTCTCGGGAGCGAGGCCTGCGTCGTCGAGCACATCCAGGAACGCCTCCACGCAGAGAGGGTCGAACAGCTCGCCGGCACCCGCCGCGATGTGCGAGATCGCGCGATCGAGCGCCCACGCGGGTCGGTATGCGCGGTCGGACGTGAGCGCGTCCCACACGTCGGCAACGCCGACGATGCGGCCTGCCAGAGGGATCTCCTCACCCGCGAGCCGATCCGGGTAGCCGCTGCCGTCCCAACGCTCGTGATGGTGGCGGATCGCCACGAGGGAAGCGCGCAAGGAACGAGCGCGGCTGGCGAGCTCCCACCCGACCACCGGATGACCCTTGATCGACTCCCACTCTTCGTCGGTGAGCTCGCCCGGCTTGTTGAGCACCTGGTCGGGCACGCTGATCTTCCCGACGTCGTGGAGGTACGCCCCCTGGTGCAGCCCTCGGAGCGCTTCCGGCTCCAGCCCGAGCCTGAGGCCGATCCGCGATGACATCTCGGCGACACGCCCAGAGTGGCCGTGCGTGTACGGGTCCTTCACCTCGACCGCGCCGATCAGTGCGTCCAGCGCCTCGGGGTGCCCGCGTGTGATCTGCTCGAGCGGATCGCGTACGGAGATGCCCTGCACGGCGCCCGACAGGCTCCGCGACCGGCGGGACTCGGCGACAACGGCCCACGATGTCGCGGCGAAGCCGGCGAGCAGATAGAGGTGGTAATCCCACCACGACAGGCGCCAGAGCTGGCCGAACCCCAACGACAGGATCGCCGCCATCGACAGCCAGCTGGCGAGCACGAGCGAGAGCTCGATGCGGTCGCGTCCGAGACGCCACCGTCGCCAGTGCATCGATCCCGTGAAGAGCAGCGAGAGGGCGCTCGCCAACAGGATGAGGGAACGGAGGAGATCCTCGGCCGGGACCGGCCGGGTTCCCGCCAGCACCGTGGGATCGACCACGATCACCATGCATCCGATCCCGATCACGACCACCGAGGCTGCGATGCTGAGGCGCGGGGCACGCGCGACCAACCGGGCGACCGGACCTTCGTCCCAGAGCGCGGCTGCCAGACAGGCGGCGAACCCGATCAAGGCGAGCGAACCGAGTCGGCCCACCCACATGTTCAGCGGTTGACCGAGCATGCCCGGCGTCGTGAGGCCGTGAGCGAGCATCAGGAATCCAACGGACACACAACCGATCGCGAGGAGCACCGGAGCCGCCCGGCCATCCTTCGCCGCCGCGACCGCGGTCGCCAGGGCCAGGAGCAGCGCGCACGCCGCGATCCCACTCACGATCACGAGGTGGAAACGCGGCGATTCGAAGACCGGATCGAGCGCCGGGATGGAGCGCCCGGCGAACAGGATGAGGGCAGGACCGAGCAGGAGTCCGATCAGCAACAGCGTCCCCCAGCGTCCGAGCGGACTCCTCAGCGGGGAGCTCCTCTGGATGAGACTCATGCCCCGTTCCTTCCTCGGGCCACACCGGCGAGAGGCCCCTGCTCAGGGTCCTCCTTCGCTACCCGGAAGGCATCGACCTCTGGCTCGAACGTCTTGAGGAGGAGCCTCCACTCCTGGCCCTAGACTCCGGCGCGTGGCAGCGGCGGTGCGTGTCGGCGTGCAGCTCCCGGAGGTGGAGCGCGAGGTCCGGTGGCCCGAGTACGCGTCGATGGCGCACATCGCCGAGGAGGTCGGCTTCGACTCGCTCTGGGTCGGCGACCACTACCTCTACCGGGAGGACGCCCGTCCGGAGCGAGGGCCGTGGGAAGCGTGGACGCTGCTGGCCGGCCTCGCGACGATCACCGAGCGAGTCACCCTGGGCCCGCTCGTCGCCTGCCTCAACTTCCACAATCCGGCGGTCCTGGCCAAGACGGCGGCGACCGTGGACGAGCTGAGCGGCGGGCGCCTCGTCATGGCACTGGGCGCCGGGTGGAACCGAACGGAGTTCGACGCGTTCGGGATCGCGTACGACCATCGCGCGTCGCGTTTCGAGGAAGGCTTCGAGATCGTGCGACGGCTCCTCGACGGCGAGCGCGTCACGTTCGAAGGCCGCTTCCACCGGACGCGCGACGCGGTGCTGCTGCCCCGCCCGGCGAGGCGTCCTCCGATGATGGTCGGATCCGGCGGCGCGCGCGTGCTCGCCGCCACCCTGCCGACCGTGGACGTCTGGAACACCTGGTACGACTGGTACGGGAACACGGCGGAAGGGTTCGCCTCGAGGATCAAAGGGATCGACGACGCCTGTGGGCGGGCCGGACGCGACCCGGCCACGCTGGAACGGAGCGCGTGCGTGCTGGTCCGCCTCGGAGATGCCGCGGAGCGGCCGGACGCGGCGGGCGTCACACCGCTCCACGGTTCCCTCGACGCCGTCGGCGCCGGCCTCCGAGAGATCGCGGCTGCCGGCGCAGACGAGTTGATCTTGGTCCTCGATCCGATCACCGAAGGATCGATCCGCACCCTCGGTCCTGTGGTGGACGAGCTCCACCGCGATGCTATGGTCGCTCGCCGACGCGCGTGAGGGGGTGAGCGGCGGTGGCGGGCGGCGGGAGGGTCGAACGATGCGAGGAGCACCCCTGCTGCTTCAGAGCGCCCGACATCCTCGTCGCTCCGGGCTTCGAACATCTCGCCGGAGAATGGCACCTCCAGTGGATGCCGGACGACAACGCCTGGTTCCTGGTGCCGCCTCGAGGCAACGTGCGCGAGGTCCGGGTCCTCGGTGGAGCCGACCCTCCCGGCGAGCTCGCCGTCGAGGGCGCGCGCTTCGACGACATCCGCGCCGAGATCGCGCGAGGCGGGCTCTTCCCGCCCTGCTGATCCCGCGCGAGATGCTCGAAGGGTTACCCCCGTCGGCGCATCAGGATGACCACCACGACGATGATCACGATGAGGACGAGCGATCCCCCCGTGAGGAGATTGTCGTTCCCGGGGTTGCCCGCGTCCTCGCATGCCGTGAGGAGTGCCGCGATCGGTACGAGCGTGAGGAGCCTTCGCATGCCAGACCTCCATTCATCGGACGTTCGGTACCCGCCTGTGGTACCCGGGCGAGGAGGCCTCGAACCGCGAACGGTCGACTTTCCTCGTCGAACGATCGGCGGGAGAATGCACGCATGGCCTCGTACTCGGTGAACAAGCGCGCCGTGGCGCGGGCGAGGGAGCTCATCGACGCCCACCGGTACGTCCTCGAGAGCACGTGGGGCGACGTGCAACCGAGCGCCGAGGACGAGAACGCCTATCTGGAGTCGCACTCGTGGGACGACTACGCGGAGTGGTTCCTCGGGCTCACGGAAGGCGCGACGGATGGAAGCAAGGCACGATACGGCTTCGTTTACGGCGACTTCCGGCGTCTCCACCGGAGCGGCCTGATCGCCTGTCAGTATCGAGCGGCCGAGTGGCGGCACAAGGAAGTGGAGCTGGCGGCGCACAACCTCCTCCAGCATCTCGACAGCACGCGAGCCTGAGCTCCGTCACCCGCCGAACCGCTCCTCATGCCGGAGCTCCCCGACCGCTCTGCGTCCCCCACGCGACCCGGGCGGCGCCAGGGACGCTGGGTCCTCCGGGTAGCCGAAGGACACGACCAGGTCACACGTCATCTCCAGCGGGTAGTCGAGCAGGCCGCGGATCCGAGGTTCGTCGTACACCGAACCGTGGCAGGAGCCGATCCCGAGCTCCCACGCGGCGAGCATCGCGTTCTCCACCGCTTGCCCCAGGTCGAAGGCGATGCTCTCCCGCTCGGCGACGTCGTCCGCCTTGGGAGTGAGGAACGCGATCGCGACCGCGGCGCCGGCGACGTGGTCCGTGTACGCACCAACGCGTGCGAGCTCGGTCAACCGCTCCCGATCCCGACACACGACGAACGCCCACCGCTGCTCGTTCATCGAGCTCGGCGCGAGGGCCGCCGCGGCGACGATCCGGTCGAGATGCTCGTCGCGGACCGGTCGGTCGTCGAAGGACCGGACGTTGCGGCGGGTCCGGATCGCGTCCCAGGTCTCCATCGAGCTCCCCTCTCGCTGTCCGGAGGAGCCTACGCCCATGCGAACCGGACGTTGTCTTGTATCACGCGCAGAGACCAGCGATCGTCGTCAGATCCGGCAGGCCTCGGCGACCGACCTCCAGGGGTGCCACCCGTACTCCGCGACGGTCCAGGCAGTGACGGCGACGTTGGCCCGGGCGTCGAACACGGATGCGCCGCCCCGGCCGGCCAGCTCGGAGAGATCCACCCAGGTGGAGGGGAGGAACTGGAACACCCCGGCTGCCCCGGTGCTCGGGTTCTCGGCCAAGGGGTCGAAGTTGGATTCGGCCTCGGCGACGCACAGGGCGACCGCTTCGTTCTTGGAACCGAGGGAGGCGAAGTGATCGCGGATCAGTGCGATCACCGCCGCCCTCCCCGGGACCACGCTCGGGACGGGGGGACCCGGGGGAGGTGGGCGAGTGGAGTCGCCGGAACCGCCATCCGACGGACTCTCCTCGGGCAGGTCTCGAAGGCGGGCGTGCTGCCGTCGCAATCTCTCGACGAGGCTCGCGGCGGTCGCTTCCAACCGCTCCTGCTTCCCCCGAAGCTGCTCCTCGAGCGCTTCGAGGCGGATCCATTGGCGCTCGACCTCTTGCTTCCGTTCCTCCAGCGAGACGAGCACCTCGTGGTCCCGTTGAGAGACGGCGTCGAGGAACTCGAGGGAGTCCTGGAGGTCCGTGAACGAGCCGGCACCGAGCACCGAGTCGAACCCGACTGCGCGTTCACCCATGTACGCCTCGGCGGCGCGCCGGTTCAACAGCTGCTGTCGCGCGTCGATCTGTCGTGAGAGCTCCGAGATCCGCTCACGGACCCACGCCGTCTCCGCCTGCACAGCCTCGATCGCCTGCGACACCTCGTCGAGCTCCTCGAAGAGACGAACGACCTGCTGGTGAAGGTCCTCGGACGCGCGAGCTGCGACCTTCATGTGCGGTGTCGCAGGGGCTCGCACCGCGGGCATCAGGGACGCGAAGACGATCGCCCCGAGGGCGAGCACGACTCTGATCTTCGGGGTGCTTCTGCGATCGTTGCTCAACGGGTAGCAGCCTATCCGAACGGGCGACCTCCCGAAGGACCACCCCCCTGGACGAGCGAGAGGCACCGGCCTTCGGCCCTCCGCAGACGTGGTTTCACGCTCGATCCGTGATCGGGTTAGGGGATGCGGCGTCTCCTCTCGCACCGGTCGGCGGAATCGACCCCACGTCCTCCGTCGCACCTGTCGGAGCCCGGGCCGCCGTTCAGGGCGTCTGTTCCGACTCCACCGAACAGGCCATCGTCCCCATCGTTGCCCCAGAGATCGTCGTGCCCCGCGCGGCCCAGGATGATGTCCCTGTCGGGCCCTCCGAACAGGCGATCGTTGCCGTTCCCTCCCCCGATCCTGTCGACACCTTCACTGCCGAAGATGTCATCGGAGTCGTCTCCTCCGACGAGCACGTCGTCATCGCTTCCGCCCTTGAGCAGGTCGTTCCCATCACGGCCCTCGAGCGTGTCGTTCCCCTGATCGCCGTAGAGCTGATCTTGACCCTCGCCCCCGGAAAGCTCGTCGGCGTCGAAATCGCCGAGCAGCTCGTCGTTGCCGTCACCGCCGCCCACCAGATCGATCCCCGTACCGCCCGACAGTCGATCCGCACCGAAGCTGCCACGGATGCGGTCGTTCCCGTCATCGCCGCAGACGACGTCGTTGCCGAGGCCGCCGTTGATCTGATCGGTCCCGCCGAGGCCGGCGATCACGTCGTCCCCTGGAGAACCGAGAAGGATGTCATCCCCGAGGGTCCCGGTGATCGTCGCGACCTCCCCGAGACAGGTGAGAGGTCCGGCGTGCGCGGCCGGGGAAGTGGTGGCTACCAACGCCATCGCCGCGACCCCGACGATGAGCCCGAACGTACTCCTTCGTGTCGCTTGTGTCGTCCGTCCGATCGTAGATATTGGCACACAGACCTCCTCGGAGGGTTTCATCGACGATTTCAGAAGGGCACCGAGACGTTCAAGTAGCCCATTCGACTTACTCGTTCGACACGAATCGCGATCGGGCGTGGAGGGTGGATCGACGGTGACGAGGTCGCCGGGCCTGTTGCTCAGGGTCGTTTGCCGTCTCCAGGCGAACCGGCCAAGATGCGCCCGTGGAGTGTGCCGGAACCACCCGAGCCCGCGCTGGGTGGATCGAGAACGTTGTGGCACGGCTCTCCCGGTTGGGCGCGGATCCCAGGGACGATGGGGATCTGCGTCAGAAGAAGTCGCTCCTCGTGCTTGTCACGGCGCTGATCCTGCCGGTGTCCGCCGTGTGGGGCGGCCTCTACATCGGCTTCGGTTCGTGGGCGGGCATCACCGCGTTCATGTACTTCGCCGTCTCGCTCGCCTCCCTGGTGGTCTTCGCGCGGACGGGCAGCTTCCGGCTTCTCCTCGTCACCCAGTGCCTCGACATCCTCCTCGCCCCGACGGCCGGACAGATGTTCGTGGGCGGGTTCCTCCCGTCCGGGGGGGTCGCGCTGTGGGGCATCATGGCTCCGCTCGGCGCCCTCGTCTTCCTCGAGGTGCGGCGCGCGATCCGCTGGTTCGTCGCCTTCGTGGTGGTCTTCCTACTCACGGGGGTCGCGGGCGAGCTGTTCTTCCCCGACGCGGACTTCCCGACCTGGTTCCCCAGCACGATGTTGGCGCTGAACATCGTCGGTGCCGGGGCCATCGCCTTCACCTTGCTCGCCTCCTTCGCGAAGCAACGCAATGAAGCGCTGGCGGCGCTCCGCGTCGAGCAGGAGAGATCCGAGCTGCTCCTCATGAACATCCTGCCGGGCTCGATCGCCGAGCGGCTGAAAGCAGCCAGTCAGACGATCGCCGACCACTTCGACTCCGCCTCGATCCTCTTCGCCGATGTCGTGGACTTCACGCCCTTCGCGCAACGGCTCGCGCCGGCTGAGGTCGTCGGCATCCTCGATCAGCTCTTCTCCCACTTCGACGAGCTCGTCGAGCGACACGGGCTCGAGAAGATCAAGACGATCGGCGATGCGTACATGGCCGCCGCGGGTGTGCCGGACCCGAGCCCCCACCACGCACGCATGGCCGCGCGCTTGGCGCTCGACATGCGTGAGGCGATCGCCACCTCGGCCGTCGGCGACGGGTCCGGTCTCGAGCTGAGGATCGGCATCAACTCCGGGCCGGTCGTCGCCGGCGTGATCGGCACGAAGCGCTTCCTCTACGACCTCTGGGGCGATGCCGTGAACACGGCGAGCCGGATGGAGGAACACGGCACTCCCGGAGAGATCCAGATCACGAGCAAGACGTACGAGCTGCTGAAGGATGAGTTCGACTGTCGGCCGCGGGGAACGATCGAGGTCAAAGGGAAGGGCCAGATGGACACGTGGTACCTCGTCGGACCGCGGTCCGGCGAAGGCCGAACGGACCAGAGCCCCGACTCGGAAGCGCCGGAATCGTCTCAGTCTCCTGCCTGAACATCGCGGGGTTGGCGCCGAGGGAGGACTCGGATCGGCGAGGGGCAGAGCGTCACTCTGAGGGTTCGAACGCGTAGAGATGTCCGTCCCACGACCCCTGGAAGAGGCGTCCGTTCGCCACCACGGGTGGAGCGAACACCGCCCCTCGGATCGCGTCCCCGCTGTTCCACAGCGTCCGGCCGGTCACGGAGTCGAACCCGTAGACGCGCTGATCCCATGCCATGGCGACATACACCACACCACCGGCGACGATCGGCGGCGACCCGATCAGGTTGTTCCGCCCCACCGTCTTCTGCCAGGCCAGTCGGATCTCGCAGTTCGGCCGGACATCGAACGCGAGGAGTCCGTGGCGATAGGCTTCGTCGCTCGAATCCGATGGATTCGTGACGTACAGGAGGCCCGTCTCGCGCGAGTAGGCAGGAACCCCCTGCAACTGCTGTACCCCAGCGTCGGCGATCTGCAGTCGCTGCGCCGGCCCCTTGCTGATGGCCTCCCGTCGATAGATGAAAAGCTCTCCGTCCTTGTTCACCACGGCGAGCTGCGGCGGACACCCCGGTGCCCGGAACAGGGTGGGCGTGGCACCGAAGTCCGAGTCCACTCCGGTGACGCCGGGATAGTTGGACGATCGCACCTTCAGATGTCGGGTCAGTCGGATCACCGCCTCGGAGAACCCGTAGTGCTCGGGATCCGCCACCGCATTGCCTGTCGCCACGAAGACGTCGCCGGTCGCCGGATCCACAGATGCGCCGCCCGCGCCCCAGATGCCGCCGCCGCTCGGTCCCTCCTCTCCCGTCGGGTAGAAGGTGGCGACTCGGCGCACGGTCCTCACATCGATGGCGATCGCCTTGCCCTTGAAGGGCGGGACATCGCAGACACCAGCCAAGGTTACGTACAGGAGTCGTCCCGCGAGCGTGAGCGCCCCGAAGACGTGCTCCAGCTCGGGTTCACGGGTCACCGGTATCGGCCAACCGGACGCGACCGCTCCTGTCGCGATATCGAGTGCGAACACCTTGCCTGTGCCGCCGGCCGCGAGGACGAGGCCGGCCCCGAGGTCGAGCACCGCCGACCCCGTCACACCATGGGTGCCATCGGGGAACTCCTCGCAGTCTGACTCCACCGAGCCGAGGTCCCTTCGCCAGACGACGTGCCCGTCACTCGCATCGAGGGCGAAGAGATCACCCGCCGCCGTGCCCACGAAGACCAAGCTGGCGGACTCCCCGTTGACGTCGACATCTCCGGCGACCACCGGCGGGGCGGTCACCGCTCCACCGAGCTCGGTGCTCCATGAAACCCGCAACGTGGGAACGGAATCAGCATCCAGCAGGAGCTCGTTCGGATCGATCCCGCTGCGCTCGTTGTCGAAGCCGAACGTGGTCCAGTCATAGTTGGCGATGGGCGACGTCGTCGGAGAAGGGGTCTCAGAGACCGGCGTCCGGGGACGCGTTACGGGAGGGTTCGTGTCTCGCGGGGCCGAGCATCCCGGGAGGAGGCCCGCCACGACCAGCGCCACCAGAGCCTGTCGGCGGTTCCGTCCTCGCCGGCTCATGCGTGGCCGTAGGCATGACTCCGTCGGAATCGGCCATGCTCCTTGACGAAGACGAAGTCCACCTGAGCCAGTGCTCCGTCGAGGGGCCGGACGTGGCCACCGAAGAGGTCGTACGCGACGAACCCTCTGTCCTTCATGTACGAGACCACATCGTGGAGCTCCGGACCGTCCTCCACGAACTGGAAGAGCGAGACCTCCAGGATGACGACCTCCGCTTCCGCCAGGCTCCGAGTTGCCCCGGACATCGCTTCGATCTCGCCACCCTGGACGTCGATCTTGATCAGATACGGCCCGGCCAGGTCGTGCTCGTCGCACAGATCGTCGATCGTGACCATCGGTACTTCGCGGGCGACGATCCCGGTTTGCTCACCTCGCTCGCGCAGGAGTGACGACCCTTCGAGGTAGGAATGGACGAACAGATCGACGCTCCCTCGCTCTCGTCCGGCTGCCGCCACGACGAAGTGGGCGCGATATCGATCCGCGACCTCCTCGAGCACCGGCCGGAACTCCTCCAGAGGTTCGATCAGCAAGAAGGTCGCGTCGGGGAACGCCGCATACAGGTCGGATGTGCCGTTCCCGACCCCCACGTCCACAACGGTGGCAGGCCGGAACCCGGAGCCGGCGAGGTGGTGGAGCGCCTCCGCCATCGACAGATGCATCCGATGCTCATGACGACGGGACACGTCCAACCCTGCAACCGCGAACAACTTCTTCGCGAGCGTGCGGACGGCGCGCTTCCTCTCGGTCACGTCAGGGCAACGTATGTGCTGGCCTGACCGGGCACAAATCCTCGACGACGAGGTCGCTCTCCCGAGCAATCGGGCCCAGGCGTCGGAGGAGCGAGCCGTGGATGGAGCCCATCCATCCGGAACCGAAGGCGAACGAACGACGTCTTCTCGTCCGAGCGGCCCGAGGGTTCATACTCCGAACGCGGAGAACGAGGTCTGTGGCGAGCCCTTGATGCTGGCCGTGCGAGGGAGGGAGGTCGGCGGCGCCTACGACACGATCTGACGAAGAGCGATCGCCCTCGCGATGGGCCGGCCGAGGCGGAGGGCGTCATCGCCGAGCCCGGGGTCCGGTCACGTGGCCGATGCTCGGTCGGCTCAGCGGCGTCGTCGTGCCGATCGCGATCGTCGGGGGTCTCTTCCTGTGGCCGGTCGCGAGCGGAGCCCAACGCTATCCCACCGGGTTCGACACCACCAAGTACATCTACCGAGCGAACGCCGTCGCGGCCGACGGCATCGACTCCCTCGACGACATCGCCCCGCCCTCGCTGCGCCTCGGCACGAATCCCGAACGGCCGGGATACCCGGTGATCGTCTCGCTCACGCAGAGCGTTCTCGACATGGACACCCTCGAGTTCGCGATGGTGACGCCGGCGGTCATGGCCGTCGCCATCGCGCTCAGCGCCGGCGCCTTCGCGGTGGTGCTGCTCCGACAGCCGTGGTGGGCCTTCCCCCTCTTCGCGATCGCGACCGGGGCGTCGATCCTGGTCGCGCGCACGGCGGTGGGCAGCGCGGACAACCTGATCATCGACTCGATCGTGTTGGGGCTGTTCGTCTGCTCGCTCGCGTTCGCGGATCGACAGACCGGGTACGCGGGAGCCCTCGTGTTGACAGCCGGCGGCACGCTCGTGCACTGGAGCTTCACGTTGCTCGCACTCGCCCTGCTGGGTGGTGTCGGCGTCGTGTTCATGGTCCAGGCCCTCCGGCACACCCGGAACGGAGGGTCCTGGTGGGAGACGCCGTCTCTCCGACTCGCGGCGGTCGTCGGCGGGAGCGTGGCGGTGGGGACCGCGTCCCTGTTCGTCGCTCCCGCTCTCCCTCGGAAGATCCCTTGGGTCGAGGCCGAGAGGATCCAACTGAAGAATGCCCTGCGTCTGCCCGCGCTACGGCTCCCGGTATGGGCCGTGGCATCGACGGCCGGTGCGGCCGTCTCCCTGTCCGCCGCCGATCACCGCCGACGGATGACGACCGTGCTCCTGATCGGATGGGGTGCGACCGTGGTCGTGGCGGCCCTCCTGTTCCGAGCGGGCTGGAACGTGCCCCCGTACCGGTACGCCACGTTCGCACTGGCGCTTCCGATCCTGGCGACGTTGCTCGTCACGACCCTGGGGACGTTGATCGCCCGCAGACTGCCGATCCTCGGCAGCCTTGTCGGCGTGGCGTTGGCGGTTGCTGCGGTCCTGTGGGCGACCTGGTGGAGCGTCGACTACTGGAGGAGTCAACCGTCCATCCCTGAGGAGCAGTTCGACCAGTCCCTCGCCGCCGGCCGGTATCTCGCCTCCACCGGGGAGGAGCGCCCCGTCGTCTACATCACCTCTCTCCCGCAGATCGTGTTCCCCGACCACATACTCCGTGCCGGCGTACCACCGTCGTTCGTCGATGACGTCTACGTGTTCCCCGGCACGCTGAGAGAGCTTCGTTTCCTCCAGGGGGATCCCGAGGGCGAGCTGCTGAACCCGGCGCCCAATCGTCGTGCCCTGGCCGCGCGTGAGCTCATGGCCGAGGTGCTCGTCCAAGATCCGATCGTGTTGTTCCTCAGTGCCTTCAACGAGGGGCGGCGAGCGCCCCCGAATCCGGAGGTGCAACCTGGCGTGTTCGTGATGCAAGGCCCTTCCGGCGTGATCGAGCCGGCAGCACCATCGGGCGCGAGTGACATCGTCGTCGACGCGTTCGCGCTCGCCGCCCTGCTCGCGATCGTGGGGGTCGGCTGGTCCGTCGCGCTGGCACCTGGGGATCTGCTGGCACGGGCAGGACTGGCGATGGCGTTCGGGTTGGCCGTCCTCGGGGTCGTCGGCACGGTCGCGGGCAGACTGGGACTGTCGCTGCGCGGATCCTCTGGGATGGCGCTCGTCATCGCCACCGCCTTGGGTGGCTGGGTCGTGGAGGCGACTCGCCACCTCCGCACGAGGCCCGCCCGGCATCGCCAGGCTGGGTCGGCAGACGGCGCCTGAGGACTAGGGTCCCCATGAGGAAGGCCGTAGGCCTTCGCAACCGGGTGCTCGTCTTCGCTGACAAGATCGATCGGGGGGAGCCTCGGGTCCCGACGGACGCCGAACCGGAGGGTGACTGGCTCACCGATTCGACCCGCCCGGTCATCCACGCCATCGCACCGAGGGCGGCAGCCGAACTCGCGATGCGATCGCCGAGGAGACGGATGCACGCGTGGGCCGAGCCGCCCCTGGCCGGATGGCTCCGCTCGACGCGGACAGCCCCATCTATCCCGCCCGAGGCGAGCACCGAGGTGAGCACCTCGACGAGTTGGAGCGAGCTCTCCGCGACCGCGGCTGAACGACCCTCGTTTCGCGACTACCTTCGCATCAGACGAGAGAGCAACACACCCCCGACCCGATGCCGACTCCCACGGCGAGAGACATCGGCGAACTCAGCAGCACTCGCCCACCCTGCTCGATCGGGACCTTCGGCGACGCGACGACGCCGACGAAGGCTTTCCCGCCGATCGTGGCTCGCCCTGCCGCGAGGATGGCTTGCGTGCCACCGTTCTCGATCGATGCGTCGCCCTTCGCGATCACGGGGGCCGCAGCCCGCCGTCTCGGATCGTGACTCTCCCTCTCGTCAGGACCGGACCGCACCCTCCATTGAGGACCGACAGGTTCGCTCCGGCTGCGACGAATCCTGCAGCGGAACCGGTCAGTCGGACTTCGCGTGCCTTCACGAGCCCGATGAACCTTCTCGAGACATGCTGCGCATCGGACTCGAACCCAGGCGTGACGGGAGAGCCGTGCCCTTGGCCGTCCATGTCAACCTCCCGTCTCTCTTCGTCGCCGCGCTCCACCGCGTTCCACCTCGCCAGATCGGACCAGCGCGGTTGGAACCGCAGCGGGGTCAGCTTGCGACGGGCATCGGCGGCGGTGCGCCGGCGGTCGTGACGGTCCGAGGCGTGCGCCCAGCGCGGATCGCGACGGCGAGCAACCCGAGTCCCCACACGCTCGCGAGCAGCCAGAGGAGTCCCCCGACCACGGGGATCAGCGCGAGTGCCCGAAGGATCACCAGACCGACGAGGAATGCGACGTACCTCGAGGAGGTCCGCATCACCAAACGCCCGACTCCGTGGGTCGCCACGGTGTACCCGATCGTGTAGATCAGACCCAGCGCGAAGAGCACGAACAGTCCCAGTGGGATCCCCACGACCGTCACGAGCAGGATCACCGCGGCGATGGGCAGCAGGAAGAAGAGGGCGACGCCCCACCCGATGCTCGAACCCAACCGAGCCCGGATCGTCTCGACGACGGCCTCGTCCAGGTGCGGCGCGAAAGCCAGCAACAGGAGACCGAGGATCAGCACCGAGACCGTGTAGCCGAGCCACCACACGAAACGGCCCGCGACGGCTCCTATGTCGTAGTCGAACTTCGTCGCGATATTGGTCTGCGAGCCACGGATCGTCGCGCCGTCCTCAACCTGCGGAGTGCTCTGGGTGACGAGGTCGCCGCCGATCTCGGCGCCGGATCGCACCGCGACGTCGCCGTTGAACACCACCACGTCGCCGTTCACCGTGCCCGAGATCTCGGTGTCGCCGTTCATCACGAACAGGTCTTCTCGGACGGTCCCCTCGATCGTCGCCGGGCCGTTGAAGATCACGGCCGTGTCCACGGTCCGGTCCGTCTCGATCAGAAGTTGTCCGGTGAGGACGACCTGGTCGTTCTCGTCATCGCGCGAACCGTCGTCCTGCGCCGACGCGGGACCCGCGACCGACAGGAGCAACACCCCCGCCACTGCCAACGCTCTGATCAACCTGCGCGAGCTGGATCCGCGTGCCATGGCTCCTCCGATCATCGCCGTCCATCGACCCTAGCGTCGCTTCCGTCCGGCGCGTGTCGGTCATTCCCCGTACGTTCGCGGGGGGGTTCGAGCTCAGGTGCGAGGCCGCCACGGCCATTTGGGCGGCGCTCGTTGCAGCCAAGTCCGGTCCCTTCGTCACGCCTGGAAGGTCTCCACTCCCTCACACAGCGGAGAAGGCTGGGTCCCTCTCCCTTCGCGCCTCGGCGGGCGTCACGCCTCGACCATCGTCTCCGGCGGCCAGCTGAGCCACACGATCGAGACGAATAGCGCCGCGTTCACTCCGGCAGGTCGGCGACGCGGGAGACGCGGGCGTGCAGATGAACATCGTCATCCACGCGGTGGGCATCGTGACGGTATTCGTCATCGCCTTGGTCCCCATCGTGCACGACTGGATCGCCAGGAGGATCTGAACGACTCGGAGTGGGGGGAGGGAGATCCGTCGCGGTCGGACCGCGCCTCAGGAACCCTGCAGGGCGGACACGTCCGCCGGCTCGCGAACGGCGATCACGTTGAATGCCGGTACCGGCCTCCGGAAGCCCTTGAGCGTGAGCTCACCGATGGGTTCCACCTCGACGTCTTCCTCGACCTCCGCGTGCAGACGCTGGGTGATCAGGACCTGGCCGGCCGTCGCTTCGTCGGCGAGCCGAGACGCGAGGTTGGTCACCGCTCCGATCGCCGCGTAGTCGGAGCGACCCTCGAACCCGACCTCGCCGCACGTCGCGTAGCCGAGCGCGATGCCGGCACCCAGATCCAGCTCGTAGCCGCGTTTCCGCCATGCCGGCGTCAGCTCCGCCATCTCCTCCCGGAGCGCGCACGCCAGCCGGACCGCCCGGAGCGAGGCGTCGGGAACCTCGTGGGGGTCGTTGAAGAAGAGCTGGACCCCGTCGCCCTCGAGGAACCCCACGGTCGCATCGAAGCGTTGCACCAGACGGCCGATCACACGGTGGAACTCCCCGAGCACGTGCATGAGCTCCTCGGGCTCGACCGCGTCGACGAAGTTGGTCCATCCGCGGAGGTCGGCGAAGAGCATCGCGACCATGCGGCGATGGCTGCGAAGGATCGCGTCGTCGCCCGACGAGACGATCGCGTCGACGAGCTGCGGGGAGAGGAACCGCCGGAGTTTGCGGACCCGCTCGAGCTCCACGACCTGGGTCTGCACCCGCTCCTCGAGCGTTCGGTTCAGCTCGGTCAGCTCCGTGGCCTGCAACGTGATCGTGTCGTGGTAGCGCTTGATCCGCAGGAGCGACCGTACCCGCGCGAGCAATTCGTCCTGGTCGAACGGTTTGGCGATCAGATCATCGGCACCCGCCTGGATCGCCTCGGTCCTCTCCGATGTGCTCGCCGTGATCATGATCACCGGCAACATCGCGGTGTCCTCGTTCTCCCGGATCCTGCGGCACACCGCGTACCCGTCCGGCTGCGGCATCACGACGTCGAGCATCACGAGGTCCGGCTTGGCCGACTCGACGAGCTCGAGCGCGCTGTCGCCGTCGGTCGCGGAGACGACGTCGTAGCCGCGCGGCACGAGCACGGCTTCGAGCAACCGCACGTTCGGAGCAACGTCGTCCACGACCAGGATCCGGGCGTCGCCGCTCATCCGACCCGTCCCTCGCAGTGTTCCCGAACGACCACGATCAGCTCCCGCACGTTCACGGGCTTCGACAGATAGCCGTCGAAGCCCTCCGCCAGGAACCGCTCGCGATCGCCACGCATCGCTTGCGCGGTCAGCGCGAGGACGGGGATCCTCGCCGTGCGCTCGTCCGCCCGCAATCGACGGAGCGCTTCGACGCCGTCGAGGTCCGGGAGCTGGATGTCCATCAGCACGAGATCCGGGGTGTGCTCGGACGCCATGGCGACCGCCTCGCCGCCCGTCGTCGCCTTCAGCGTTCGGAAGCCGGTCGCAGCCAGGACGTCGCGGAACAGCTTCATGTTCTTCTCGTTGTCCTCGACCACGAGGATCTGCTCGCCCGTCATGAGGTGCTCGACCTCGCGGGCAACGCGAACGTGAAGGTGCTTCCGCGGCCGAGCTCGCTCTCGAGCCAGATCCGTCCGCCGTGGAGCTCCACGTACCTCTTCGAGAGCGCGAGGCCGAGGCCGGTCCCCTCGCGCTGCGCGACGCCAGACTCGCTCTGCTGGAACTCCTCGAAGATCCGCTCGCGATCCTCGGGAGCGACGCCCGGACCGGTATCGGCGACGGAGACCCTGACCTCGCCGTTGGCCCGCGTCGCGCTCACATCGACCTCCCCACCCGCGGGCGTGAACTTCACCGCGTTCGAGAGCAGGTTGAAGATGACTTGCTTGATCCGTCGCTCGTCGCCGTCGACCACGTCGACCTCCGGATCGGCGGCGAACGCGACCCGGACCCCGTCCTCCGTCGCTCGCTCGCGCACCATCACCACGCCGCGCTCGAGCGCCTCCCGGAGGGAGAACGGGTGCACCTCGAGCTCGACCTGCCCGGCTTCGACCTTGGAGAGGTCGAGAACATCGTTGATCAGCGAGAGCAGATGGTTCCCCGAGGAGATGATGTCGTCGAGGTACTCCGCCTGCTTCTCGTTCACCGAGCCGACCATCTCGTCACGCAACACCTGCGAGAAACCGATGATCGCGTTCAGGGGCGTCCGGAGCTCGTGGGACATGTTGGCCAGGAACTCGGACTTGTGCTGGCTCGCGGTCTCCAGCTCGGTGTAGAGGCGCCGAAGCTCGTCGTTCATCCGGTTGACGTTGGCGCCCAACGCGCCCAGCTCGTCCCGGTTCTCGACCTCCACGGTGCCGGAGAAGTCGCCCGACGCGATCGAGGCGAGCCGGGTGTCGATCTGCTGGATCGGGCCGATCAGCGACCACGACAGGATGACTCCGAGGAGCAGGGCGAGGACGAGCGCGCCCGCCGCGACGCCGATGAACAACGTCCGGGAGCTCTCGAAGGAGCTCTTGTTCCGGGCGATCAGGCGGTCGATCTCGTCGGTGGTCCTGTTCGCGAGCCTGGAGGCCTCCTGTTGGAGATCGCTCGCGAGTCCCTCCGCGTGCGCCCGGTGCGGCCGCATCTCCTCGTTCTCGTTCGAGATCGTCGCCTGCTCGTAGAGAGGGATGACCTCCTCCAGGAGCAACGCCGAGAGCTCGTCGGCCTTGCTCTTGATCCCGTCCAGGATCGCCTGGTCCTCCCGAGGCGGCGTGAACAGGAGTTGATCCTCGGCAGTCCCCGACGAGATCCGACGGGCCGCGTCGAGGGCGAAGAGGTCGGCCGCGAGCGAGTATTTCCCCTTGAGTTGTGGGGGTGCTGTGTCCGGCCAGACGGTGCTGAAGTCGGTTGCGACGTTCACCGACAGGACGGCCCGGACGTACTTGGCCTGGGCCTGGAGCTGGCTGTACTGGACGGCCCGTTCTTGGAGTGGCCCGACGCTCGCGACGCGGTCGTTCGACTGCCCGAGCACGCGTTGCCCCAACAGGCCGACCGCGACCAGCAGCAGCGATGTGCCGACGAACGCGATCAGCAGCTTCGTCCTGACGTTGACCGGTAGGCGAGCGACGGCCCGGACGATCGGATCGCCGATCCGTTGTCGCCCCTCCCGAACGCCCCGCGACGTCCGCTCCTCAACCAAGATCTCAGACTTCCAAGACGGTCGTCCCGCCGACCATGTTCGTGATCAGCCACTTCCCGTCGATCCGGGCTACATCGAAGTCGGCGGTCGTGGCCGATACGATCTCACCGGTATCGATGTCGACGTAATGGCACTCGAAGTGCAGCGTGCCTCGGTCGCCGTTGACCGTGATCTCCAACTTGTACGCCGGGTGATCCGACATCCAGTTGTTCTCATCCTTGAAGGGCGCTGCCTCCTCCGACCAGAATCGCCGGATCTCCTCCAGCCCCGACGCGGTCGCTCCCTGACCCACCGTCATCGTGGCGTTGGGGGCGTACAGGCTCACCATCAGATCGATGTTCTTCTGCGTCTGAGCGCGGTGGAAGTCCTTCTCGATCTTGTCGATCTCCCACATGTCCTGGAATCGCCTGGCCTGGTCGCCGGACGAGCCGGTGGTCGAGCCGCCGCAGGCAACGAGCACGACCGAGAGGAGAAAGACCCCGAGTGCGCCACCGATCACGAGCCTTCGCATGTGATGTCCCCTTCCGCTCAGAACTGCTGGGTCGTCCGGTGCCCGGCGATGTTCACACCGTCGAGCCGTTCCGTCTAGAGGCTACGGAGCGCGATGGTCTCGGCCCACCAGGCCAACCGTCCTTGGATGGGGGTGCTAGCACGGTACTTCCCCTCGACCTCGTCAGTCCGAGCCCGCTGCCCCATAGCGGCGGACCTGCTCGGGGAACGTGGTCACGTGGATAGGCTTCTCGAGCCATCCGGCGAAGCCTGCTTCCTCCAGCCAGTCTTCGCTCCCTTCGAGCGGCGATGCGCTCATCGCGACCACCGGGATGAGCGCCGTTCGCTCGTGTGCCATGAGCTTCCGCGTGGCTTCCACGCCGTCGATGTCGGGAAGCCGGAGGTCCATCAGGATCACGTCCGGCACGTGCTCCCGCGCGAGCGCGATCCCCTGCGCGGCCGTCGCCGCACCGAACGTCCGGAACCCCGCGGCGCTCAGGACGTCGAGGGCGAGTTTCCTGTTCCGGTCGTTGTCGTCGACGACGAGGACTCTGGTCACGGGCGTATCCTCGCGCCATGCCGATCCGGCTGGTGATCGCCGACGATCATCTCCTCGTGCGCGAAGGGGTGCGGCGGCTGCTCGAGACCGATCCCGACATCGAGGTCGCGGCGGTGTGTGACGACCTCGACTCCTTGCTCGCTGCGGTGGAGGCGGAGCGTCCGGACGTGGTCGTCACCGACATCCGCATGCCGCCCGGCAACAGCGACGAAGGGATCCAGGCCGCGGAGCGGCTCCGCACCAGCCACCCCGACGTGGGCGTCGTCGTGCTGAGCCAGTACGCGACGCCGAGCTACGCCCTCGCCCTCCTCGAGGGTGGAAGCGCCGGACGCTCTTATCTCCTCAAGGAGCGCATCAAGGATCCCGGCGAGCTCGCGTCCGCGATCCGCGCGGTGGTGAACGGCGGCTCGGTGATCGACCCGAAGGTCGTGGAGGCGCTCGTCGCGGAGGACGCTCGCGGCGAGGGGTCGCCACTCAAGAGCCTGACCGCACGCGAACGCGACGTCCTGAGCGAGATGGCGGCTGGCAAGAGCAACGCGGCGATCGGTGAGTCCCTCTTCCTCGCCGAGCGGTCGGTCGAGAAGGTGATCCATGCGATCTTCCTCAAGCTCGGGCTCACGTGGGAGCCGTCGGTCAACAAGAGGGTCAAGGCCGTGATCCTTTACCTGGCCGAGAGCGACTAGCGTCATCGCGAGACCGGCAGGGATCCAGACACGGTGGTCCGGTCGCTCCCCGCGGTGATCGTCACCCGACCCCCGAGCGCTTCGACGCGATCATGCGGGGCGCGGCGTTCCGATCCCAGGTCGCCGTCCACGTCGATCTCGAATGCGAGCCCGGCCTCATCGCCTCGGACGCTCACCATCACCGAAGTGCCGGCCGGCGCGCGCTCGAACGCGTCGAGGGCGCAGAAGTAGACGGCGCCGGCGAGCTCCGACGGTACGGAGACGTGCACGTCGGCGACGAGCTGCACCGGCACGCCGGCGCGGCTCGCCGCCGCGCGGAGCTCGGGGACCAGCCCGCCCCCATCGAGCAGCGGAGGGAAGATCCGGTTGGCGAGCTCCTGCATCTCCGTCAACGCCCGCCGCGTTTCGCGCTGCAGCTCGTCGAGGAGCGCCTTCGCCGCCGCGGGATCGGAGTCCACCGAGCCCGCGGCAACCTCGAGGTTGGCCGCGAGCCCCACCAGATCCTGCTGCACGCCCTCGTGCAGCGCCCGCTCGATGCCGCGACGTTCCGCATCGGCGGCCAGCGCGAGTCGTTCCCGAGAGACTCGGAGCTCCTCGATCTCGCGGCGCAACCCACCGAGGGTTGGCTGCTCGTCGGTCTGTTCGATCTCCAGCGGATGCCCTCCGGTGCCAGGGTCCCCGGCAGTTGTCCGCCATCACCCGCGCGTCGTCAAGCGGCCAGCACGGTATCGGACCGGATGGCAGCATCCCGGCGTTCTCCAGG
>JAJNBA010000030.1 GCA_021155985.1 Actinomycetes bacterium
ATCATCCGGTCGAAGAGCTCATGCTCGTCGACGACGTTGGGGTGGTAGCGGCGCTCGAGGTCCTCGACCGACGTCACCGAGCGATCGTAGGGATGATTGCCCAGCTGCGCCCGCCACCCTAGACTCGGGCGAACGGATGTTCGAGAGTCGCGTGCTCGGCGTGGACCCCGGCCTTGCCAGGCTTGGCCTCGCCGTCGTCGAGGGCAGCGGGAGGAAGGCGGCCCTGGTCTGGGCCGGCGCCGTCTCCACCGCGGCGGGTATGGACGAGTCGGAGCGTCTCCGACAGATCTGCGTCGCCGTACGGGAAGCCGTCTCCGTTCACCGGCCCGCGTCCTTGGCCCTGGAACGGGTGGCCTGGAACAAGAACCAGGTGAGCGCGCTCACCGTGGCCCGTGCCACAGGGGCGATCATGGTCGTGGCGGCCGACGCGGGCCTGCCGGTCACCGAGTACGGTCCCAACGAGGTGAAGATCGCGGTGACCGGGATGGGCAACGCCGACAAGGCGCAGGTGCGGCGGGCGTTGGTCCGGGTGCACGGATTGCGGGACGCGCCACTGCAGGCGGACGCCGCCGACGCCGTCGCCGTGGCGCTCACCCATCTCGTGGGAGCGCGCATGCGGGGTCTCGCCCGATCGGGGTCGCGGTGATCTCGTTCCTCGACGGTGAGGTCGTGGAGAAGGGCGCCACTCGGGTGGTGATCGGCGTCGCCGGTATCGGTTACGACGTCCTCGTTCCCACCTCCGTCGTGGCGAAGCTCCCCGCGGTGGGGAAGACGACGCGGCTGCACACCCGGATGGTCGTGCGCGAGGACTCGATGACGCTGTACGGGTTCTCCGCGGTCGACCAACGGGATCTCTTCGACCTGCTCACCGGCGTGACGGGTGTCGGTCCGAAGGTCGCGCTCGCGTTCCTGTCCGTCCTGCGCCCCGCCGCGCTGACCCGCGCGATCGTGAACGGCGACGCGGCTTCGCTCACCGTGGTCCCGGGCGTCGGGAAGAAGGTCGCGCAGCGGGTCGTGCTCGACCTGGCCGAGAAGCTCGGCGGCGACGCCGAGCTTCCTTCCGAGGGACCGATGGCCGACGTCCGCGACGCGCTCTTGTCGCTCGGGCTCACCGCCACGGAGGCCGGCGAGGCGATGCGCGGGATCGAGGCCGACGGCCGCGAGGCCGACGACATCTTGCGTGAGGCGCTGCAGAAGGTGGGCCGTTGATGACCGAAGACGAGACGATCCGGATGCCGGAGGCGGCCGACCGTCCGGTCGACCCCGACGCCCTCACCGAGGAGGATCGCGAGTTCGACATCGCGTTGCGCCCCCGCACGCTCGACGAGTTCGTCGGCCAGGAGCGCGTGAAGGAGCAGCTCCATCTCCTGATCGATGGCGCGCGCAAGCGTGGCGAGGGCGTGGATCACCTCCTCTTCAGCGGCCCTCCCGGCCTCGGGAAGACGACGCTCGCGCGGATCGTGGCCCACGAGATGGGTGCGGGGTTCCAACCGACGTCGGGACCGGCGCTCGACCGTCCCAGCGACCTCGCGGCGATCCTCACGAACCTGGAACACGGCGATGTCCTGTTCGTCGACGAGATCCACCGGATGCCGAGGCCGGTGGAAGAAGTGCTGTATCCGGCGCTCGAGGACTTCAACCTGGACGTGGTCCTCGGGAAGGGGCCGACGGCGCGCTCGATCCGGCTGGAGCTGCCGCGGTTCACGCTCGTGGGCGCGACCACCCGGCCGGGGCGGCTGACGCTCCCGCTCCGGGAGCGGTTCGGCTTCTCGCCCCGCCTCGACTACTACTCTGCGGACGACCTGGCCAAGATCGTGATGCGCTCGGCCGGGATCCTCACGGTCCCCGTCCACGGCGACGCGGCCGCGGAGATCGCCCGGCGCTCGCGCGGCACGCCGCGGATCGCCAACCGGCTCCTCCGACGGGTGCGGGACTTCGCCGAGGTGCGACACGACGGCTCCGTCACGCTCGAGGTGGCCGCGGCGGGGCTCGAGGTCTTCGAGGTGGACGACCAGGGGCTCGACCGGCTGGACCATTCGATCCTCGCCACGCTGATCGACAAGTTCGGGGGCGGGCCGGTCGGCCTGTCGACGCTCGCGGCGGCGGTCGGCGAAGAGACGGACACCGTCGAGGATGTCGTCGAGCCCTACCTCCTCCAGCTGGGTTTCCTCCGCCGAACGCCACGCGGGCGTGTCGCCACCGAGCACGCGTACCGCCACCTGGGCACCTCGGTCCCCGGCACCCTGCCGCTGTAGAGGGTCGAGGTAGACTCCCTCGTCCCCTCAATGGAGGTCTGCATGCTCGCCATCCTCGCTCAAGCTCAGGCGCAGCCGAACGCCATCGTGAGCCTCCTCCCGCTCCTGCTCATCGGTGTCGTCTTCTACTTCCTGCTGATCCGTCCCCAGAACCAGCGCCGCCGGGCCCAGATGGAGATGCAATCGTCGATCGAGGTGGGCGACGACATCGTGACCACGGCGGGGATCTACGGCACGATCACCGAGATCGACGACGATTACGGCATCGTGACGGTCGAGGTCGCCCCGGGCGTGGAGATCAGGCTCGCCCGGGCCGCCGTCGCGACGCGCCTGGCCGACGACGACGAGTTCGAGGACGAGGTGGAAGGCGCCGAGCCCGGCTCGTGAGCGACCCGGTCCAGCCTCGCGATCCTCAAGACCCTGCAGCGGCGGTTCGTGAACCCGACGAGCCGGCTCCCCGGATGCCGGTGGAGCCGGTCCCCACCCATCCTGCACCCACGCCCGCCGGACCTCGGGATCGGGCAACCGTCACGCTCGAAGACGTCCAGGGGAGCGAGGAGCTCTCCCTCTACATCGCGTCCGCCGACCGCGTGATGGAGGCGATGGGCTACACCGAGCACGGCTTCCGTCACGCGAACCTCGTCGCCAGCATCGCCTACCAGGTGCTGAGTCGCCTCGACTTCACGGAGCGGGAGGCCACGCTCGCGTCGGTCGCCGGGTACCTGCACGACGTGGGGAACTCGCTCGCCCGTGACGCGCACGGGCAGACCGGCGCCATCCTCGTCTACCAATCGCTCCGAGACGCGGTGCACGGCTCGGATCTGATGCCGATCCTCGCCGCGATCGCGAACCACGAGGAGACGGAAGGGGTCGCCGTGTCACCGATCTCCGCCGCCGTGATCCTCGCCGACAAGTCGGACGTCCACAGGAGCCGCGTGCGCAGGTCCGGTCGGATCGAGTTGGACGTTCACGATCGGGTGAACCACGCCGTCGAGCGTTCCTTCCTCTCGGTAGACTCCGGACCCCGCACCGTCAGCCTTGAGCTGACGATCGACACCGACATCAGCAAGGTCATGGAGTACTTCGAGATCTTCCTCGGACGCATGCAGCTCTGTCGTCACGCCGCGGAGCTGCTCGATGCCCGTTTCCGACTGGTGATCAACGGGGCAGAGCTGGCGTGAGACGCAATCGCGCCCTCTGGGCGTCCATCATCTTCGTCCTGGTCCTCGTGGCTGCCTCCGCGGTGGGATTCCTCGGTGGGAGCCTGCGCCCCACGCTCGGACTCGACCTCCAAGGCGGCGCGTCCGTGATCCTGACCGCCCCCGAGGAGACGCCGCAAGACGTCATGGAGCAGGCCCTCGAGAACATCCGGAACCGGGTGGACGCGTTCGGGGTGGGTGAACCCGACATCGCGCTGTCGGGGAACACGATCGAGGTACAGATCCCGGGCAGCGCCGACGCGACGGTGCGCCGGCGAACAGCCGACCTCTTCTGTCTGGAAGGTGAAGACCTGATCCACGGGTGCTCCGAGTCTGAGGACGACGTTCGAGACGTCCTCGAGAGCCTCGAGGTACAGGACCAGCCCTCCGAGGTCTGCGTCGTCGACGGGGAAGGCGAGGAGATCGAGTGCTTCTCGAGCCGGGCACAGGCCGACTCGTTCCTCGCCGGTGTCCAGGTCGGCCCGAAGCCGGAACCGACGTCCAGCACGTCCGCCACGCCGAGCCCGAGTGCAACGGCGTCGCCCTCCGCCGGCCCCTCACCCGCCGCGAGCGCGTACTGCCTCACACAGGCGACGGGCGAGCGGATCCGGTGCTTCGAGACGCGTGCGAAGGCTGAAGACGCGAAGGATGCGCTCGAGGTCAGGGTCACCGAACGTTCGTATTGCATCCTCCCGGCCCCACCCGAGCCCTCGCCGACCCCGACACCATCGCTGTCCGCATCTCCGAGTGCAACCCCGTCCCCGTCCGCCTCCGCGTCGCCCTCCCCATCACCGGCCACGTTCGCGGATCTCGATCTCTCCGAGGCCGAGCCGCTGCCGTGCGAACTCGGCTCCCGCGAGGATGCCGACGGGGCGCTCGACGCGATCGAGATCGTGCACGAGGAGGAGCGGTTCTGCGTCGTGAGCTCGGTGGGTGAGCAGCTGGGCTGCTCGGTGCGCCGGGATGAAGCGGTCGACCTCCAGCGCCAGTCGGGTCAGGAGCGACTGCTCCGCGTGATCGGGGAGACGGCGCGCCTGGAGGAGCGACCCGTGCTCGAGATCGTCCCTGCTTCCGACCCACGGCCCGTCACCTGCGGCACGCAGGAGGAGCGCGATCGCCCACGATGCGCCCACGATGCCCTGGAAGACGAGGAGGTCGTCTACCCGGGACCGATCGGGCAGGGGCAGGTGGCGAAGTTCGTCCTCGGTCCGACCGTGATCACCGGAGAGGACTTCGACAGCGCGTCCGCGGTGATCAATCAGAGTCAGCTCGGTACCTCCGACTGGACCGTGAACTTCCAGCTGGACGGCGACGGCGCCGAACGGTTCTCGGAGGCCACCACGGCGGCCGTCGGCGCGCCGGAACCTACGAACCAGATCGCGATCGTCGTGGACCGGGTGGTGATCTCATCGCCCACGGTGCAGTCGGCGATCACCGGTGGGGTCGGCGAGATCACCGGCGGGTTCGCGGAACAGGAGGCGAAGGACCTCGCGACGCAGCTGAACGCGGGCGCACTCCCCGTGGAGCTGACGAGGCAGTCGGTGCGGACGGTGAGCCCGACCCTCGGCGAGGAGTCGTTGGAGCAGGGGATCCTCGCCGGAGCGGGTGGCCTCGTCCTGTTGTTCCTCTACCTGCTCTTCTACTACCGGCTCCTCGGGGTCGTCGCGTGGTTCGGTATGACGATCTGGGCCGCGCTCGCCGTGGCGCTGATCTCGATCGCGGGTGAACAGTTCGGGTACGCGCTCTCGCTCGCGGGCGTGGCGGGGCTCGTGATCTCGCTCGGCGTCACCGCCGACTCCTACATCGTCTTCTTCGAACGGCTGAAGGACGAGGTCCGCTCGGGCAAGTCGCCACGCGCCGCGGTCCAGCCGGCGTTCGCCCGCGCGTACAAGACGATCGTCGCCGCCGACATCGTGACCGGGCTCGCCGCCGCGGTCCTGTACCTGACAGCTGTCAGCTCCGTTCGCGGGTTCGCACTGACGCTGGGTGTGGCGACCCTGCTCGATCTGTTCGTCGTGTGGTTCTTCAAACGGCCGACGGTCTTCCTGATCGCCAAGAACGAGAAGCTCGTGAACCTCCGTGGCTTCGGTCTCACCAGCGGGATCGCCGGTGAAGCCGCGCGGCAGGGGGCGGGTCTGTGAACGTCCGACACGCGCTCGATACCTACCGCGGTCACTCGATCCCGCACGTGCCCTGGGTGGAGCTCCGGAACCGCTGGTTCGCGATCTCGGGACTGCTCGTCGCCGTCTCGCTCGCGGGCCTCCTCTTCGGGGACCTGAACTTCTCGATCGACTTCGAGGGGGGCGCGCGCATCACGTACACGTTCGCGCGGCCGGTCGACGCCGAGCAGGTGCAGGCGACGCTCGAGGAGCAGGGGATCGACGGTGCCGAGATCCAGATCGTGAACGACGAGGCGGTGTCGATCCGAACCCCATCGCTCACCGGCGAAGGGATCAGCGAGTCGGAGGTGATCCGTCGGGAGCTCGCCGAGCAAGCGGGCATCCAGCCGGTGGAGGTGAACATCGAGGACGTCGGTCCGACGTGGGGCGGGGAGATCTCCCGGAAGGCCGCGATCGGACTGGTGATCGTGCTGGCCGCGATCATGGGCTACATCACGCTCCGGTTCGAGCTGAAGATGGCGATCGGGGCGATCATCGCGCTGATCCACGACGTCGTGATCACGGTCGGGGTGTACGCGCTGACGGGACGGGAGGTGACGCCGGAGACCGTGATCGCGGTGCTCACGATCCTCGGGTTCTCCCTCTACGACACGGTCGTGATCTACGACAAGATCAAGGAGAACCTCGAGACGCAGTCGTTGGTGGGGAGGCTCGGTTCGGACGGAACGATCGACCTCTCCCTCAACCAGGTGCTGATGCGATCGGTGAACACGTCCCTCGTGGTCCTGCTCCCGATCCTGGCCCTGCTGCTCTTCGGCGGCGAGACGCTCAAGGACTTCGCGTTCGCGATGTTCATCGGCACGGCGATCGGCGTGTACTCGTCGATCTTCCTCGCCGCGCCGCTCCTCGCGGTGCTGAAGAAGCGAGAGGCGCGATTCCGACAGCTCGAGCAGAAGCTCACGGACCGGGAACGGGTAGTGGCGCGGCGGGCGACGGCCGCTCCGGCGGCCACCCCCGGCGCGAGCACCGGCGAGGCTGCCGCCGTCCGCGCGACCGCCCGGACCGCGACGACGGGGCGACCCGGACAGAAGTCGAAGCGGCGCAAGCCGCCGGCCAAGCGCAAGCGGAGGTGACGTCGTGGAGATCGAGCAGATCAAGGCGCTGATCAGGGACGTCCCCGACTTCCCGGAGCCGGGCATCGTCTTCAAGGACATCACGCCGATCCTGGCGCACGCCGACGCGATGTCGACGATCATCGACCTGATCGTCGTCCACTTCGGGCGGGGCACCGTCGACAAGGTCGTCGGGATCGAGGCCCGAGGCTTCATCCTCGCGGCCCCGGTCGCGTACCACTTCAACGCCGGATTCGTGCCGATCCGCAAGCAGGGCAAGCTCCCCTGGGAGACGGCGTCCGAGGAGTACGCGCTCGAGTACGGAACGGCCACGCTCGAGCTCCACCGTGACGCGATCGAGAAGGGCGAGCGCGTCCTGATCGTCGACGACGTCTTGGCCACCGGCGGGACGGCGCAGGCTGCGGCATCGCTCGTGGAACGCTGTGGAGGGGTGATCCGCGGGATCTCGTGCCTGATCGAGCTCGAGTTCCTGAAGGGGCGCTCGAAGCTCGAGGACTACGAGGTCCACACGTTCATCCAGTACTGAGCCCGACTCGGGCCCATCGCTGCGCTTTCGAGCCCCACTGACGGCGTCCCCTACACTTGGTGCAGGAGGCGAGCGTGGGCAGCACCGAGCAGGACGTACCGGTCGAGCGGGTGGACGAAGAGCCGCAGCCAGTCGCGCCCGAGCGCGGCCGACTGCTCCCGGGGATCCCGCGGCCGCGGCTCCGACGGGGCGAGCAAGGACCCCCCAACAGCCTGGCCCCTGTCCTGAAGAAGGTCCGCTCCTACAACCCCAAGGCCGACACGAAGCTGCTCGAACGAGCCTACCGGTACGCGGAGGAGGCTCACGAGGGCCAGTTCCGCCTCTCGGGGGAGCCCTACGTCGAGCACCCGGTGGCCGTGACCGGGATCCTCGCCGACCTGAAGCTGGACACCACGACGCTCACGGCGGCTCTCCTCCATGACACCGTCGAGGACACGGAGGTCGGGCTCGGGGACATCGAGGACGGGTTCGGCAACGAGGTCGCGCGGATCGTCGATGGCCTCACGAAGCTCGACAAGCTCGAGTTCCGGAGCGGCGAGCTCGCCCAAGCAGAGAACGTCCGCAAGATGATCGTGGCCATGGCCGGCGACATCCGGGTGCTGCTCGTCAAGCTCGCCGACCGGCTGCACAACATGCGGACGCTCGCACCACTGTCGGAGGAGCGCCAACGCAAGATCGCGAACGAGACGCTCGAGATCCACGCGCCGCTCGCGAACCGCCTCGGCGTGCAGGAGCTGAAGTGGGAGCTCGAGGACCTCGCGTTCAAGACGCTCAACCCGGGTCCTTACCGTGAGATCGCGAACCTCGTCGAGAGTCGCAGGGGAGAGCGGCAGCAACTCCTGGAGGGCGTCAAAGAGGCCCTCCGGGCCAAGCTCAAAGAGCTCGGTGTCAAAGCAGACGTCGAGGGTCGCCCGAAGCACCTCTATTCCATCTACGAGAAGATGGTGATCCGCGGCAAGGAGTTCAACGAGATCCACGACCTCGTCGGTCTCCGCGTCCTGGTGCCCTCGCTGCGCGACTGCTACGGAGCGCTCGGGGCCGTCCACGCGCTCTGGAAGCCGATCCCGGGTCGTTTCAAGGACTACATCGCGATGCCCAAGTCGAACATGTACCAGTCGTTGCACACGACCGTCGTCGGGCCGAAGGGGATCCCACTGGAGATCCAGATCCGGACGCAAGACATGCACCGCACGGCCGTGTTCGGCATCGCCGCGCACTGGCGCTACAAGGAGGGAAGCAAGTCCTCGAGGGAAGCACAGGACATGGCCTGGCTCGGCCAGATGATGGATTGGCTGAAGGACATGGCCGATCCACAGGAGTTCATGGAGGGTCTGCGGATCGACCTGTCGGGCGGGCGGGTCTTCTGCTTCACGCCGAAGGGCGACGTGCAGAACCTCCCGCAGAGCGCGACGCCGGTGGACTTCGCGTACTCGATCCATACGGAGGTCGGCCACCGCACGGTGGGGGCAAAGGTGAACGGGAAGCTCGTCCCGCTCGATTACGAGCTCCGCACCGGGGACACCGTCGAGATCCTCGCGTCGAAGGCCCAGGGCGAGGGACCGAGCCAGGACTGGCTCCAGTTCGTGAAGACGCCACGGGCCAGGACGAAGATCCGCCAGTGGTTCAGCCGAGGCCGCCGCGAGGACGCGATGGAGTCGGGACGCGATGCCGTCAAGACGTTCGTCCGCAGGCAGGACCAGACGTTCAAACGGCTCGCATCCGAGGAGACGATCGCGCGCGTCGCGGAGGATCTGAAGTACCCGGATCTGGAGGCTCTCTACGTCGCGGTCGGGGAGGGGCACGTCTCGCCGCAGTCGATCGTCGCGCGGATGTCACGTCTGGTCTCCGGGACGCCGGACGAGGACGTGACGGAGGTCCCACTCGCCCGCCCCGTGCGGATCGGGAAGCCCGACATCTCGAAGGGCGTCGTGGTGCGAGGTCTGGGGGACGTCTGGGTGAAGCTCGGACGGTGCTGCACCCCGGTGCCGGGGGACGCGATCGTGGGATTCGTCTCCCGCGGCCAGGGTGTCTCGGTCCACCGCGACACGTGTCCCAACCTCCGGACGCTCCAGCGGCGCGAGCCGGAGCGGATCATCGACGTGGACTGGGCGGAGGGCAAGCCCACGTCATTCTCGGTGGCGATCCAGGTGGAGGCGCTGGACAGGACGCGGCTGCTCTCCGACGTCGCGACGGTCCTGTCCGACAGCCACGTGAACATCCTCGCGGCGACTTCGAGCACCGGTCGGGACCGCATCACGCGCCTCCGGTTCACGTTCGAGATGGCCGACGTGACGCACCTCTCGTCCCTGCTCGCGGCGGTGAAGCGGGTGGAGAGCGTCTATGACGCCTACCGCGTCGTCCCGAGCTAGGGGAGTGGGCTCCGGGAACTGGATCGGCTATCACGACGCCCAGGAAGGTCGCGAACCTCGGGAGGTGCTGACGGAGGTTCTCCGGGCGTTCGACGCTGAAGGCCGGGTGGGGAGCGCCGTCGATCTCGGGTGCAGCGACGGAACCGACTCGCTGGCCCTGGAGCGAGGCTGGGACGTGTTGTCGATCGACGCCCAGGCCGACGCGATCCGGCGTCTCCGCGCGCGGCACACGGACGACGTGGCCGCGCGGTCGACCACCGTCGTGTCCCCGATGCACGCCGTCGATCTGCCCCCGACGGACCTCGTGTTCGCGAGCTTCAGCCTGCCGTTCTGCCCCCGGAGGCGTTCCCAGACCTGTGGGTTCGCATCCGGGCGTCGCTCCGCCCGGGTGGACGCTTCGCGGGCGAGCTGTTCGGCGACCGCGACACGTGGGCGTCCGATCCCGAGATGACGTTCCACGACGTCGACGCCGCTCGTGCGCTGTTCGACGGGCTCGAGCTCGAGTCCTTCGTCGAGGAGGAGGAGGACGGCGAGGCCTTCGAAGGACCGAAGCACCGGCATGTGTTCCACGTAGTCGCGAAGCGGTCGGATGCCGGATGAGGGTCTTGTTGCAACGGGTGCTCCGCGCGTCCGTGGTGGTAGACGGTGAGGGCGTCGCCCAGATCGGACGCGGCTACCTGCTGCTGGTCGGCGTCGGGAAAGGTGACGCCGCCGACGAGCCGGGCCGGCTGGCGGAGAAGATCGTGAACCTGCGTCTGTTCGCCGACGACGAGGGCAAGGCGAACCTGCCGATCGCCGGTGTCGAGGGCGAGATCCTGGTCGTCTCCCAGTTCACGCTCTACGCCGACCTCTCGAAGGGTCGTCGTCCGTCCTGGGGAGACGCGGAGGGTCCTGCGATCGCCTCGGCGCGCGTCGAGGCGCTCGCCGCGGAGCTGGAGGCCCGTGGGGCGCGCGTGCAACGAGGGGTCTTCGGCGCGACGATGGAGGTGGAGCTCCTCAACGACGGTCCGTTCACGTTGGTGCTGGACGGTGCGTCGCTCAGCTCGGCGTAGATCGCCGAGGCCACCTGCTCGGATCGACGGCACACGCCTCTTCCCCGAGTCGGCTGCCGAGCGAGTCCCGGTTCCGCGCCACCCATCGGTAGAGACGGTCGGCGGTGCGAGGGAACGTCTCCGCCAGGAGGGCGACGGGGGCGCCGGCCGGCAGGAGCCGAGCCAGAGGGCCGGCGGCCTCGCCGGCGGAGTACCGGCGCCCGTCGGGTGCGACGAGGTGCCAGGAGGCCAGCCGGTCTTCTTGCGAGAGGTCGGCGAGGAGCCGGTCGCCTTCCTCGCCCTGGATCGGGGCGGCCCGGAGCCGGCCGTGACGGTCCCACCGGAGCAGCCGATCGAGCGACCACCGGCAGAAGCCACAGTCCTCGTCGTAGAGCACGACGTGTCGCTCCATGGGATCAGCGTACGGCGCCACCGCGCGGAGCCGTCGGGGCGGCCGCGCCGGGTCGCCCGGTAGCATGCGCCCGATGTACCAGGACGTCTTCGACCGGAACCCGTTCGGCACGAACTGCTGGCTCCTCGGCGCCGATGGCAGCGAGGATGCGGTGCTCGTCGACCCCGGTTTCGAGCCGGACGAGCTCCGAGCGGTCCTGGAGCGCGCCCGGCGGCGACCAACGGCGATCCTCCTGACGCACGCGCACCTCGACCACGCCTACGCCGCGGGCGTGCTCGCCGGCGACGACCTCCCCGTCTTCGTCCACGAAGCCGACGCCGTCGCGTTCGACGACATCGAAGGATGGAACCCCGGGTTCGACAACCCTCTCGAGCCCGTGAAGGATCTGCGCCGCATCGTCGACGGTGACCAGCTGTCGTTCGCGGGGATGTCGATCGGGGTGCGCCACACGCCCGGGCACACGCCTGGGCACTGCTGCTTCGTGACCGACGCCACCGTGGTCGCGGGCGACCTCGTGTTCGCCGGCTCGATCGGCCGCTCCGACTTCCCGAACTCCTCGCCCGAGGCGATGCGGGCGAGCCTCCGATGGTTCCTCACGCTGGACGACGCCGACGACGTCCTTCCGGGGCACGGTCCGCGGAGCACCGTGGGGCGGGAGCGCGCGTCCAACCCGTTCCTGGTGAACGTGGCCTGATGGACCTGCGACCGGCACGAGGGACGCTCGATCTGCTCCCTCCCCAGGGCAGCCGCATGCGCGCGCTCTACGATCGCGCGTCGGCGCTCGCCCGCCTCCACGGCTACCGCTACGTGGAGACGCCCGGCTTCGAGATCACCGAGCTCTTCTCCGCCACGTCGGGCGAGACGAGCGACGTCGTCACGAAGGAGATGTACACGTTCGACGATCGGAAGGGGCGCTCGCTGACGCTCCGCCCGGAGGGAACCGCGCCGGTGATGCGTGCGTACCTCGGCGCGATGCAGGAGCAGCCCTCTCCGTTCAAGGCGTACTACCTCACGCGGATGTATCGGTACTCCCGGCCGCAGGAAGGCCGCTACCGCGAGCACCGGCAATTCGGTATCGAGGTGTTCGGGGCCGAAGCTCCCGGCGCCGACGCCGAGGTGATCGCGATGGGCGACGCGTTCCTCCGCGGGCTCGGGTTGACCCGCATCGAGCTGCAGCTCAACTCGATCGGGGACGAGGTCTGCCGTCCCGCGTACCGCGACGAGCTCGTGGCGTTCCTGCGCGCCAACCGGGACCGCCTCTCCGACGAGCATCGGGACCGCTTCGTGGACAACCCGCTCCGCGTCCTCGACTGCAAGGACGACGCGTGTCGGGCGGTGGCGGCGGAGGCCCCGCGCATCACCGACCGGCTCTGCGATCCGTGCCGGGCGCATCTCGAGGGGGTGCAGTCCGGTCTGAAGGACGCCGGCCTCTCGTGGACCCTCGAGCCCACGCTCGTCCGCGGCCTCGACTACTACACGCGGACGGCGTTCGAGTTCGTGAGCCCGGGTCTCTCGCCGCAGCAGGCCACGTTGTTCGGCGGGGGCCGGTACGACGGGCTGGCCGAGGTGCTGGGCGGGCCGCACGTCCCCGGCGTCGGGTTCGGGATGGGACTGGAACGCGTCCTCCTCGCGCTCGAGCAGGAGGGGATCGACGCACCGGAGGAGCCGGGGCTCGCCGTGTTCGTGGTCGGGGTCGGCGAGGCCGGCCACGCACGGGCGCATGACCTGGTTCGCGAGCTCCGGGCTGTGGGTGTCGCCGCGGACGCCGCGTTCGAGGATCGGCCGTTGAAGGCGCAGTTGAAGATGGCCGATCGCGCCGGCGCGACGTACGCGGCGATCGTGGGGGAGCGTGAGCTCGAGGCATCGACCGTCACGCTCCGTCGCCTGTCGGACGGCGACCAGCACGAGGTGGCGGCCGACGGGGTGGCGTCCGCCGTTGCGGCCGTCGGGTCGGCACCAGGTGGAGCGCCGGCCGGAGAGACCGGATGAGCGACAGTCTCTACCGGACCACGATGCGCACCCACGCGTGCGGCGAGCTGACCGCCGAGCACGTGGACGCCGCCGTCGTCCTCTGCGGCTGGGTAGCCAGCCGCCGGGACCATGGCGGCGTCACCTTCATCGACCTTCGCGATCGGGAGGGGATCGTCCAGATCGTCTTCCATCCGGAGGATGCCGCGGACGCGCACGCGGCTGCCCAGCGCCTCGGCGCCGAGGACGTCGTCCGTGTGACCGGCTCGGTCCGGGCGCGCCCCGACGGGATGACCAACCTGCAGCTCCGCACGGGCGAGGTGGAGCTGGCCGCGGCCTCTCTCGAGATCCTGTCGGAGGCGGACACCCCTCCGTTCCCGATCGAGGACCGGATCGAGGCCGGCGAGGAGCTCCGGCTGCGGTATCGATACCTAGACCTCCGGCGGCAGGAGATGACCGAGGTCCTGCGTATCCGGCATAGCATCAACGCGATCACGCGCGACCACATGGAATCCCTCGGGTTCCTCGAGGTCGAGACGCCCATGCTCACGCGCTCCACCCCGGAAGGCGCGCGGGACTTCCTCGTGCCGTCCCGCGTGTGGCCGGGAACGTTCTACGCGCTTCCGCAGTCGCCTCAGCAGCTGAAGCAGCTGCTGATGGTCGCCGGGCAGGACCGCTACTACCAGATCGTGCGCTGCCTCCGGGACGAAGCGCCGCGGGCCGACCGGAGCTTCGAGTTCACCCAGCTCGACGTGGAGATGTCGTTCGCGGACCAGGAGGACGTCTTCGCCGTGATCGAGCCGCTCTACGCGCGCTACGTACGAGAGATCCGCGGCGTCGAGGTGGAGACGCCGTTCCCCCGGATCCCCTACGACGAGATGCTCGCCCGCTTCGGGACCGACAAGCCCGACCTCCGGTACGGGATGGAACTCGCCGACCTCGCGCCCGTCTTCGACGGCACGGGGTTCAACGCGTTCGGGTCGGTCCTGGCGACGGAGGACGGCGCGATCAAGGGCCTCGCGGCGCCCGGTGGTGGGCAACTCTCGCGCAAGGAGCTCGACCAGCTCGTGCAGGACGCGAAGGGTCGCGGAGCGGCCGGGCTCGTGTGGATGGTCGTCGAAGCCGAGAGCGTCCGCTCGCCGGTGGAGAAGCACCTGTCGAAGGAGGAGGTCGATGGGACGCTCCGCGCGACGGACGCCTCCGAGGGGGATCTCGTGTGCATCGTGGCGGATCAGATCGGCCGCGCGAACGTGGCGCTCGACGGCGTCCGGCGTAACCTGGCCGACCGGCTGGGACTGATCCCCGAGGGAGAGTGGCGGTACGCGTGGTACACGGACCCGCCGCTGTTCGACTGGAGCGAGGAGGAGGGCAAGTGGGTCGCGAACCACCATCCCTTCTCGGCCCCCGCGACCGATGATCTCGATCCCAAGACCGCCAAGGCGAAGGCCTACGATCTCGTGCTCAACGGCTTCGAGGTGGGCGGCGGGAGCATCCGGATCCATCGCCCCGAGGTCCAGCGGAAGGTGTTCGAGGTCCTGGGCCTGTCCCAGCCGGAGATCGAGGAGAAGTTCGGTCACCTGCTCAGGGCGTTCCGCTATGGCGCGCCGCCGCACGGCGGGATCGCGATGGGTATGGATCGCATCGTGATGCTGATGGCGGGCAAGGAGGCGATCAGGGATGTCACGGCGTTCCCGAAGGCGCAATCGGGCTCGGATCCGCTCACGGGCGCGCCGGCCCCGGCTGACGACGGGCAGCTCCGCGAGCTCGGCATACAGGTGATCCCGCCTCCGGCGAAGGAGCAGCGACCGCCGATCGGAAGGGAGTGAGGATGGAGTCGCTGCACGACGACGACGTCGAGCTGCTCACCGGGAAGAACTTCGCTCACCTGGCGGTGGTGCGGCCGGACGGCACGCCGCACGTCACGGTCACGTGGATCGACGCAGCCGACGGAGCCGTCCTCGTGAACACCGCCGTGGGCCGCGTGAAGGATCGGTACGTCCGCCTCGACCCGCGGGTCTCGGTCACGGTCCACGACGAGGAGGATCCGTACCGCTGGCTCCGCGTGGACGGTGCCGTGGAGGAGTTCGTGACCGGACAGGAGGCCGAAGAGCACATCGACGCGCTGAACCAGCGGTACCACGACGGCGAGCGATGGACGTACAAGGATGGCCAGGAGCGCGTGATCTACCGGATCAGACCAGATCGGATCCTCAGGCGGTACGACGGCTGAGCTTGCTGCGCAGGTGCTCCTGAGCGTACCGACGTCCTGCCGCACATCGCCCTAGGACCGAAGGCGGTTCCCTCCGCCACCCCGGAGCCCTATCATGCTGGCTTCCGGCTTGACGGGGCCGGACTCGGGCTGGCAGGAAAGGACATTCCTCTCTGATGGATCGACCGCTCGCAACGCGGATGCGTCCGCGCACCTTCCAGGAGTTCGTCGGGCATCACCATCTCTTGGGCGAGGGCAAGCCGCTCACGAAGCTGATCGACGGCGGACACCTTCCCTCCACGATCCTGTGGGGTCCACCCGGGACCGGCAAGACGACCCTCGCGCACCTGCTGGCGATCGCGGTCGGCGCGGACTTCCAACAGCTGTCCGCGGTGAGCTCCGGCGTATCGGACGCCCGCCGTGTGATGGACCACTCGAAGACGACCCTGTTCCGGACCGTCTTGTTCGTCGACGAGGTGCATCGCTGGAACAAGGCGCAGCAGGAGATCCTCCTCCCGGCGATCGAGGACGGGTCGATCACGCTGATCGGCGCCACCACCGAGAATCCGTACCACAGCCTCGTGGGCCCGCTGCTCTCGCGATGCCTCCTGCTCCGTCTCGAGCCACTGGAGCCGAAGGAGATCCGCGGGCTGCTCGAGCTCGCGGTGATCGATGCCGAGCGAGGGATGGGTGCCCTCGGCGTGACGCTCACGGACGACGCACTCGACCACCTCGTGGAGCTGTCCGCCGGCGACGCTCGCGCGGCGCTCACCGCCCTGGAGGCCGCCGTCCTGCTGGCCGACGCCGGCGAGACGCTGATCGACGGCGCGCGGGTCGCCGACGCCGTCCAGAAGCGGATCGTCGCGTACGACCGTGGTGATAGCCACTTCGACGTCGTCTCCGCGTTCATCAAGAGCATGCGCGGGTCGGATCCGGACGCGTCGCTGTTCTGGCTCGGGAGGATGATCCACGCCGGCGAGGACCCGCGGTTCATCGTGCGACGGATGATGATCTTCGCGTCCGAGGACGTGGGGCTCGCCGACCCGCAGGCGCTCCAGGTCGCGGTGGCCGCGGCACACGCGCTCGAGCATGTCGGCATGCCCGAGGCTCGCTTCAACCTCGCGCATGCGGCCCTCTACCTGGCGCGGGCGCCCAAGTCGAACTCCGTCACGGAGGCGCTGGACAGGGCGCTGTCCGATGCCGATTCGACCGACCCCGTGCCCCCGCACCTGCGTGATGCGCACTACGCCGGCGCCGCGAAGCTCGGGCACGGCGAGGGCTACGAGTATCCCCACGACTTCGAGGGCCATCACGTGGAGCAGCAGTACCGGCCGGAGCGATTCGAGGGCGAGATGTACTACCAGGCGACTGGTCAGGGCCGCGACGTCGAGGTCGGCCCCGGTACCGGCGTGCCCCTGAGTCACCCCGCCGTCCAGGAACGGGCACCTGAAGTGGACCCGGCACCCGAAGAAGATCCGGCACCGAGGAAGAGCCTGCACCCGAAGAGGAACCGGCAACGGTAGGGGACTGAGCGTCTCCGGGGCCCATGGGTATGCTGGGCGAACTGCCCACCCCACGGAACCTCGGAGGTAACGGATGACGCTCCTGGCCCTCACCGGCGGCGAGACCGCCCTGATCGTGCTCGCCGCATTCTGGGGACTCCTGGTCCTGTTCCTGTGCCTCGTCCTGCTGAACACGTTCCGTGTCCTCGAGGCGACGCGACTCACCGTGGACGCGATGCGCGAGGAGACGGTCCCGCTCCTCCGGGAGATCAAGGGCTCCGTGGAGCGCACCAACGGGCACCTCGATCGCGTGGGAACCGTTCTGGACTCCGTCGGCGGCATCGTCGGGCGCGTCGAGCGCTTCACCGGCCTGCTCGAGCACGCCGCCTCCAGCCCCGTCGTGAAGTTCCTGAGCGTGGGCGCCGGCGTGAAGAAGGCGGCCGATTCGTTCAGCAAGAAGCGGTCGAAGGGATCGACGGCGCCGGGCGCGCCGGCGCCCTGACATGCGCCGCGGCTTCTGGGTCGCGCTCGGTTTGGGGGCCGGCGCGACCGGCGCCGTCGTCGCCTCACGGTGGGCCAGGCGGCAGGCGAACAAGGTCAAGCCGGCGACGCTGGCGCGCGAGGCTCGAGGCGGCCTGATGGATCTCTCCAAGCTCGTTGCGGAGTCGATCGAGGAGGGCAAACGGGCGATGGAGGAGCGGGAACGCGAGCTCCGCGCGGAGCTCGACGGCACCGCGCCCGAGCCGGATCCCGACGAGCCGACCGCCCCCTAGAGCACCCGGGGAGCGAAACGACCGCCGGTAGACTCGGCTCGTGGAGGGGGAGCGGATCCGCGAGCTGTTCCTGTCGTTCTTCGAGGAGCGAGGGCACAAGCGCGTGCCGAGCTCGTCCCTGATCCCCCCTCCCGAGTCCGGTCTGCTCCTCGCGAACGCGGGGATGAACCAGTTCATCCCGATCTTCCTGGGTCAGGCAGAGCCGTCGTATCCGCGGGCCGTCACCGTTCAGAAGGTGATGCGCACGAACGACATCAACAACGTCGGCACGGACGCTCGGCACCTCACGTTCTTCGAGATGCTCGGCAACTTCTCGTTCGGCGACTACTTCAAGGCGGAGGCGATCGCCTGGGCGCACGAGCTCGTCACCGAGCGGTTCGGGATCGATCACGACCGGCTCTGGGTGACGGTGTACGAGGAGGACGACGAGGCCGTGCAGGGCTGGGTCGATGGCGTGGGCTTGGCCCCGGACCGCATAGTCCGCCGAGGCATGACCGACGCGCAGGGTGAGCTCGCGAACTACTGGCACACCCACGCGGCCGGCCCGGGCGGTCCATGCAGCGAGATCTTCGTCGATCGCGGGGCGAAGTACGGACCGGAGGGCGGCCCGGACGTGGACGAGGAACGGTTCATGGAGATCTGGAACCTCGTCTTCATCCAGGATCGCATCGACGGGGAGTTCCGGGTCGTCGAGCCCCTGCCCGCGAAGAACGTCGACACCGGGTCGTCGCTCGAACGCGTGGCCGTCGTGTTGCAAGACGTGGACAGCGTCTTCGAGACGGACCTGTTCCGGCCGTTGCTCGAGGTGGCGGAGTCCCTGTCGGGCCGCCCGCACGGCCGGGACAGCCGCGACGACGTGTCCCTGAAGATCATCGCCGAACACGGTCGGGCCACTGCCTTCCTGATCGCCGATGGGGTCCAGCCGGCCAACGAAGGCCGCGGTTACGTCCTGCGGCGGATGCTCCGCCGGATGGTGTCGCACGCCCGGCAGCTCGGGATCGAACGCGCCGTGATGGATCCGATCATCGACGTCGTGGCGGAGCGGTTCGGGGACGCGTATCCGGCGCTCCGCGAGAACGAGGCGTTCGTGCGGCAGGTGGCGGGGTCCGAGGAGGAACGCTTCGCTGCCACGCTCCGGCAAGGGCTCGTCCTGTTCGACGACGCGAGGGGGAGGACTCGCGATGGACGGATCACGGGGGACGACGCATTCAAGCTCTCCGACACCTTCGGGTTCCCCTTGCAGCTCACGGAGGAGCTCGCGGCGGAGGCGGGCCTGTCCGTCGACGTGGATCGGTTCGCGGCGCTGCTCGAGGAGCAGCGCGATCGGGCGCGGCGCGCCCGCAAGAAGGTGTCCGTCGGCCTCGACGCCGGGACGGCTCCTCCCACGACGTTCGTCGGCTACGAGACCCTGGAGTCCGACGCCACCATCGTGACGCTGCTCGATCCGGAGTTCCGGGAGCTGCCCGTGGCCGAGGAGGGTCAGGACGTCCGGATCTTCCTCGACCGCACCCCGTTCTACGCGGAGGGGGGTGGCCAGGTGGGCGATCGCGGCTTGATCCGGACGCCCTCGGGCGTGATCAGGGTCGATGACACCGTTCCCGCGGGCGATCGGTCGATCCTGCACACGGGCGTGGTGGAGTCGGGCGAAGTCCGGGCGAGCGCGGAAGCCCACGCCGAGGTCGACGCCGATCGTCGCGAGGCGACCGCCCGAGCGCACACCTCCACGCACGTCGTCCACGCCACGCTCCGCGAGCTGCTCGGAGAACACGCTCGCCAGGCGGGCTCCCTCGTCGAGCCGGGCCGCCTCCGCTTCGACTTCCCCCATCCCTCGGCGGTCTCGTCGGATCAGCTCGACGAAGCCGAGCTGATCGCGAACCGCCGCCTGACGGCGGACGACGCTCCGAGAGCCTTCGAGACCTCGATGGAGGAGGCGGAGCGCATCGGTGCCGTGATGCTCTTCGGAGAGAAGTACGGCGACGTCGTCCGCGTGGTGGAGATCGGGGAGTACTCGCGCGAGCTCTGCGGCGGCACCCATGTGTCACGGACGGGGCACATCGGGGTGATCCGGTTCCTCCACGAGGGATCGATCGGCGCCGGGATGCGCCGCGTCGAGGCGCTCGTCGGGCCGGACGCCCTCCGGGAGATCAACGTGGAACGCGCGCTCCTGCACGATCTGGTGGAAGCGATCGGCAGCACGGATCCGCGGAGCGCGATCGACCACGCCCGGAAGGTGACGGAGGAGAACAAGCGGCTCCGGAGCGCGCTGGGCGCGCTCCAGAGGGGAGACCGGGACGCGGTCATCGCGGCCCTCGTGGAGGGTGTGCTCGAGATCGACGGCCTCGGCCTCGTCGTCTCGGAGGTGGCGGGGGAGGACGCGAGCGGCCTCCGGGAGCTCGCGCAGAAGGTCCGCGACCGGTTCCAGGGCCGAGCGGCCGCCGTCGTGCTCGGGGGCGGGGCCGACGGGAAGGCCCAGCTGGTGGCGGCGTCGACGCTCGAGGCCGTCGCCAAAGGTGTCACGGCGCCGGAGTTGCTCCGGGAAGCGGCGACCGTCATCGGCGGCGGGGCCGGCGGCAAGGACATCCTGGCGATGGCCGGCGGCCGGGATGCCTCCGCCGTCGGCCGGGCCCTCGGGGGGATCCCCGCGCGCGTCCGGGGGCTCCTCGCGGCCACCTCGTGACCGCACCCGGGCCGGTCCTCGGACTCGATCTCGGCAACGCTCGGATCGGGGTCGCCATCTCCGATCCCGAGCGGCGGGTCGCGGTGCCCGTCGGCACCGTCCACGTCGGGCGCCCGCCCGGTGAGCTGCTCGCGATCGCCGAGCTGGTACGGGAGCGAGGGGCATCGCTGATCGTGATCGGGCTCCCGGTCTCCCTCCGCGGCGAGCACGGCGCTCGTGCCGGGCACGCGGGCGCGTTCGCAGGCGCGCTCGCGGGTGTCGTAAAAGTTCCCATCGAGCTGCAGGACGAACGGCTGTCGACCGTGGAGGCGGAGCGGGCGCTCGCCGCCGCGGGAACCCGAGGGCGCGGGCGCCGCCGCGTGGTCGACGCCTCCGCCGCCACCGTGATCCTCCAGGCGTGGCTGGACGCGCGGGGGCACAACGGCTGAGGACGAGAGGCCCGGTATCCTCGGCTTCATGTCGGCGGACCCGAGCCTCCGGCGCGCGGGGCGAGGCAGCCGTCCGCGCCGGCTGTCCCTCGTCGTCGCCCTCCTCCTGTTCCTCGGCGTCGTGGGTGCCGGCGCGTGGGCACTGGATCACTACCGGACCTGCCAGGGGCCGCCGCCCGGCCCACGGCGAGCCGTCACGTTCACGGTCGAAGAAGACACCCCCGCGCGGGAGGTCATGGAGGGCCTCCACGACGAGGGGGTGGTCGCGTGCGGGGGCTTCGTGGGGAACCTCCTCCTCCGCGGTACCGGCAAGGCCGATCAGATCCGCGCGGGCTCCTTCGAGCTCACGACGGGGATGACGCTGGATGCGGCGCTCGACGTCCTGACGACGCCGCCGCCCGAGGTGCCCACCGTCGAGCTCGTGATCCCCGAGGGGTTCCGTCTCACGCAGATCGCGGAACGGGTCCAGGACGATCTCGGGATCTCGGCGAAGCGGTTCCTGAAGGAGGTGGAGAGCGGTCGCTACGTCCTTCCGCCCTACCTCCCGGCAGGATCGGCGTCGCCCGAGGGATTCCTCTTCCCCAAGAGCTACGAGTTCGTCGAGGAGGGACTGTCGGCACGCGTCGTGGCGCAGGAGCTCCTCGAGCAGTTCGGGAAGGAGGCGGACGCCCTGCCGTTCGACCGGACCGACCAGCTGGGCGTGTCACCGTACGAGCTCGTGATCATCGCGTCGATGATCGAGGAAGAGGCCAGGGTCGACCGGGACCGGAGGTTGATCGCCGGCGTGATCTTCAACCGCCTGCGCATCGGGATGGCGCTCGGGATCGACGCCACCCTCCTGTACGACGATCCCACGCCCGACGGGGAGCTCTCGTCGGACGATCTCGCCTACGACACCCCCTACAACACCCGGATCAACGGCGGGCTCCCACCCACGCCGATCGCCAGCCCCGGAGAGAAATCGCTCCAAGCTGCGCTCGATCCGGCGGACACGGACTTCCTCTACTACGTGCTCTGCGGAGCGGACGGTCACCACAAGTTCGCGCTCACGCTCGGCGAGCACAACAGGAACGTCGATGCGTGCCTCGGCTGAGACCGGGATCGGCGGCGCCACCCACGTCGCCGGGATCGTCGGGTGGCCGGTCGAGCACAGCCTGTCGCCCGCGATCCACAACGCGGCCTTCGCCGCGGCTGGGCTCGATTGGGCCTACGTGCCGCTGCCCGTGCCCCCGGAGGGACTCTCCGCGGCGCTGGCCGGCCTCGCCCCGCTCGGGTTCCGGGGCGTCAACGTCACGATGCCGCACAAGACCGAGACCGCCGCCCTGCTCGAGGAGCTGTCGGATGACGCGCGCCTCCTGCGGGCGGTCAACACGATCGTCGTCCGCGGTGACGTGCTCGAGGGCCATAACACCGACGCACCTGGCTTCGAACGGTTCCTCCGTCGGGACCTGGGATTCGATCCGGCGGGGGCCGCGGCCCTGATCTACGGGGTGGGGGGCGCCGCCCCGGGCTGCGCCCACGCCCACGCCCCCGCCGGCGGCGGACGGCGCACCCGGGCGGCGCGCGGCGAGGCCCCGGCGGCGCCGCGCCCGTCGCTCGTGGTGGCGCGGGGCGTTCCGCTCGTGGTGGTGCGCGCCCGAGGGATGTGGAGAGCTCGGTCGCCGACCTCGTCGTGAACGCCACACCGGTTGGCGCGCTCGGGGCCGAACCGGCCCACCCTGCTCTTCCGCGGCTCGGTCCCGGCGTGCTCGTGGTGGACCTCCTCTACGACCCGCCGACCACCGACCTCCAGCGACGGGCCCGGGAAGCGGGGGCGACAGCGGTCGGCGGCCTCGGACACCTCCTCGAGCAGGCGGCGCTGTCCTTCGAGCTGTGGACCGGCACGCCCGCTCCGCTGGACGTGATGTCAGCGGCCGCCCTCGCGGTCCTCACCGACCGATAGCCCCGCGCGGTTCAAGGGCGCTGGCCGCGCGGTCGATGCCTCCGTGGAGGGATGAGCGACTATTCGGCACTCGCACAGCGGGTCTCGTTGAGCATCGCGGGGATCCGCGGCTGTCTGATGCTGTCTCGCGACGGCTTGGTCCTCGGTGCCCATCCCGAGGGTGAGCCGGAGGCGGATCTCCGGACCGAGTGGGTGCGCTTCGCGGGGGTCGGCGATCCCGAGCGGTCCTATATCGAGTTCCCCGACCAGATCTGGGCGTTCGTCCGACGTGGCTCCTACGCAGCCTTCGCGGTGGCCGATGTCGGCGTCCGGCCGGGCGTGCTCGTCGACACGCTCGAGCAAGCCCTCCTGTCCGCCGAGCAGGAGCGCGTGGTCGACCGAGATGCGATGCGCCTGCCCGAGGCGCCCGCGGCTCCGTCGGGCAAGCCACGCACCAGCTTGCACATGCCGGACCGTCAGCCGACCTCGGAGCCCGAGCCGGCGGTCGTCCGAGTTGAGGCCGCCGACGACGTCGCCGCCGAGACGTCACCCGCGGACGAGGTCGCCGCGCCGCCCCCGACGGAGGTCGGGGACGCCCCGGCGGAGGAGCCCGATCCTCCGGCCGGCGACGTCCCAGAGACCCAGGAGGGCAAGGAAGAAGAGTCGGAGGTCGACCGGATCCTCCTCGCGAAAGAGTTCGCCGGCCTGCTTCAGGTCCCGCGGGAGGATGACGAAGCAAGCAGGTAGCTGCATCTGCACGACCCCTCCGGCGGAAGACCTAGAGCGGACGGACCGGCGATGACCACCGTGAAGCGGAAGTCGAAGCAACTCGGGCAGATCCTGATCGAGCTCGGACTGATCACGCCCGAACAGCTCGACGCGGCCCTTGCCGAGCACCAGAAGACCCCGAAGGCACTCGGCCGGGTCCTCATCGATCTCGGCATGATCAAGGAGGCCGATCTCGTCCGTGCGCTCGCGGAGCAGGTCGGACTGGAATTCGTCGACCTCAACGACACCCAGATCGACCCCGCCTCCACCGCCCTCTTGCCGGAAGCGCTCGCTCGCCGGTACCGAGCCCTCCCGATCGGCGAACGCGACGGGAAGCTCCTCGTCGCGATGTCTGACCCCGCCAACGTCTACGCGCTGGATGACATCCGCACGATCACGGGCCGCGAGGTCCAGCCCGTGGTTGCGACGTCCGCCGACGTGGAGCAGGCGATCCAGAAGTTCGCCGGCCTGGACTCCCAGGTCGAGCAGCTGGCCGCCGAGGCAGCGGAGGGCAGCGAAGGGGAGGAGCTCGACCTCGAGGCCGCTCTCGAGGACGCGCCCATCGTCAAGCTCGTCAACGCGATCATGACCCAGGCGGTCGCCGAGCGGGCGTCGGACGTTCACATCGAGCCCGGGGAGCGCGACGTGCGCATCCGCTTCCGGGTCGACGGCGTGCTCCACGAGCCGATGAGGCCGCAGCCCAAGAACCTCCAGGGCGGGCTGATCTCCCGGCTCAAGGTGATGGCCGATCTGAACATCGCGGAGAAGCGCGTGCCGCAGGACGGCCGGATCTCGATGAAGGTCGGCACCCGACAGCTCGACATGCGTGTCGCGACGCTCCCGACCGTGCACGGAGAGAAAGTCGTGATCCGCGTCCTCGACAAGAGCAACGCGATGCTGGCCCTCGCCGACCTCGGCTTCCTGGAGGACTCCTACGACCGGTTCGCCACGGCGTTCTCCAAGCCGTACGGCGCGATCCTCGTGACCGGACCGACGGGCTCGGGCAAGTCGACCACGATGTACTCCACGCTCAACATCCTGAACGAGGAATCCAAGAACATCATCACGGTGGAGGACCCGGTCGAGTACCGGATGGCCGGCGTCAATCAGATCCAGGTCAATCCGAAAGCGGGACTCACGTTCGCCTCGGCGCTGCGATCGATCCTGCGTGCCGACCCCGACATCGTCCTGATCGGTGAGATCCGGGACAAGGAGACCGCCACGATCGCGATCGAGGCCGCCCTGACCGGACACCTCGTGCTCTCCTCCTTGCACACGAACGACGCCCCGTCGGCCATCAGCCGCCTCGTGGAGATGGACGTAGAGACGTTCCTGGTCGCGTCCTCGATCGACGCCGTCGTCGCGCAGCGTCTCGCGCGGATCCTCTGCGACAAGTGCAAGCAGCCGTACGCCCCGGACGAGGCCGAGCTCCGGGCGGCCGGCTACACGGAGGACTCGTGGGCGGACATCGGCGAGGTCTTCCGGGCGCCCGACAACCGGATCGCGAAGAACGACTGCAAGGCCTGTTCCGGCACGGGCTACCGAGGCCGGATCGGGCTGTACGAGGTGATGCTCCGAAGCGAAGAGATCGAACGACTCACGGTGGAGCGTGCATCTGCCGATGCAATCAGGGCCGTCGCCATCCGACAGGGGATGACAACCCTGCGGGAGGACGGTCTGGCCAAGGTCCGAGCAGGGATCACATCGATCGAGGAAGTCGCGAGGGTGGTGAAGTGAGATGAGCTCAGTGGTTCAACAGGATGAGGATGTACAGATCCCGGTCCCGGAGTTGCTCGGCGCGCTCCTGGAGAGGGGGGGCTCCGACCTGCACCTCACGGCGGGTTCCCCGCCGATGGTCCGGGTCCACGGAGAGCTGGAGCCGGCCGGGGAGTACCCTTCGCTCACGCCGAGGGCCCTGCAGGGCATGGTCTACGCGATCTTGCCGCAGAAGCTCCGGGAACGGTTCGAGCAGGAGCTCGAGCTCGACATGTCGTACTCGCTGCCGGGACGCTCACGGTTCCGAGTCAACGTGTTCCAGCAGCGCGACGCCGTCGGCGCCGTGTTCCGCGTGATCCCGTTCGAGATCAAGAACATGGACGACCTCGGGATCCCCAACGTCGTCATGGACCTCGCTCGCTTCCAGCGGGGATTCGTCGTCGTCACCGGTCCCACGGGCTCGGGGAAGTCGACGACGCTCGCCGCGATGGTGGACATCGTGAACCGTGAGCGAGCCGGGCACATCATGACCGTCGAGGATCCGATCGAGTTCCTCCATCGACACAAGAGCTGCGTCGTCAATCAGCGTGAGGTGGGCGCCGACACACACGGCTTCGCGCAGGCGCTCAAGCACGTGCTGCGGCAGGACCCCGACGTGATCCTCGTCGGTGAGATGCGCGACCTCGAGACGATCGGGACCGCGATCACCGCGGCCGAGACGGGTCACCTCGTCTTCGCCACCCTGCACACGCAGGATGCGCCGCAGACGATCGACCGCATCATCGACGTGTTCCCGCCCCACCAGCAGCAGCAGGTCCGGGTCCAGCTCTCGACCACCCTCCAGGGCGTGGTGACGCAGCAGCTCGTCCCCACCACGGACGGGCTCGGTCGCGTCGCCGCGGTCGAGGTGCTCGTGTGCACCCCCGCCGTCCGCAACCTGATCCGCGAAGGCAAGACCCATCAGATCTATTCGTCCATGCAGGCGGGCGGGCGCTATGGGATGCAGACGATGGACATGTCGCTCGCCCAGCACATAAAGGCGGGCAGGGTGTCCCAGCAGATCGCGTTCGAGCGCTGCCACGACCCCGAAGAGCTCCAGCGGCTCCTCGGTGGCTCGTTCACGAGCGGCCCGTCCGACGGCTACGACAGCCCCGCCGCCTTCGGGTCCTCCTACGAGGGCTCCGGCGGCATGCTGATGGGAGGCTGAGATGGCAGATACCTTCGAGTACAAGGTTCGCGACCGTGCCGGGACCGTCACGACCGGCTCGCTGATCGCCGACAGCGAGGCACTCGTGCTCGCGCGTCTGCGCGAGCAGGGCCTCACGCCCCTCGACGTCAAGCGCAAGAAGAAGAGCATCGGCCAGATCGAGTTCGGCGGCAAGAAGGTCAAGCTCAAGGAAGTCGCGATCTTCTCCCGTCAGTTCGCGACGATGGTCAACTCCGGACTGCCGATCCTGCGGGCGATCGCGATCCTGGCCGAGCAGAGCAGCAACAAGGAGCTCGCTCGGGTGCTGAACGAGGCCCGGCTCGACGTGGAGCAAGGGTCCTCTCTCTCCGGTGCTCTGGCGAAGCACGACCACGTCTTCAACAACCTGTACATCTCGATGGTCCGCTCGGGGGAGACCGGTGGCTCGCTCGACACGACGCTGATCGCCCTCGCGGACATGATCGAGCGCGAGGTCCGCCTGCGCGGGAAGATCAAGTCGGCCATGACGTACCCCGTTGCCATCGTGGCGCTCGTGATCTTGATCATGTCGGCGATGCTGCTGTTCGTCGTACCGCAGTTCGAGTCGATCTTCAGCCAGCTCGGCGGGACGCTCCCGCTGCCGACCCGCGGCCTGATGTTCATGTCGGACGCGTTCAAGTCCTACTGGTACGTCGTGGTCGGGGGTGCGGTCGGCGCCCGGTTCCTCTTCCGCCGCTACAAGAGGACGGAGCGGGGCCGTGAGGTCGTCGACTCCATCAAGCTCCGAGCCCCCGTGTTCGGAACGCTGTTCCACAAGACGGCGCTCTCGAGGTTCTCGAGCACGCTCGCGATGCTGATGAAGGCCGGCGTGCCGATCCTCCAGGCGCTCGAGATCGTCAGCGACACCGTGAACAACAAGGTGATCGGCAAGGCCATCACCGAGGTACAGCTGTCCGTGCGCGACGGCGAGTCGATCGCGAAGCCGCTCACGAAGTACCCGGTCTTCCCGCCGATGGTCGTCCAGATGATCTCGGTGGGTGAGGAGACGGGCCAGGTCGACCAGATGCTGGAGAAGATCGCGCAGTTCTACGACCAGGAGGTCGAGGCAGCGGTCGATGCGCTGACCTCCCTGATCGAGCCGATCCTGATCGCGGTGATCGGCGCCTGCGTCGGGGGCGCCGTGGTGGCCCTCTACCTGCCGATGTTCAACATCATCAAGCTGATCCAGTAGGGAAGGGACTCAAGACGTGAGCGCGCCAGCGCGAACGTAGTCCCCAGATCAAAGGAGCTCCGTCATCGCCGGACGGAGATGGTGGCCGGCGGCGCCTCCGGCGTCGCCGGCCCCGTCATCTTCCCGTCGTTGCGGAGCACCGCTTGCGTGAGCGTGAGGAGGGGTTCACCCTCATCGAGCTGATGGTGGTCGTTCTGATCATCGGCATCCTGGTCGCCATCGCTCTGCCAACGTTCCTCGGCGCCCGTGAGCGGGCGCAGAACCGGGCGGCTCAGTCGAGCCTCCGGAACGCCCTCGTCGCGGCGAAGACGCTGTACACCGACGAGAGTGACTACAGCACGGCAGACGACACCGTTGCCACCGGTCTGCCGAGCGTTGAGCCGTCGCTGGACTACGTTCCCGCGGCCACCGTTTCCGGCGGTCCGACCTCGGTGAGCGTCCGTGTCTCGGACGTCGTCGTGGGCGACGCTCAGGTCTGGTCCGCGGCGGCACTGTCTGAGTCCGGGGACTGTTTCGAGATCTCGGACAACGCGACCGGACCCGGCACCACGTTCGGGGTCGGCGTGGCCGCGACGTGCAACGGCACGAACGCGATCGCAACAGCCGGCGGCTGGTAAGCCACCGGAGCACCGCAAGGCAGAGATGGGGCGGCCCTCGGGCCGCCCCGTTCTGCTTCCCGGAACGTCTGGGCCGCAACGTTCGGGGGACCCTCAAGTGAGGCACAGAGCGTGCCGAATCTCTGAAGAGAAGCTTCTCGAAGGACGGACGATGGGTCGACGCCAATTCATCCGGCGGATCCGCGCACGCGTACGCGGCGAACGCGGGTTCACCATCCTGGAAACGGTCATCGCGATGATGGTCGTCTTCGCGTCGCTCACCGCCCTCGTGTACACGGCGTCGATCGGTTTCCGCTACGTCGGCTACGGCCGCGACCGGATCCAGGCGACGGGCATCGCGAACCGGGTGATGGAAGATATCCGCGGGCTCGCCTACACGAAGATCACGGGCGGGATCTCGACGTCCGAGCTCGGAGCCGACAGTCGCATCGTCAATTGCGCGGGGGTGTACCGGTTCGAGACGTGCGCGGGCGAGAAGATCGTCTCGTCCACGTTCCCCGCGGGCTACGAAGCGGAGTGGCTCTTCCCGCACACGGACACGCTCACCGTGGGGAACCTCGACGTCACGTATCACACCTACGTCACGAACGAGACACCCACGACGACCCCGTACCGGGTCACCGTGATCCTCGAGTGGGCGGGAGGGGCGATCGCCAGCGCCGCGAACAACTCGGTCCGGGTGCAGAGCCTCTTCTGGTCGCCAGACGGATGCGTCAATCCGAACACCCATCCGTTCGCCGCCCCCTGTCAGCCGTTCTTCTACGGGCAGGTCGACTCTCCCCAGGCGCGGGTCGACATCACGGGGCAGCTCCACGACTTCGCGATCGATTTCGACTCGCTCGCGATCACCCTCCCGGGCATCTCCGCGACCGCTCAGGAAGAGCAGACGACGCAGCTGAACGCGGCGACGACGCTCTCGGGGATCCAGTTCGTCGACAGCACCGGGACGGCGAACGACGGCAACCAGCAGGCCTCCTCGGAGGCGGATGACGAGGTGGAGACGAGCGCGGGGTCGGCCAGCGGGGGGGCCACGAGCGGCGTCACGTCCTATGCCGCTTCCCGGCTCAACTCCGACTGCTGCGACCAGATCGGGCTCACCGCGTCGGTCGCCAGCGGAGACCTGGAGTCTCGCGCCACGTCGGTGGACGCCAAGCTCGCCGACGCCGCGGCCTGTCCGACGACCGGCACGAGGGAGACGGACCTACTGCCGTGCGCGGGCGGACACATCCGACATGTGGGGACGGTCTCGGTGGGGATCCCGGTGACGCACGTCACGCCCACCGTCGGGTCGGCCAACCTGCTTCGGGTCGTCGGTCCAGGAACCGACACCACCGCGAAGATCGACCGAGACGCGTCGGCGGGCACCAGCGAGGATGGGCTCATCGACGTCCAGGCCACACGGACGCTCGGGACCGTGCAGCTGGGGGGATTCCCCTCCTCGGGCATGACGGCACCCACCGGCATGTCGACGACCCAGACCAACGACACCAACTACTGCGTGCGACTCGTGAACTATTCGGACACGGTCCGCGCGATCGCCGGTGAGCGGCAGGCGACCAACCCGTCCGCCTCGGTCACGGCGGGAACGTTCTACTACCACAACGGCCTGGGGTACTCGAACAAGTCCGTCACGGATGCCACGCTGGACTCGCTCACGGTGACATGCTCCAAGACGCAGCTCGTCGGTCTCTCCACGGTGACGTGGCGGGTCACCGTCGCCACCGGCGGGATCAAGCACGCGACGACCGCGACCACGCAGACCGCCGACCCGGCCGACGCGCAGACGCGGTGGGACGCGGAAGCGAGTGTGCAGCCGATCGAGATCACGATCCGGTACGAGTACATCGTCGACGGTGTCACCGAGATCAACGTCCTCGCGACGTTCGATCCGGGCGACCTGTTCGCCCACGGCATCTATCAGCCGCCGCCGGCGGCGCAGGTGTGAGATGACGATGGCGCGCGGGACGATACGTCGGCTCCACGGCGAAGGCGGTCTGACCTTGGTCGAGCTCATGATCGCGATGGCGATCCTGTCCCTCGTGTCCCTCGTGTTCACGACGACGCTCTCCAGCGTGCAGCGGGCCGTCGTGGAGCAGGACGTTCGCATCCGACTGAACGATCAGGTCCGGCTGGCGGTGCAGTCGATCGACCGGTTGGTGCGATCGGGCAACATCCTGTACGACCCGGTCGACGAGTCGGGGAACGATCCCTTCGACGCGACCGCCACCGGCTACATGTTCCGGATCTACACGCAGGCCGAGCAGAGCGCGAGTCAGGAAGCTCGGTGCGCCTTGTGGCTCGTGGACGACCAGGAGCGGCTCCTGTATCGGACCTGGCCGATCCTGGCGCCCGAGGACGCATCGAACTGGACGGTCGTCGCCGAGGGCGTCGTCAATCGCACGCTCGACGAGCCCGCGTTCACGCTGGACCCTGCCGGCCGGACCATCTCCGTGGGGTTCCACGTGAACCCGGACCTCGAGAATCGACCGCAGGCCACGCAGGTGGTCGAGGCGTCGCTCACGGGACGGAACACGTCCTTCGGCTACCCGGTGCAGCTCTGCGAGACCCTGCCCGACCCGCTCATCTGACGACGGAAGAAGGAGAAGAGAACATGCTGACCCGACTGCGCGATGAGGAACGCGGCGTCGCGATGGTCATCGCCGTGTCGGTCTCGTTCGTCGTGCTCCTGCTGACGACCGTCGTCGTCGCCCAATCGATCCACTCGCTGGACTCCAGTGGGTACGATCGCGAGCGGCTCCTCTCGGTGAACGCGGCCGAGGCCGGGACGAACCAGTGGTACGCGTACCTCCAGACCACGCCCTCGCTCAGCATGGCCGGCGATCCGGGGTGCGACTCGTCCACCGGCCTGCTCACGCTCGCGGACACGGTCCAGTCCGGGCCATCCGCCGCGGCCTACAGCTCGGTCGGCCGGTTCTACGGCGCCGACGGCATCACCGAGATGAGCTGCGCCTCGTTCTCGGACACGAACTTCCCCTCGTTCGTCAAGGTCCGCTCGACCGGCACGATCAACGGGGCACCGAACCGGACCCTCGAGACGTTCGTTCGACTGACCCCCAACTACGGAGGGTTCGGAGCCGCGATCCTCGCCGTCAACGGCACCACGATCACGAACAACTTCACGATCAGCGGCAACAGCGGGAACGACGGGGACATCTACATCCTCAACGGCAACTTCCGCGTGACGAACGGGATGACGCTCTACGGCAACATCTACGTGCCGAACGGCACGGCACAGCTGGAGAACAACAGCGTCATCAGGGGCAACGTTTGGGCGAACGGCACCGTGACGCTCCAGAACCCGGCCACGATCCAGGGCGACGCCCTGTCCTCCACCGGTGACGTCAACGGGGCCGGGTTCATCAACGACGACGCGACCGCGGCCGGTGACGTCGTCACGGCCAGCCTCACGATCGGAGGCACCGTGACGGAAGGCGTCACGATGCCCGCCGTCCCCACGCAGACGTTCCCGCAGATCACGTCCTCGACGGCGTCCTGGATCGCCAGCGGCTACACGCTGGTGGACCTCAGCACGTCGACCGGCGCGACGCTCTGTGCGAAAGCGCGCGACTGGATCAAGAACCGCTGGTCGACGAGCGGCGTGACGAACGCGCTCATCAGGATCAACGCGACCTGCACGTTCAGCAACAGCAACAACGACACGTTCTCGATCCTGGGCAACCTCGCGATCCTGTCCGACGGCGGTTTCAACCTCACGCAAGCGTCGAACTGGAACGGCACCTCCGGTACCATCAAGCAGATCCACTTCATCAGCGTCTACTCGGCGACGTGCAGCGGGACGACGAAGGACATCAGCGTCAGCAACAACACGAACTTCAACAGCCAGACGAACGTATCCTTCTACACCCCCTGCCGGGCCACGATGAGCAACCAGAACTCCTTCTCCGGGCAGGTGCTCTCCAAGGACGTCACCCTGGGGAACAACTTCAAGATGGCGTACAAGCCCGTGCTCGTCCCCGGGATCACGGGCGTCACCGGCTTCAAGCAGGACATCTCCTACATCCACGAGTGAGCCGGGGGCGGGCGAGCTTCCCCCATCTCCGGACCGAACGCAGGTAGGTTCGGCTCGTGGACGAGGCGTGGATCCGCGCGGTCGTCGCCCTGCCCTTCGGGCTGGCGGTGGGGAGCTTCATGACCGTCGCCGTCTCCCGCCTCCCCGAGGGCGGATCCGTGATCCGGCCCCGATCTCGCTGCCCCTCCTGCGGGGCGGAGATCGGGGCCCGGGACAACGTCCCCGTGCTGTCGTGGCTCCTGCTCCGTGGGCGATGCCGCCGGTGCGGCGAGCGCATCTCGGTCGAGTACCCGCTGTTGGAAGTCGCGACCGCGGGCGTGGTGGTCCTCGCCGCGATCCGTTTCCCTGACCCGTGGCAGGCCGTGCTCGTCGCCGGCCTGCTCGCGCTGATGCCGGGCATCGCACTGATCGATCTCCGCCACCGGATCATCCCGAACAGGCTCACCTACCCGGCGTTGCTCCTGTTCCTGCCGGTGGTCCTGCTCGCGTGGGGGATCGGGGATGCGGCCGACCCCGTGCGAGCCGGCCTCGGGCTCCTCCTCTACGGAGGGGTCCTCTTCATCGTGGCGGCGATCTCCGGGGGGATGGGGATGGGGGACGTGAAGCTGGCCGCGGTGATCGGCCTCGTCCTCGGTTCGCTCGGGCTGCGCTTCGTGGGCGTGGCGGCGGCCGCCGCGATCGTGCTCGGTGGTCTCGGCGCGATCGTGGCGCTCGCGATGGGGAGGGGGCGGAAGAGCGCGATCCCGTTCGGTCCGTACCTGGCCGTGGGGGCGGTGGTCGCCGGTCTGTGGGGGGAGCCCCTCGCCGCCTGGTACATCGGCCGCTTCCTCTGATCTGGGATCCGCACCGCTCCTCCACGGGCCTCCGGAGCCTCGGAAGGGCTCCGGAGCCGATCCCCGAGATGTTTGACTTGGCCTGTTGCCTGGTGTTTCCTGAGCATCCTCAAAGAGGCAGGTGTGCTTCATGAGCACTCAATGTTACTGATGTGCTTCATGTGGCATATGAGACACATCCGGAGGAGAGGGGTCTGGTGACCGGTTCACCATCGTTCGTGACTGGGCGGCTGTTCACCGTGGCCGAGGTGGCCGAGGTGATGCGCGTCTCGAACATGACGGTCTACCGGCTCATCCGCTCGGGCGAGCTCCCCGCGCTCAGGGTCGGGAAGGGCTACCGGATCTTCGAATCGGATCTCGAACGTTTCCTCGAGGGACGGTCCGTCCACGTGGAGGGCGGCTAGTGCCGAAGACCAGGATCGGGCTCGACGTCGGTTCGACCGCCGTTCGCGCTGCGGAGCTTGCGGAGGGATCCCCGCCAACCGTGGTCAGGGCGGCTCAGGTGCCGCTGCCGGCCGGAGCCGTCGAGAACGGCGAGGTCCGGGAGGTGGAGGCCGTCTCGGAAGGGCTCCGCGAGCTCTGGACGCGAGGCGGCTTCAAGTCTCGCAAGGTGTGGATGGGCGTGGGGAACCAGCGCGTCGTCGTCCGCGAGATCGCGCTCCCGACGATGCCCGAGAAGGAGCTTCGTCAATCGCTGGGGTTCCAGGTGCAGGAGTTCATCCCGATGCCGGTCGACGAGGCGGTCCTCGACTACCACCTGATCGAGGAGCTCGAAATCGACGGGCGCCAGATGCTCCGACTCCTCCTGGTCGCCGCCCAGAAGGCGATGGTCGACACCTTGGTCACCTCGGCCACGAACGCGAAGCTCGAGCCGGTGGGGCTGGATCTCGTCCCGTTCGCGATGGTGCGCGCCGTGGGCGCCGCCGGCGCCGGGATGGAGCTCGAGCGCACCGGGGATGAGGCGGTCGTCGACGTCGGCGCCCACGTCACGAACATCGTGGTCCACGCGGCGGGTGAGACCCGGTTCGTGCGGATCCTGCCGTCCGGGGGTCGTGACATCACCGTGGCGATCGCTCGTGGGCTCACCGTCGACGACGAGATCGCGGAGCGGTTGAAGCGGGGGGAGGTGGTCGAGGAGTCCACGGCGACGCCGGAGCAAGCGCTCGAGATCGCGATGCAACGGGCGACACAGTTCGTCGACGAGATCCGCTCGTCCCTGGAGTTCTACACGGCTCAGACGCAGGGCGCGCGGATCGAGCGTCTGCTCATCTCCGGCGGCGGATCCAAGCTCGCGGGATTCATCGACATCGTGCGTCAGCGGATCCCTGTGACGGTGGAACCGGGCCGGGTCTTCAGCAAGGTGGGTTCCCAGCTCTCGTTGTCCGAGGACGCGCAGGCGGAGGCGGAGCCTGTGCTCGCCACCGCTGTCGGCCTCGCCATCCCCTGGAGCGGCTCGTGAGTCAGGTCAACCTCCTCCCGCCGGACATCCTCGTCGCCCAGCGACAGCGCCGCTTGGCGGGGGTCGTGGCGCTTGCCGGCGCCGGGGTGATCGGGTTGATCTTCGTGTTCTACGTCCTCCAGCTCGGCTCCCTGGGCAGCGTGCGTGAGGACATCGAAAGAGCCGAGCAGAACAACGCCGGCCTGCAGCGGGACATCGACACGCTCCAGGGGTTCGAGGAGCTCCGCAGCCGTGCGCAGGCGAAGCAGGACCTCCTGAACCAGGTCTACGCGAACGAGATCTCGTTCTCCGGCATCCTGATGGATGTCTCCAGGGTGATCCCGAGCGACGCGGCGTTGACCTCGTTCGCCGCGACGGCTCAGGAGCCCACCGCCACCACCGGCGGGAGCACGCTGCTCACGGGCCGTATCGACGTGGCGGGTCTGGCCATCGACTACGACACGATCGCCTCCTGGTTGATGCGCCTCGAGCGGATCCGCGGCTGGGTGAACCCGTGGGTGACATCGATCTCCGACCCGGAAGCCGGACCGATCACGTACGCATCCGGGGTCGACCTCACGACGGCCGTGGTCACGGAGCGCGGCCAGCAGGCGGGTGGGACGGCCGATGGAGGGTAGGCGCGCCATCATCGTCGTCGGGGCGGGGGCGGCGATCCTCGCTCTGATCCTGATCTTCTTCCTCGTCCTCCCGAAGATGGGCCAGGTCACGGAGGCGGAGCAGGAGCTCGAGGACACGACCGCGGAGCAGCAGGTGCTGCAGGCTCGGTTGAACGCCCTCGAGCAGGCTCGCGACGAAGCGCCCTTGAACGAGGCGACGATCCGACGGATCGAACAGCAGGTGCCGCCCACGGCCGACCTGTCGGCGGTGATCCTCTTCCTTCGCAACGCCGCCTCGGTGGCGGGTGTGCAGGTGGTCAGTCTCACGCCGGCGACGCCCGTGGCCTCGACGACCGGCGGATTCTCGACCATCTCGGTCTCGGCGAGCGGTGAGTGTTCGTACTTCGCGATGGTGAAGTACCTGCACGAGATCGAGACGCTGCCTCGCGCGGCCACCGTCGAAGCGGTCAACCTCACGCCGACAGAGGCGTCCACGCTCTCGTTCACGGCGACGATCACCTTGTACACGAGTGACCTGAGCGCCGGACCCGGCTCGGAGCCCGGTCCCACAGAGACCGTCGCGGTCCCGGGAGGATGAACGATGGCCCTATCTGATCGGGATCGTCGGACCGTCATGATCGGCGGCGGCGTCGTCGGTGTCCTCCTCGCGGGGTTCGTCCTGTTCTCGGTCCTCGGCGGCGGCGAGGAGCCGTTCCCGCCGATCCCGGACACACCGCTGCCCACGAGCTCCCCGAGTCCGCCTCCAGACGGCGCCCCTCCGATCCAGAGCTTCACCGGGCGGGATCCCTTCTCCGTCCCGCCCGGTCTGTCGCCCTCGCCGTCTCCGACGGTTCCCGGCCCATCGGGGAGCCCGTCCGGGAGCCCGACTGGGAGCCCGTCCGTCGGGCCGTCGGGGACGCCGTCGCCGACGGCGCCGGGCAACGATTCGAGCCAGAACGTCGGCGGGTCGACCGTGGTCCTCCTGGACATCTTCGAGCGGGACGGCGCGACCCGAGCCCAGGTCGAGGTGGACGGGACCGTCTTCGACGTCGGGATCGGAGATCAGTTCGCAGGGGGCAGGTTCGAGCTGCGATCGGTCGCGGGGAACTGTGCCACGTTCCTGTTCGGCGACGAGTCGTTCACGCTCTGCATCTCGCCTCAGAAATAGCTCCGGCGACCCGCCCACGGGGGGAGCGGTCGCCGGCGCGGGGGCGGCGTTCGCGCCGCCCCCGCAATTTCCGGGCCGGCCGATGGGGTCCGATACGATGCCCCCGTGCTCAGGATGCTCACCGCCGGTGAGTCGCACGGCAAGGCCATCGTCGCCGTTCTCGAAGGCATGCCGGCAGCCGTGCCGGTGGCCCCGAAGCAGATCGCGGCAGAGCTCGCGCGGCGTCGGCATGGGCACGGTCGTGGCGGCCGGCAGAAGCTCGAGACCGATGCGCTCGACATCCTGAGCGGGATCCGCCACGGCATCACCCTCGGCTCACCGATCGCGATCGCGATCCCGAACGCGGAGTGGGAGCGGAAGTACCGGGACCTGATGTCCGTGGAAGGTGAGGGGGATCCGGCCGACCGGCTGACCCGGCCCCGGCCGGGACACGCCGACCTCGCCGGCGCGATGAAGTACGGCTTCGACGATGTGCGGAACGTCCTCGAGCGCGCGAGCGCCCGCGAGACGGCTGCCCGCGTGGCCATCGGGGCCGTCTGCAGGGCCTTCCTGGCCGAGCTCGACATCCGGATCGTGTCCCACGTCGTTCGGATCGGGAAGGTCGCGGCGCGTGCGACGAGCCGCGTGCCCGCCCCGGAGGACATCGAGGCCGTGGACGCGTCGCCGGTCCGGTGCCTCGACGAAGCCGTCGCCGGGAAGATGGTGGCCGAGATCGATCGGGTCCGGAAAGCTCGAGACACGGTCGGGGGCGAGTTCGAGGTACTCGCCTACGGGTGTCCGCCCGGGCTCGGCTCGCACGTCCACTACGACCGGAAGCTCGACGCCCGTCTCGCCCTCGGGTTGATGAGCATCCAGTCGGTGAAGGGAGTCGCGGTCGGAGACGGGTTCGCTTCCGCCGCGCGCTACGGCTCGGCGGCCCACGACGAGATCGTCCGGCGCGACGGGAAGATCGCCAGAGCGACCGCTCGGGCGGGCGGGATCGAGGGGGGGATGAGCACCGGGCAACCGATCCGGCTGCGGGCGGCGATGAAGCCCTTCTCCAGCGTGCCGACGCCCCTGGCCACGATCGATCTCGCGACCGGCGAGGACGCCGTCGCGATCAAGCAACGGACCGACGTCTGCGCCGTTCCCGCGGGCGGCGTGGTCGGCGAGGCCGTGGTCGCGTTCGAGCTCGCCAACGCCGTCGTGGAGAAGTTCGGCGGCGACGCGCTGCCCGAGATCCGCCGGAACCTCGACGGCTTCGTGGCGGGGTTGCCGTGATCGTCTACCTGGTGGGCATGCCCGGAGCCGGGAAGTCCACGGTCGGCCGGGAGCTCGCCGGGCAGCTCGGGGTCCCGTTCGTCGACCTCGACGGCGAGATCGAGCGGGAAGCCGGCGCGGCGATCACCGCCATCTTCCGGGACGAGGGCGAGGCGGCGTTCCGGGCGCTGGAGGCCGCGGCGCTCGTGAAGGCATCGATGCAGGATCCGTCCGTCGTCGCCTGCGGGGGCGGGGTCGTGCTCGAGCCGGCCAACCGGATCACGTTGCGCAACACGGGTGTGGCGGTGTACCTCGATGTTCCTCTCGATGAGCTGCGCCGCCGTGTGCGGCCCGCCTCGGATCGGCCGCTGATCCGGCAGGAAGGAGATCTCGAGCGATTGCTGGCCTCGCGCGGACCCCTCTACCGGGAGTTCGCCGCCCACGTCGTGGACGGCACCGGCGATCCGGGGGTGGTGGCGGCGGCGATCGTCGAGGAGCTGCGTTGGTCCGTGTGACCGTTCCGGTGCCGGGGCGGTCCTACGACGTGACGATCGGGGCGGGGCTCTTGCCCACCCTCGGCGACCACGTCCCGAGCCTGCCGGGCGCGACGACCGCATTCGTGGTCTCGGATCGCACCGTGGCGGACCTCCATCACCGCACGATCGCCGGCGCGATCGAAGGCCGAGGGCTGGGGACGGTGCTGCTGCTCGTGCCCGAGGGGGAGGAGGCGAAGTCACTCCAGGCCTACGGGTCTCTCCTCCGGCAGCTGGCCGGTCGCGAGGCCCATCGCGACGACGTGATCTTCGCGCTCGGCGGCGGTGCCGTCGGCGATCTGGCCGGCTTCGTGGCCTCCACGTACATGCGAGGGATCCCGTTCATCCAGATCCCCACGACGCTGACATCGCAGGTCGACGCGGCGATCGGCGGGAAGACCGCGGTGAACCTGCCGGAGGGGAAGAACCTCGTGGGGACGTTCTCGCAGCCGATCGCGGTCGTGGCCGACGTCGACGTCCTCGCGACGGTGAACGAGCGGGACTTCCGTTCAGGACTGGCCGAGGTGGCCAAGTACGCCCTCGCGTTGGACGAGGATCTGCTCGCCACGCTGGAGCGAGATCCCGGGCCGATCGTCAGGCGCACAGCGACCGTCCTGGAGGACGTGATCGCGCGGTGCGTGGCCGCGAAAGCCGGGATCGTCGCCGAGGACGAGCGGGACGCGAGCACACGCCTGGTCCTGAACTACGGGCACACGCTCGGTCATGCGCTCGAGCGCCTCGACGCGTTCGGGGGACGGACCCACGGGGAGGCGGTGGCCCTCGGGATGGTGTTCGCCGCCGCGTTGGCGGAGGCTCGGGGGCTCGCGTCCGGGCTCCGCGCGAGGACCGAGCGGCTCCTAGCCTCGCTCGGGCTCGTCCCGGACGGCGAGCTCCCTCCGGTGGACGAGGTGCTCCGTTGTCTCCGCCTCGACAAGAAGTACCGGGACGGGGTGAGATGGATCCTCCTCGAAGACGTCGGACGCCCGATCGTCGTCGACGACGTGTCCGATACGGAGGTGGCAGCCGTTCTGCTCGAGATGGGAGCGTCCGCATGAAGGTCCTGTACCTGTTCGGTCCGAACCTCGGCGCGCTCGGGCGGCGGGAGCCCTCCCTGTACGGATCGGAGAGCCTGGAGGAGATCATGGCCTCGGTCGAGGAGCGAGCCACCGGGATGGGGCATGAGGTCCTATGGCGGCAGTCCGACCACGAAGGGGACCTGGTCGGTTGGCTCCTGGGGGCGGCGGCCGAGGACGTCGGCGTCATCGTCATCAACCCGGGAGCTCTGACGCACTACTCCTACGCGCTCCGGGACGCGATCGAGGCCGCCGGCCTGCCGGCGATCGAGGTGCACATGTCGAACACGCAGGCGCGCGAAGACTTCCGGCGTCGGTCCGTGGTGAGCGAGGTCTGTCGCGCGTCGATCATCGGCCTGGGGGCCGGTGGCTATCATCTGGCTCTGGAGGCGATGCCGTGGATCACGTGACGAGGAGGAACGCCCTGGCGGAGCGCTGTGCCGACCTGGAGGTCGACGCGCTGCTCGTCAGCAAGCTCGCGAACGTGCGTTACCTTACGGGGTTCACCGGCTCGTCGGCGACGGCGCTCGTGGGCCCGGCGGGCTCGGTGTTCTTCACCGACGGGCGCTACGACGAGCAGTCCCGCCACGAGGTTCCGGACCTCCCCCGCGTGGCGTCGATGCAGGATCCGGCCGGCGCGATCCTCGAACATGCTCGTGGGCTCGGGGTCCAGCGGCTGGGGTTCGAGCGGCAGGCAGTCACGGTGGCCCAGTTCGAGCGATGGGAGGAGCGATTCGAGGGGCTCCGGCTGGCCGGCGTCGGCGAGGAGGTCGAACGGCTCCGGTGGACGAAGGACGCCGAGGAGCTCGGGACGCTGCGATCGGCGCAGGAGGCCACCGACCGTGCGTTCGAGGACATCCTCGACCTGCTCGTCGTCGGGATCACCGAGCGGCAGGCCGCGGCGCAGCTCGAGCTCGCGATGGCTCGGCACGGGGCCGACGCGTCCTCCTTCGACGTGATCATGGCCTTCGGGGAGCACGCCGCCGAACCGCACCATCGACCGTGTCATCGGGCACTGGCAGAGGGCGACATCATCAAGATGGACTTCGGCGCGTTGGTCGACGGGTACCACACCGACATGACCCGCACCGTCGCGTTCGGCGAACCGGTGGCTGAGCTCCGCAAGGTGCACGACGTCGTGGCGGCCGCTCAGCAGGCGGGGATCGACGCCCTTCGCCCCGGCGTGCGCGCTGCCGATGTCGACCACGCGTCGCGCAGCGTCATCGAGGACGCCGGCTACGGTGACAGATTCACCCATGGGCTGGGCCACGGGGTCGGTCTCGAGATCCACGAGGGGCCGTCCCTGCGCCTGGACGGCGACGACATCGTGCCTGCCGGAGCCGTGGTCACCGTCGAACCGGGCGTGTACCTCCCCGGCCTCGGGGGCGTGCGCATCGAGGATGCCGTCCAGGTCGGCGAGGACGGCCCCAACCCGCTCGGGGTCTCGACGCGAGAGCTGATCGAGCTGTAGCGGGATGAGCGTCTCCACCAACGATCTGAAGAACGGCATGACGCTGGAGCTCGACGGCACCCTCTTCCAGGTGATCGAGTTCCAGCACGTGAAGCCGGGCAAGGGTGGTGCCTTCGTCCGCACGAAGCTCCGCAACGTCAAGACGGGTGCCGTCGCGGACAAGACGTTCAACGCCGGCGTCAAGGTGGGTCTCGCGATCGTCGAACGCAAGGAGATGCAGTACCTCTACGCGGACGGGTCCGATCTGGTCTTCATGAACCTGCGGACCTACGAACAGGTGCACGTTCCCGGCGACATCGTTGGCGAGGCAACCCGCTACATGACCGAGGGCGGCCAGGCGACCGTGGCGCTCCATCAGGGGGTGCCGATCTCGGTCGACCTGCCCGCGTCCATGACGTTGGCGGTCGCGCAGACGGATCCTGCCACCAAGGGCGACACGAGGACGAACGCCCTGAAGCCGGCCACCCTCGAGACCGGCACCGTGGTGCAGGTCCCCCTCTTCGTGGAGGAAGGCGACCGCGTGAAGGTGGACACGCGCTCGGGCGAGTACATCGAGCGCGTGAAGGCGTGACCTCGCGTCGCGAGGCTCGCCGGACGGCGATCGACATCCTGTATCAGGCAGACGTGACCGACGCGGACCCGAGCCTGGTGCTGGGGGGATGGCTCGAGGCCGGGAGGGTCGTCTCGGCGTTCACCACCGAGCTGGTGGAAGGGGTCCGGGATCATCTCCCGGAGATCGACCTGCTCCTCGAGGAGCGCGCGGAAGGGTGGACCGTGGCGCGGATGGCTGCGCTCGACCGGACCATCCTCAGGGTGGCGATCCACGAACTCCGGCATCGTGCCGACGTGCCCGCCTCGGTCGCGATCAGCGAGGCGGTGGAGGCGGCGACCGATCTGTCCTCGGAGGGATCGCCGCGCTTCGTGAACGGGATCCTCGGGAAGATCGCCAGCGAGATGCGACCTGCCGCAGCCGAGGACCAGGGGACCGCCTAGGGGGTCGTGCCCGGCTGGTGCTGCTCCGACTCCGGGGTCGAGCGCATCGGCGGTGCGGCGGCGGTGGGATCCACGCCCGAGGATGGCGGTGGGGCCGCCATCGGGTCCTCCTCGCCCTCGTTCCCTTCCTTGAGGCCCTTCTTGAACTCACCCGATGACCGGCCGAGGTTCCGCGCGATGTCGGGTAGCTTGCTCGCGCCGAAGACGACGGCCACGACCAGCACGATCCATCCCCAATCAGGCATCTCAACCGCTCCTATCCGCTCGGTGTCCCACAGTCTACGCCGAGGGCCATCGAGGGCAGGGGGGGTCAGCCTCGTTGCTGGCGTGCCGACACCGGGGTATCCTCCGGCTGCACTTCCCCTTTAAGTCCGGTCCCGTGAGGCCGGGAAGGGAGCAACCGATGCGGCACAACCTGCGCGCTTCCTCGCCTGCTCGAGGAGGCGTTCCCGTGTGAGCAGGATCCTCGGACCGGACGACATCCGTCGAGCGCTCGCGCGGATCGCCCACGAGATCGTGGAGCGCGAGCGGACCGAGGGCCTGGTCCTGGTCGGCATCGCCGACCGAGGCGACCACCTCGCGCTCCGCCTCGCCCGCGAGATCGCCACGATCGAGGGCGCACAGATCCCGGTCGGCGTCCTGGACATCACGTTCTATCGCGACGACATCGGGATGACCGCGGAGGCGCCCGAGGTCCACGAGACCAGGATCCCCTTCGACATCACGGGACGCACGGTGATCCTCGTCGACGACGTCCTGTTCACCGGGAGGACGATCCGAGCCGCGATGGATGCGCTCACCGATCTCGGACGCGCGCGGCGGATCCGACTCGCCGTCCTCGTCGATCGCGGTCACCGCGAGCTGCCGATCCGGGCGGACTTCGTGGGGAAGAACGTCCCCACGCAGCTCGGTGACGACGTCCGGGTGCTGGTGACCGAGGTGGACGGTGAGGACGGGGCCGTTGTGCAGGACGGGCCGGCAGGACGAACGATCCGAGAGGCCCCGGCCGTCGCCGGTCAAGAGGAGAGCGCGTGAACGAGCACCTCCTATCGATGCACGACGTGACGGCGGACGACGTGATCCGGATCCTCGATACGGCCGAGTCCTTCCGCGAGGTCGGCACCCGGGTGATCAAGAAGGTCCCCGCCCTCCGTGGTCGCACCGTGGTGAACCTCTTCTACGAGAACTCCACGCGCACGCGGATCTCGTTCGAGCTGGCGGCCAAGCGCCTGTCCGCGGACGTGATCAACTTCTCCTCGGGGGGCTCGAGCGTGTCGAAGGGCGAGTCCTTGAAGGACACGGCGCTCACGTTGCAGGCGATGGGCGCGGACGCGATCGTGATCCGCCACTCGTCGTCCGGCTCGCCGTTCCAGCTGACGAGATGGGTACGCGGACACGTGCTGAACGCGGGGGACGGCACGCATGAGCATCCCACCCAGGCGCTGCTCGATCTGTACACGATGCGCGAGCGGCTCGGGCGGCTCGAAGGGCTCCGGGTGGGGATCGTGGGGGACGTCCTGCACTCCCGGGTTGCCCGGTCGCTCTCGTTCGGCCTCGTGAAGATGGGCGCCGACGTGACGCTCGTCGGCCCCGCGACCCTGATCCCTCCCGACGCCCCGCAGTGGGGCGTCCAGGTGAGCTACGACCTGGACGAGGTCCTTTCGAAGCTCGACGTCTGTTACCTGCTTCGGGTGCAGACCGAACGACAACGATTGGAGTACTTCCCCTCGGTGCGCGAGTACGCGCGGCTGTTCGGATTGAACCGCTCCCGCGTGCGGCTCCTCCCGGAGGGATCGCTGATCATGCATCCGGGCCCGATGAACCGGGGGGTGGAGATCGACTCCGACGTCGCCGACCTGCCGCAGAGCGTGATCGAGGATCAGGTGACGAACGGCATCGCGGTCCGGATGGCGCTGCTGTACCTGCTGCTTGGCGGGCGACACGGCGACGGGGGAGAGGCAGGCGATGGCTAGCCCCGACCTGCTGTTCCGGGGCGCGCGGGTGATCGATCCTCGCGCCGGCCGCGACGAGGTCGCCGACGTCCACGTCCGGGACGGGATCGTCGTCGATGTCGGGAGCGGTCTCGACGGCGCCTCCGCCGAGATCGTCGAGGGCGACGGACTCGTGCTGACGCCGGGATTGGTGGACATCCACACGCATCTGCGCGAACCGGGGTTCGAGCAGAAGGAGACGATCGAGACGGGTACCCGGGCGGCCGCGGCCGGCGGGTACACGGCGGTCGCCCCGATGGCCAATACGGATCCGGTGGCCGATGACGCCTCCGTGATCGCCGAGGTCCGGGCCGCCGCCGCTCGCGCCGGGCTGGCGGACGTCTTCCCGGTCGGCGCGATCACGAAGGGGCTCGAGGGCGAGGTGCTGGCCGAGATCGGCGAGATGGCGGCCGCGGGGGTGCGCGTGTTCAGCGACGATGGCCGGTGCGTCCCGACCGCCCGCACGCTCCGGAACGCTCTGACGTACGCGCGGGCGTTCGATGACGTCGTGATCGCGGAGCACTGCGAGGACGCCTCACTGTCCAGGGGGCAGCAGATGCACGAGGGGATCAGCTCGTCCTCCCTCGGCCTCGCAGGGCAACCGGGTGCGGCCGAGGACGCGATCGTCTACCGCGACATCGAGCTGGCCCGCCTCACCGGCGGTCGGCTGCACATCTGCCACGTGTCGTCGGCGAGGTCGGTGGAGCTCGTGCGGCGCGCCAAGGCGGACGGGCTCCGCATCTCGGCCGAGGTCACGCCGCATCACCTCGTGTTCATCGACGAGGACCTTCGCACCTACGACACGAACAAGAAGGTGAATCCGCCGCTTCGAACGGAGGCGGACCGGGACGCGCTGCGGGAGGGGCTCGCCGACGGCACGATCGACGCGATCGCCACCGATCACGCGCCGCACGCGGTGGAGGAGAAGGAGGCCGAGTTCGACCGGGCGCCTCCCGGCACGATCGGGCTCGAGACGGCCCTCGCGGTGGCCCTCACGGACCTCGTCGCGCCGGGGCTCGTCAGCCTTCCCAGAGCGCTGGAGAGCCTGTCGTCCGCGCCGGCCCTGATCCTCGGCGCCAGGGACCACGGCGGTCCGATCGAGGTCGGGAGACCCGCCAACCTCGTGCTGTTCGATCCCGAAGAGCGATGGACCGCCGAGCCGCCCTTCGTCTCGCGATCGCGGAACAGCGCCTTCATCGGTCGGGAGCTCCGCGGTCGGGTCCGCTCCACGGTGCTCCATGGGGAGCTCACGATCGCGGAGGGGAAGGCCACGCGGTGACGGTGCCCGCAGCGCTCCTGGCCCTGGAGGACGGCACCGTCTTCCGGGGATCGGGGTTCGGCGCCGAGGGCGAATCGTTCGGAGAGGCGGTCTTCAACACCGGGATGGCCGGCTACCAGGAGGTCCTCACGGACCCGTCCTACGCCGGCCAGATCGTGACGATGACGGCTCCGCAGCAAGGCAATTACGGGATGCACGCCGAGCAGGCGGAGAGCGGCGCCATCCAGGTCGCCGCGTTCGCGGTCACGGAAGCCTCCCGGCGTTCGTCGAGTCCCCGCGCCGACTCGACCCTCCCGGAGGCTCTCTCCGCGGCCGGTGTGGTCGCGATCGAGTGCATCGATACGCGCAGGCTCACCCGCCGGATCCGTGACGTGGGCGCGATGCGCGCGGCCGTTTCGACGCGGGACCTCGATCCCGCATCGCTGGTGGCCCGCGTCCGGAAGACCGGCGGGATGGCCGGCGCCGACCTCGCGAGGACGGTCACGACCACCACGCCGTACGAGGCAGGCACGCTCGTGGGCCCCGCCGATCGCGCCCGAGGACGGGTATGGCGGATCGCCGCGTATGACTTCGGGATCAAGCGGAACATCCTGCGGATGCTGGCGGCGGCGGGCCTCGACGCCACCGTCTTCCCCGCGGAGACGCCCGCCGCAGAGGTCGCGGCGGGCGGCTTCGACGGCATCCTCCTGTCGAACGGTCCCGGCGACCCGGCGGCGACGTCCTACGGCGTCGCCGCCGCGAGCGAGCTGCTCGGCCGGCTCCCGCTCTTCGGGATCTGCCTCGGCCATCAGTTGCTCGGCCTCGCGCTGGGAGGTCGCACGTTCAAGATGCCCTTCGGGCATCGAGGCGTGAACCAGCCCGTCCGCGAGACGCGGACGGGCGAGGTCCGTATCACGAGCCACAATCACGGCTTCGCGGTCGATCCCGCCGGCTGGGAGCGAGACCCGGACGGGACCGCCCGGACCGTGTTCGGCCGGGTGGAGGTGAGCCACCGCAACCTCAACGACGGCACGATCGAGGGATTGCGTTGCCTCGACGTCCCCGCCTTCTCGGTCCAGTACCACCCGGAGGCCGCGCCCGGGCCGCACGACGCTGCCGGTCACTTCCTCGAGTTCCGGGCGCTGATCGAGGCGCACGGAGGTCCGGGACGCTCGAGGGGCAAGGTCGAGAGCGGTCGCTCCCCGAGAGGGGGCGGTTGATGGCGAGGCGGACCGACCTGTCCTCGATCCTCGTGATCGGATCGGGTCCGATCGTGATCGGGCAGGCGTGTGAGTTCGACTACTCGGGGACGCAGGCATGCCGGGTGCTCCGGAGAGAGGGCTACCGGGTCACCCTCGTCAACTCGAACCCCGCGACGATCATGACGGACCCGGAGTTCGCCGACCGCACCTACCTCGAGCCGCTCACGCCCGAGTCGGTGCTCGCCGTGATCCAGCGGGAGCGGCCCGACGCCCTGCTCCCGACGATCGGCGGTCAGACCGGCCTGAACGTGAGCGTGGCCTTGGCCGAGTCGGGCGACCTCGACCGCCTGGGCGTCGAGCTGATCGGCGCCAGCCTCGAGACGATCCACCGCGCCGAGGACCGCAGCGGCTTCAAGGAGACGATGACGAAGGCGGGGCTCGACGTCCCGCGGGCGGGGATCGCGCATACCCTCGAGGAAGCGGTGCAGCTCGGCCACCAGCTCGGCTTCCCGGTGATCGTGCGCCCGTCGTTCACGCTCGGCGGAGGAGGGAGCGGGTTCGCGTCGACGCAGGGCGAGCTCGTGGCCCTCGCACGCCGCTCGCTCGAAGCCAGCCCGGTCTCCGAGGTCCTCGTGGAGGAGTCGATCGCCGGGTGGAAGGAGTTCGAGCTCGAGGTGATGCGCGACCACGCCGACAACGCGGTGATCGTGTGCTCGATCGAGAACGTCGATCCGATGGGCGTGCACACGGGCGACTCCGTCACGGTCGCGCCGCAGCAGACGCTCACGGACCGCGAGTACCAGGCGATGCGCGATGACGCGATCGCGTGCCTGCGGGCGATCGGCGTCGAGACGGGCGGGTCGAACGTGCAGTTCGCGGTCGATCCGGAGAGCGGGCGGCGGGTGCTGATCGAGATGAATCCGCGCGTGAGCCGATCGTCGGCGCTCGCATCGAAGGCCACCGGCTTCCCGATCGCGAAGATCGCGGCGCTGCTCGCCGTCGGCTATCGCCTGGACGAGATCCGCAACGACATCACGGGTGCCACCCCCGCGTCCTTCGAGCCGACGCTCGACTACGTCGTGGTGAAGATCCCGCG
>JAJNBA010000031.1 GCA_021155985.1 Actinomycetes bacterium
GTTTCGGTCTGATACCGCTTGGTTCGCTCGGCTCCTTGACCAGATGTTGACCGATCGAGCGTAGCCATACTCAGATGGAGCAGGCTGCGAACCCCGCGTGCGAGGCGGATACTTGGTCGGCGATGCTCTGTTGATGCGTCGACGCGGACGATCCTGGGAGGAGGGAACGAACCAGTGTCAGCCTCGATCGTAGAAGACCCCGTGTGCGGGATGCGACTCGACCCCGACGATGCCGCCGCGACAACGGAGCATGACGGGCGCACGTACCACTTCTGCTCCCAGACGTGCCACGACGCGTTCGTGGCTCACCCGACCGCATACGTCTGATCGCCGTGTCAGTGCCTGGCGACACGCTCACGGAAGAAGAGGTAGCCGAGCGCGCCGGTACGACCGTCCAGCGTGTTCGAGAGCTGGCGGCACTGGGACTCCTTGGCTCCGACGACGGAACGATGCGACGCCGAGACGTGCTTCTCGCACGCGTGATCGGGGAGCTCACGGCAACGGGGATCCAGGCTCAGGATCTGGCGGCCGCTCTGGAGGCTGGGGAGCTCTCGTTCGCGCATCTCGAGAGCGCCGGCCGACGACATCCACGGGCCGACACGACGTTCGAGCAGCTGGCGAACGAGATCGGCGTCGACTTCCAGACACTAGAGGCCGTCTTCATCGCGTTCGGACTGCCGCAGCCGCGACGCGAAGAACGCGTCCGACATGAGGACCTGCAGGGGCTCAAGACGCTGCCGGTTCTCCTCGGCGCCGGCGTAAGCGAGGGACACGTGCTCCAGATGGCGCGCGTGTGGGGAGACAGCGCGAGGCGAGTGGCCCAGTACCAGGCGCACTTCATGCATGCCGTGATCGAGGAGCCCTTCCGGCGACGCGGCCTCCGTGACAACGAGGCCGTCGAGGCCGCGTTCCGCGAGGTCGGTGTCCACGCGGGTCGTTCGGGTGAGGACCTGCTGGGTTGGCTCTATAGACGCCACTCGGAGACCTTCACCATGGAGCACCAGTTCTCGCACGTCGAGACGGCGCTGGAGCGGGCCGGGGTCCGTCCCAAGCCGACACCGAACCCCGAAGCGGCCGCCTTCGCCGATCTCACCGGCTACACGACGCTCACCGAGGAGGCCGGGGATGTCGCGGCGACAGACGTAGCTCTCGCCCTGAGCCAGTTGGTGAAGGAGATGGCGATACAGCATCGTGGTGAGGTCGTGAAGATGCTCGGGGACGGCGTCCACTTCCACTTTCGGGACCCCCACGACGCCGTGCGCGCCTCCCTCGACATCGTGGGCCAGGTGCGAACTCGCGGCCTTCCTCCAGCTCACGTGGGCGTCAATGCTGGCCCGATGATCTACGAGGAGGGAGATTACTTCGGCCGGACGGTCAACATCGCTGCTCGTATCGCGGCCGAGGCGGGAGCGGATCAGGTGTTCGTTGGCGAAGACCTTGCTCGCGCCGTCGAGCCTCGCGGGTTCGCGCTCCGCGAACTCGGCGCGTTCGAACTGAAGGGCGTCACACGACAGATCACGGTCTACGAGGCGATGGATGTCGAGACCGGCTGAGCTTCACGCATGATCGGGATCACTCACGAGACGCGTACGACACCCCACGGCTCGTCGTAGCCGTACATCGAATCGACCCGAGTCTGCCCTGTACGCCCCACCGTCGACCCGTGGGCACGGATTCACGCGGTGGCCTCGACCGCCAGAGATTTCCGGGCGCTCTCCTCGCGCTGCTTCCGCCTTCCGTAGCGGGTGAGCCCTGGGGGTTTGTGAACGTTCAGTACCTGGATCACTAGAAGGACGACGAGTCCGAGCCCAGGATGCAGGAAGTCGCCTTGCCTCAGCCGACCGTACAGGTGTGCGTCGAGCTGATCGACGCCTGTGCTCGTCCCACGTCGAGCGACGTCGACGAGATCGCTCACGCCCGGCATGTGCTGGATCAGAACGACCGTTGCCACGATCGTGAGCACCAGGGAGAAGATCACCCAATAGTGTCGGAAAAGCCCCCATCTGGTCCCCACGGCGATCACGAGCCCAGTCAGCAGCGATGCGACAGCCAGCGGCACGATCACGTACCAACCGATCAGATCCATGCCGATCCAGGCGGCACGGATGACTTGGACATCGTCACTGTTCGCCGCTGCCACACTCAGGGCGAGGTACGCGACCACGGTACCGATCCAACCGACGGAGACGGCCAGATGGAGGCTCAGCGTCAGCTTCCGGGCGCGAGGACGCAGGATCATCGGCTGCTCGTCACGGATACGCCGCAGCCGGCGAAGTGTGATCGGACCCCGGAGGCGCCGAATGACGGCCGGGTCCATGGCCGCCTTGGAGCAGTAGCACGCCTATCAGCAGCACAACCGCCGCCGCGATCATGATCGACACCCTCACCCACCGTGGCGTCCCACCATCGTCACTTGCCGCTCGTTGGGTCTCCGGTCCGTCATCGATAGGCTCGGCCATCGTGTCCTCCCGCTTCCTTGACGAGTGAACTTATCGAGACAAGTCGTTTCGGTCAACTCAGACTGTCACAACTGCGTCTGGACGTATACTTCCAACGTGCCGAAGCTCTGGACCGACACGATCGAGGCGCACCGGCGAGAGGTGCGCGATGCGATCCTCGACACGACCGCGACGCTCGTCGACGAGCACGGGCTCCTCGCGGTCACGATGTCACAGATCGCCGAGGCGACCGGCATCGGGCGGGCCACGCTGTACAAGTACTTCCCCGACGTCGAGTCCATCCTGTTCGCCTGGCACGAAGAGCAGATCTCCCGCCACCTCGAGCAGCTCCAGGAAGTCGCCGCGCGACCCGGCCGTGCCCGGGATCGACTCGGAACGGTATTGGAGGCCTTCGCTCTGATCACACACGAGGCGCGTGGGCGGCATGGATCGGCGCTCGGGGGCTTCTTCCACCGAGACGAGCAAGTGGAACTCGCCGAGCATCGTGTGCATGGATTGGTCGGTGACCTCCTCGCCGAGGCGACCGCAGAGGGTGACGTTCGGGGCGATGTCGTCCGTGGGGAGCTCGCCAGCTACTGCATCAACGCGCTTGGGGCGGCTCAGGGACTTCCGTCGAAGGCAGCAGTGCGCCGTCTGGTCACGCTCACCCTCGATGGCTTGCGCCCTCCGCCGTGATCACGGCGATTCCGTCAGCAGGCGGGGAAGGACAGCGTCCGGGCTAACGGACGATCGCGGTGTCGCAACCACACATCGAGCTCCATCAGGATCCTGCTCCCTGAGAGGTCGGCGGGCGGTTCGCCCTCGAACGGCTCCCCGGCCGTCAGCAGGAACGTACGACTCTCGGCGGGCGGGATCCGAGCGAAGTCGGGCGCGGGGAACACGAACAGGATGACGCCCGGCTGACGGCCGCCGACGCGGACCGGCTCGATCAGGAGGTGGATGTCCGGATCGATCCGAGCGACGCGCGGTCCGTCGTTCTCGAGGGTGAGGTTGATACCGATGCCACCGAGCGGCAGGCACGCGACGACGGCGCTCACTCTGACGCGCGGCGGGGCAGTCGCGAACGCCTCGGTTGCGCCGGAAGGCAGGATCGTCGCGGCGAGTGTCGTGATCGCGAGGACCTTCTTGATCCGTGTCCTCATGGTCCAACCTCCCCGGCCGCCGCTTCGAACTCACCGGCGGCGCCCTCACTGAACGGCTTCGTGAACCCACACGACCAGAGGAAGTCCTCGTCGCCGGAGACCAGCAGGTGCGCTCCGATCGAGGTGTCGAGGGCCTCGGTCGACACCGGCGGCGTCGCGTAGGTCCTGAGCGAGGCTCGGTCTTCGGTCCCTCCCCAGAACCAGCGCCGGACGTCGAAGTCGACCGTCGTCGTCGCCCCGCCCGGGTCCTTGCCCTCCGGGTTGGCTGGGGGATCTACGGCTGCGACGACGCCCTCGAAGGCGTAGCCGCGCGTCGGCAGGGTCTCCGCGGAGTACCGCTCGACACAACTCCCCTGCGTCGTCATCAGCCACGATGCATCCGGAGCGGCCGTAGGACCGCCGCCACCGCCCGCTTCGATCGCCACAACTGCCAGGAGACCGGCCACCGCGAGCGACGCCGCCGCGAGCACGACGCCACGAACCCGCGTCCAAGAAGACGGGGCGGGAGGAGCCTCCAGACCTGCGCTCCCGTCCCACGGCGTAGGCAGGCTGTCCACCTCGTGGAACCGATCCTCCAGTGACTTCCTCACCGTGACTCCATCTCCTCGGAGAGCAGGTCTCTCAGCCTGCGGGCCGACCGGAACAGCTGGACGCCGATCGACGACGGCGTCGAGCCGAGGATCCGAGCGATCTCGACGTTCGAGTAGCCCATGTAATAGCGGAGGATCAGGGCACGCCGCTGCATCTCCGATACCTGTCCGAGCGCCTGGATCAGATCGATCAGGGAAGCGGAATCGACGCCGTCCGGCGCAGGCACGTCCACCGACTCGACCCGATCCGAACGACGCGTCATCTCACCGGCCGCGATCCTGAACGCCGCCGTCCATATCCACGCCTGAGGCTCGCGGATCTCGCGGCGAGAGGCCATCGCCTGCGTGAACGCTTCGGAGACGGCGTCGTTCGCTACCTCCGCGCTGCCGGAGTAGAGCAAGATCGCTCGCCACAGCCGTGGCGCCATCGCCCTGAAGGCATCTTCCGCCCAGAGGTGCTGCGGTTCCGTCAGTGTGGCCTCCCGTGCACCCATCTCACCCCTATGGGGCTTCTCGGCGGCCAACCATTAGCTGAGGTCGCAGAGGTTAGGTGGCTACGGTTGTGAACGCTGCGGTCCGAATGAGCCCCTCGACCGAGTACTGGAGGAAGAGTCGGTAGGTGCCGGGACCCGGATAGGTGATCTCGAAGGCGATGTCCTCATCGCCGGTCGGATGCACGTGGAGGAACGCGAGGTCCCCCATCGGAGCGCCACGAGATGCCCTCGAGCCCCGAGATACGGCTCGACCTCGACAGGTGTGCCCTCGTGTGTGACGGCGAAGCGGAGCTCGCTGCCGCCGTTGGCCGTGTCGAGCGACACGACCTCATCCTCCACATCAGCCCTGGTGGTCGGCGTCGGAAGAGGCTCGGGTCGGAACTCCCCCTCGACCAGGACGTCGAGCCCGAGGGTCCACGGGCCCGAGGCCGTCGCGAAATCGGTGAACGCTCGCCACGCGCCTCCCGCCGGGAAGACGGTGCTCGTGCTCCACGTTCCGTCGTCGGCCATCGTCGGATGGAGATGCTGGAACCCGGTCAGGTCGCGCCGCACGATGATCAGGTGCATCTGCCGCTCATGGAGTTCCTCGAAGGCTGAGAGCGGCCGCCCGTCGGATCCGAGGATCGCGAAGGAGAACTCCGTCTCCTCGCCGGTCGAGACGATCGCCGGGTACCCATCGAGCCGGAGACCGCCGTCGGCGATCGAGAGACCGAGTGGCTTCGCGCGCTCCGAACGAGCGTGCCCTTCATGGCCGACGGGCGGGTCGGCCCGATGCTCCCTATGTGTTACCTGACGGCTCGGGTCCAATACGACTCCTTCCCCGAAGAGGCGTCCCCCCGCGCTGAAACACCCTGGCCTTCTGTCTACGAGACCTCGATCGTTCCGACCATCCCACCGGGATAGTGGCCCTCGATGTGGCAGGCGTACTGGAGCGTCCCCGCTTCTTCGAACGTAACGGTCGCTTCTTCCGTGTCGCCCGGAGCGATCGTGAGCGCCGCCATCGCGGCCGTGTGGCCGTGCATACCCTCCGCCATCTCTTCCTCGGCCATCCGCTGCGTCTCTTCGTCGCCGACGACGAATTCGTGATCGATGTCCCCCGAGTTCGACACGACGAAGGTGATGGTCTCTCCCTCCGCGACCTCGATCGTTGTCGGTTCGTACGCGAGCGTGTCGAGGGCCGCGACCTCGACGACCCGCGGATCGTCCTCGGTCCCGCCCGCATCCGCAGGGTCACCACATGCGGTAATGACTACCCCGAGCACCAACCCTGGTACGAGCATCTTCCGAATCACCGTGGGCCCCTCCTACGCATCTCCTGATGGCCCCCGCCGTTTTCGATGACGGATCGCCGCGGTGACAACTAGCCGGGAACCGGCGTCTCCGTTCGGGATAGCCTTCCTTCATCGGCATCATCGCGACGCGAACCGCGCGTTCCGAGATCGACGTTGCGCAGCAGCATCGCGTTGAACGCAACGACGATCGTCGAGAGGCTCATCGCGACGGCACCGACCGCAGGCGGGAACGCGACGCCTGCCCAGGCGAGTACTCCCGCCGCGAGAGGGATCGCGAGGACGTTATAGCCGAGCGCCCAGCCGAGGTTCTGAACCATCTTCCGATAGCTCGCCTCGGAAAGCCTCCGGACGGACACGACGCCGCGGGGATCGTCGCTCGCCAGGACGACACCGGCCGACTCGATCGCGACGTCCGTTCCCGCGCCGATCGCGATGCCCACGTCGGCTCGAGCCAGCGCCGGCGCATCGTTGACGCCGTCCCCCACCATCGCGACGTGGTACCCCTGCTGGCTGAGCTCTGTTACCGCAGCGTCCTTGTCTTCGGGGAGGACCTCCGCGATCACCTCGTCGACGCCGACCTCCTCGGCGACGGCCTCCGCGACCTGCCGGGCGTCTCCCGTCAGCATCACGACGCGAACCCCCATGTCGTGGAGCTGACGGGTCGCCTCGACCGATTCGGGGCGGACCTCGTCCTCGAGCGCCAAGGCACCCACCACCTTGCGGTCGCGGAGGACAACGAGCACGGACGCCCCGCGCAGGCGCCACTTCTCGAGCTCCTCGCGGATCTCCGGCGGGTCGTCGACGCCTCGCTCCCGGAGCAGCGCCCGACCACCGACCTCCACCGATGAGCCGTCGATCGTCGCCTGAACCCCGCGTCCGGTGAGGGATCGGAAGTCGGAGGCGGTCGGTTGCGGACGGTCGCTCGGCGCCGCGCGCACGATCGCCCTCGCCAAGGGATGCTCGCTGTCGGCCTCTACCGCCGCAGCGATTCGAAGAACCTCGTCGGGCTCCAACCCAACCCCGACCACGTCTCGGACTGCGGGGCGCCCAACCGTGAGCGTTCCGGTCTTGTCGAACAGCACGGTGTCGATGGTCCGCATCCGCTCGAGCGCCAGGCGGTCTTTCACGAGGATCCCGGACCGTGCTGCCACCGAGGTGGAGAGCGCGATCACCAGCGGGATCGCGAGACCGAGAGCGTGCGGACAAGAGATCACCAGGACGGTCACCGATCGCTCGACCGCCTCACCGACATCGCCCAACGCTGCCCACACGGCGAACGTGGCGATGCCTGCGGCGACCGCGACGTAGAACAACGCGGCGGCTGCCCGGTCCGCCAGTGCCTGCGCTCTCGATCTCGAGGCCTGTGCCTGCGCAACGAGGCGTTGGATCCCCGCGAGCGCCGTTTCCTCGCCGACGGCCGTGACGCGAACACGGATGGAGTTGTCGGTGGCCACGGTCCCGGCGACGACGGGCTGGCCGGGTCCACGCTGCACTGGCTTCGACTCGCCGGTGATCATCGACTCGTCGAACTCCGCACTGCCCTCCTCGATCGTGCCATCGGCGGGGACGCGAGCACCCGAGCGAACCAGGACCAGGTCTCCGGGCCCGAGGTCCGACACCGACACCGTCCGCGCCCTCGCTCCGTCGAGAACCTCGGCCTCATCTGGGAGAAGCGCCGCGAGGGCTTCGAGGGCCCCGGACGCCTGACCGAGCGCTTTCATCTCCTGCCAGTGACCGAGCAGCATCACGTCGATCAGAAGCGCAAGCTCCCACCAGAACTCCAGGTCGAGGAGCTCGACCTCGGAGGCCAGACTGGACACGAACGCAACGACGATCGCGAGCGCGATCAGCAGCATCATGCCGGGTGCCCGATCGCGGATCTCTGCGACGCCGCCCTTGAGGAACGGCGCACCGCCGTAGACGAAGACGACCACGCCGAAGATCGCCGGGATCAGATCGGACACTGGGAACGATGGTGCCGTGTAGCCGAGCCAGTCCTGGATCATCTCCGACCAGAACAGGATCGGGATCGTGAGCAGGACGCTCAGCCAGAAGCGATCGCGGAACATCGCGACGCTGTGGCCGGCGTGCTTGTCGTGCCCGCCGTGCCCCGCGTGCGCGTCATGCGCTGCATGCTTGTCATGCCCGCCGTGCCCCGCATGCGCGTCATGCGTGTCATGCGCGTTCGGAGGTTGCGCGTGTTCTTCAGCGTGACCCCCATGGTGAACGTGGGGCGCCGCCCCGCCAGGCGGATGCGTCGTGGTCAACGAGTGCCCAGCCGACGCCGAGGGTCCGTGATCTTCGGGAGCGCGCCTCGATCCCTTCTGCATCTCTTCGCCGAGACCGGGGTGCGACGCAGTTGCGTACGCGGCGGGAACGGCCGTGAAGGAGTCGAAGCACGTCTTCGAACAGAAGAAGTAGGTCGTCCCTTCATGCTCCGTGCTTGCAGCCGCATCCTCGGTATCGATCCGCATCCCGCACACCGGGTCGGTCGTCATCGCCATCGCGTCTTCCTTCCAGGATCCTGTCCCTCGCTCGACAAGCTATACCCCCAGGGGGTATCATCCGTCAACTTCCATCATGCGAGGAGCGGCGATGAACACGACGCGGGGCTACACGGCAACGAAGGCGGAGCTCATGAACCGCCTCTCCAAGATCGAGGGTCAGGTGCGCGGCGTCGCCCGGATGGTCGAAGAAGATCGCTACTGCATCGACGTCGTGACCCAGATCAACGCGGCGCGGGCTGCCCTCGACAAGGTCGCGCTGGGTCTGCTGGACGGTCATGTTCGGCACTGCCTGGTGGGCGGGCATGGTGGCCCCGACGATCCCGATCTCCAGGCGGAAGAGCTCATGGGCGCAGTCGGTCGGATGATCTCCCGCTGAACGACTGGGTCAGCGCAGAGAGCACTTTGCCAGTCATCCCTTTCTGAGTCCCCGGACCAGCGGCGTCTTGCCGACAGCCGTTCGCTCCAGGGTCGCAACTCGCTGGACGACGACTTCCGGCTTCATCGCCCCCGCCGCTTCCAGCGCTCTCGCGATCCGCACCTCGAGACCCTTCTGGCTGAAGCCATCGGCTGCGACTATGAGTGCTCGGACCTGCCTGCCGCTCTCCTGGACGATCTGCCATGCAGCCACCCCGCGACTCTCGAGTGCATCACCGAAGACGCCGGGCTGGACACTGACCGATCCCGAAATCCCATCCAACGACAAGACGTCCTCACGCCGCCCGCGAACGCGGTCGATGAGCAGGAACGGGAGGCCACACTCGCATGCGTCGGCTGAGGGTACGACGCTGTCACTGATCTCATATCGGATCAGGGGTAGTGTTCTCGAGAACAGCACGCTCACGAGAACCCTCGCACCGTAGGTACCGGGCGGCACGGGCCTGTTGTCATCGTCAACGAACTCCGGGGCCACGAGATCTTCGTAGACGTGAAGACGGTGGAGCCGGCAGTCGGACGCGATCGAGGCCGTCTCAGTGGCGGCGTATGTTTCGAAGGGTTCGCTCCCGAATGCCTGCTGGACTCTGCTCCGCGCTCCCGCCGTCAGGACCTCGGAGGCGCAGAACACGGTGCGTGGCGTGATCCGGAGCCGGCCGGAGAGCTGCTCGCGGGCGAGACGTTCCGCCATACCCGCGTAGGCGACCAGCGACTCGGGCATGAACGCGTTCAGCTCGCTAACGATGTGCTCCATCGGCCTGGTCGCGTCGAGGCGAAGCGTCGGAACGAGCGGTCCCTTGAGAGAGGCGCCGACGACGGCAGACTGATGCCACGGTGCGGTGGTGCTCACGACGGCAAGGCGGAGCCTGTGCGTGAGTCCAGCCGGAATACCCGCCCAGTCGTTCGCCCGCGCGTACGACGCGAGCACCCACAACCATTCATCCGGGTCGTACACGAACACGCCCTTGAGACCGGTCGTTCCCGAGGTTGTGGCCACGAGGTGGCGACCGTTCAGCCGAGCTGGTTCGTCCAGCTCCTCCACGAACCCGAGTACAGCATCGAGGTTCAGCGTCCGATCCGTGACGATGTCGTCCCATCGATCCATCAGGATCGTCTTCGAAAGCACGGGCAGCTCGACCAACGGAGCTTCGGCCTGGCCCGAATGGAACTCGCGATAGAAGGGCGATCGCTCGGATGCGAAGCGACGCAGCCTTTCGAGTTCTCGCTGTTGATGGGTCTCGAGTCGAACTCGCGACCATCCGTCCCGGGCAGCCAGATGACGCCTTCGCGCCAGCAGTCTCGCGAGGGAGACCGGTCCGAGGCGAACGGAAGTCATGACGGTGGCGCACCGGAGCGGTCCACTGAAGTGCCTTCCAGAGTCGCTCGCGCCCGCGCGTACTCCTCCTCGGACAGCTCTCCTTTGGCGAAGCGCGCATCGAGGATCTCCCGAGGGAGGGGCCGACGCACATCGTTGGACCTACCACGGATGACGAGAGCGGCGATGGCAACGATCGATCCCCAGAACACGACCATCATCACGACGCCCCAGTACCAGTGCCCTGCGTCCCACCACATCATCGTCGCCTCCTCTCGATCGCGCAGATTCAGCGTAGGCGTGCGTCAAGGCCCAGAAAGGTCCGTAGGTCCCTCCGCCGGTAGGTCCATTAGGGTGTGGGCGATGTGAGTGGCCGAGCTTCGGTCCGGTCAAGCGCGCCTGAGGCCAGGAGGGTCTGACCTTTGAACGTCGTGGCTCGCGGTTTGCGCGTGCACGCCGGAGAGGGTCGCACCACTGCGCTCGTAACGACGCTGCTCTTCATCACGATGGGCGCCGAAACGATCGGTGAGAGTGGTGTCAACGCTCTCTTCTTCAAGGAGATCGGCGCCGGTTCGCTTCCGACGATGTACATGTTGCAAGCGGGCATCGTGTTCGGCGCGATGCTGGTGCTGGCCGTTGCGCTGCCGAAGACAAGCCCACGACGAGCGTACATGTGGATACCGCTGGGCCTCGCCGTCGTCGTCGGCGCGGAACGCATCCTGCTCGATGGCGGCCCGTCCTGGCTGTACGCGGTCATGTGGATCACCGTGGCGGTCGCGATCCTGATGCAGTGGGTGTTCCTATGGGGTGTCGCCGGGCTCGTCACCGACACCCGTCAGGCCAAGCGCCTGTTCCCGATATTCGGTGCCGGCGCGATCCTCGGAGCCGTCATCGGTGGACTCCTCACTCAGCCGCTCGCCGCCACGATCGGAGCAGGGAACCTTCTCGTGGTGTGGGCGGCCGGGCTCGCCCTCGCCACCGTCCTGGTCCGAGCGATCCTCCCTGGAGACGGCAGACACGGGCGCCGATCTCGTGCACGGCTCCGACGGTCGGGGCGTGCCCGCCGATCGACGCTCGGCGAGCTGTCGGAGGGGGCACGCTTCGTTGTGAAGTCCCGCCTCCTGAGAGCCATGACGGTCGCAGCCATCCTCTTCTCGGTCGTGTTCTACCTCCTGTACCTTCCGTACGCGCAGGCGGCGTCAGCGAGATTCCCGGACGCCGACGAGCTCGCGGGGTTCTTCGGCCTCTTCTGGGCAGGCGTCACCGGCGTCGCACTGGTCGTGTCGCTCGTCGCGACGAATCGGATCCTCGGTCGCTTCGGCGTTTCCACGACGGTCGTGGTGCTCCCCGTGCTCTACGTGATCGCCTTCTCGCTCGTCGCATGGCGCTCCACATTCGTGGCACTCGTCTCTATCCGGTTCGTGATGGGCGTCTGGCTGGAGGCCGTTGCGCGTCCTGCGTGGGAATCGCTCACCAACGTGACGCCGCCGGACCGCAGGGACCAGGTCCGCGCCTTCCTGAACGGAGGGCCGACGCAGGTCGGGACGGCGCTCGCGGGAGTCGTGGGTCTGGTGGGCGGGGCGCTCGCGAGCGCTCGGCTGGCCGTGACCGGCATCGTGCTCGCCGCGGTGACGGTCGCCGTCGCTTGGCGGATCCGGCGCTCATACAGCTCCGCGCTGGTCGCCGCGATCCGAGCAGGCCGCCCGTCGGTCTTGGGCGACGCCGTCCCTGGTGCTCCGATCGTCGCGGCGGATGGCGAGGCGGTCTCCGCCCTCATCCGTGCCGCGAAGGACAGCGACGGACAGGTACGACGGATCGCTGCATCGATGTTGCCCGAGAACGACGCGACTCGGGACGAACTCCTCCGTGGCATCGAGGACGAGGACATATTCGTCCGCGTGAGCGCCGCAGGAGCCCTGCTCGGGGGGCCGGTTCGGGAACGTGCACTCACCGTTATCGAGGCCGCGCTGCGCGACGATGAGCCCGGCGTCCGGAGGCACGCGGTCGACACGCTCGCGGCACGAGCGCTCCATCAGGTTGTCCAGCTCGTCCCGCCGGCGCTCTCGGACTCGGCATCCGAGGTCCGAGCCTCCGCGATCCGGGCGCTTGCCCTTGCCGGGGACGGTTCCGTGTTGAGCATCGCGTCGAGGTGCCTCACGCGAGGTGACGCCGCGGAAGAGGCGGCTGCCGTTGAGGCGCTGCATCGTCTCGGCGTCACAGCGATACGGCCGACACTGGATGTCCTCCGTGAGGATCCGCTCGCGCCCGCCGCCGTCGCGACGCTCTGCGGTCTCGAGACCGACCAATCGACCGCCGATATGGTCAGGAGATACGTCATGTCACGCGTCGCAAGCGCGACGGCGGACGCGGCCATCGTCGTCATGGACGTCGCAGATGATCAATGGACGGCTCTGTTGCAGGAGGCGGTCCGGGCTCGCGCCCGAGCTCACGCCCGAGCGGCTTTCCTCGGTGCCGCGGCCCTCGGCGGTGACCGTGCCGCGATCCGGTCGGCCGTCGACGCGCTCAACGCCGGTGAGCCGAGGCTCGTCGCGGATGCATTGGAAGTCCTCGACGTCGAGGTCTCGCCGGAGATCGGCGCTGCCCCGGCCAGATCGCTTCTCGCGTTGTGGGAGACTCCGGCGTCGGTCCGTGCAAGCGCGAGCGCAGAGGATCGACTGGTCTCGCTGAGGGCCGATCCCGACCCCCTCATCCGTGCCGTGGCGCGGCGAGCGACACCAGACGTCGACCGCGAGTCCGAGGAGGAGATAGTGATGAGGACGGATGTGACGTCCACCTTGGAGCGAACGCTTGCGCTTCGGTCGGTCCCGCTCTTCTCCGGCCTCGAGCCCGCTGACCTCTACGCTGTGGCGGCAGTCGCCGAGGATGCAGCTTTCGCTCCAGGTGAGTACCTCGGCGTCGCCGGGGACCTCGGTGAAGATCTTCACGTCATCGTGCGAGGAACGGTTCGCGTGGAGCACGGGGATCCACCGCACGAATTCGCTCGGCGAGGAGAGGGCGAGGTCGTCGGCGAGATGTCCGTCGTCTCTCGATCTGCCCGCGTGGCGTCGCTCGTGGCACACAGCGATGTACGAACGATCACCCTCAGCCGGCCAAGATTCGAAAGCGTCGTTCGCGAGCGTCCATCGGTCGGCCTGTCGGTGATGCGGCTCCTTGCCGATCGGGCGACCGAAGCAACCCGGTCACACGAGGAGACGACGGTACACCATGGCTAAACCCTGGATGGCGCTCTCTGCGGACTCGCTCGCCTTCCTCGACTTCATACCGTGAAGGACGGCACCGACCGGACGATCCGACTTCGAGACGGCCGCCGATCGGGCTATGCGGAATTGGGCGATCTCGGAGGCCGGCCTCTCCTCTACTTCCACGGCTGGCCAGGAGCGCGGTCGAGGGACGCCTCGCCGACGAGGCCGCCAAGGCGAGAGGCGTCCGTCTGATCGCCATCGACCGCCCCGGCATGGGTCTCTCGGACTTTCAGCCCGGCCGCAGGCTCGTCGATCGGCCCGATGACGTGTCCCAGGAAACCGCCCTCGCGCTTGACCGCTTCGCCGTCTTGGGCATCTCCGGTGGAGGCCCGTACGCCGCCGCGTGCGCCTGGAAGCTCTCGGATCGGCTCACGAGGGCGGGGATCGTGAGCTGCCTCGCCCCCTTCGACGTCGCCGGCGCCACCGTGGGCATGAGCCGGCAGAACCGCTTCGCGCTCAAAGGCGTGGGCCGCGTAGGCGTGGTACGGCGGCTCCCATGGCGAGGTCGGGGAAGGCCGTTCGTCGGGACCCGGATCGCGTCCTGGAAAGCGGCGTGGCGGCGGCGGTGGACAAGCCATGCCTGGACCGGCCGGAGACCGCTTCCCGCCCTCGGTGCTCCCCGGAGAGCGGTCCTGTCCCGGGGATGTGGTAGATGACCTCGTCCGAGAAGATCCGGGCGAGAGCGTCGAGGTCGTGGCGCGTGAACGCCTCGTACTCGCGCCGGAGCAGTTCTTCGCTCGGATGCATAGGTCAGCGGACCTGGCGGTCGTTCCGACGATAGGCTCGCGCGCCGCTGATTGGCACCCCGGAACGGATCAGCGGCGTGCGCCGTGTGTCTTCGACCCCCGTCCCCAGAAGAGCGCATTCGGGAGAATCAGCAGGAAGAAGACGGCGCCCGCGGCCATCACGAGCCACGTTCCCGCCAGCTGACGCCCGTCCAGGAGGATCCCGATGCTCACGAAGAGCCCGATCCACACCAGGGCAGACGCCACCATGTAGGTTCCGAGGTCCTGTCTCTTCATCGTCGCTCTCCCCCTCTCAAACCTGGCTGATGACGGACAGGTCCGCGGTGTGCTCTCGCAGGAACTCATGCGCAGCTTGCATCGCTAGTGGATGTTCTCCGAGCATCAGGTGACCACCGCGCTCGACCGTGACCACTTTCGCGATCGGCATCTGACGCGCCATCCGCACTGCCGCCTCGTAGGGAGGCCCAGGATCGTCCAGGGCATGCATCACCAGCGTTGGTGCCCGCACCAGAGAAAGCTCGACCCGGTTGATGTCTGGGTTCGACTCGTAGGCATCGAACACCACTCCGGTTGCACGCATCCTCGCCGGGAAGACAGCATGCATCGCTCGCGAGAGCGAGGACAGGTCCGCGGGCGAGGGCTCAACTCCGGGAGGCACGCGGAGCACCTGGCTGAGCCTGGCCATCACACCCGGGAAGTACGTGACGATGAGCCACATGATCGGATCGCTCGAGAAGATCGCCCGGAAGACCGGCTTCGGAGGCGATCCGCTCAACTGGTGAACGCCCGGCACATTCGCCGACACGAGCATCAGCGCGCGCACGCGTGCTGGGTGGCGGATCGCGAGGTGGAGCGCAGACGTGCTCCCGGCCGATCCAGCGACCACCACGATGTCCCCCAAACCGATCGCATCCAGCAGAGCGTCGAAAGCATCGGCCTGCATGGCCGGGGTGGCGCCTTCCGGCATCTCGGAGCCCAGGTACCCGAACCGCGACGGGACGAGCAGCCGATACGCGGGCGGCACGAGGCCCTCCGCCAACTCGTGGATACCGCCGTCTGCGCCCTGCGTGATCCCATGGACCACAAGCACAGGGGGCCCTTCCCCCTGGTCGACGTACTCGACTCGTCCGAACGGCGTTTGGACGGCCCGAGGTTCCAGAGCATCGATCCTCCTCCGGGCAACGTCCATATCCCGCCGATACCGCCTGAACAGCTCCATCGTCGTCACCCCTTCGCGCCTCGACGGCTCCCCGTCACGCCCCAACCATTGATTTCGAGGGCCAGCTGAGCCAAACGATCGCGACGAACAGCGCCGCGTTCACCCCTTCGATGAAGAGGAACCACGGGTGGAAGTACAGGATCATCAGACCGAACGACACGGCTAGACCCACAACAGCTGCGACGCGCCACCAGTCCGCGTGCGCCCACAACCCGATGCCGGCGACGACCAGGATCACTGCGGTCGCAAGCGCCACCGTCGCCGCGACGCCCTTCTCGTTACCGAGGAGCCACGAGTGCGACGCATCGAAGGATGGTTCCTTCCCGGGGTCCGGCTTCGGAACCCACACCCACATGACCAGGTGGACCAAGCCATGTGCGACCAGGAACGCGACCAACAGGAACCGCCACATGTCAGGCACCTCCCCCGCTCAGCTCTGGAGCCACCGCCACAGGGATCTTGCGCGGGACCTTGCCTGTGAGCGTGCAGACGAACCGCATCGCCTTGTGCCCCGGATCGGACGTGGGACCGAACATCAACGGACATCCCCCATCGATCACCCTGATTCCTCGTTCGCGGCCGTAGGTCGTGGCTGCGTCGGAGACGCTGCCGGTACCGAATGAGCGATGCATCCACACGTGACTGATGCCGAGATCGGCGCATTCCCGCATCGTGTCCTCGGAGATCTCCGGCCGCGTCCCCATGACGACGGCGTCGACACCACCCGGGATCGACTTCAGGTTGTGGTAGCAGGTGTCCCCTTCCACCCGGTCGGCGTTCGGATTCACGGCGAACACCTCGTATCCGCGGTCGCGGAGCCGCTGGTACACGAAATTGGACCCGTGACCTTGTGGCTTCCTCGACACGCCCGTAACGGCGATCCGCCGCTTGGAGAGGAACTCGGTCGAAGCTTCACTGATCGGGCCCATCCCCCTCCCCCTCTCGATCGGGACGGTTTCCCCTGGAGAACAGGCTCGTCGATGGAAGAGAACGCCAGTAGGGCCGAGAGTCCCTCGGCCTTTGAGCCCTTTGACCGTTCGACAAGCCACCGGGCGCGGGTCAGCTCACATGAGGAAGGAGCCCGCTGCAGGCGGGCTCCTCCCATGAAGCGGCCCGGAGCTGAGGCCGCTCGCTCTAGCGTGTCGCGTCGGCGTACTCCGGGCTCGTTGCCCGGTGCTCCTGCGTGGTCACCGACACCTTGCCGGCATGCCTGAAGCCGAGGATCGAGAAGATCCCGACCAGCAGACCCGCGATCACCATCGCGACGCCCGCCCACAAGGCGATCGTGGCGACGGTCCACCAGCCGTAGGCGTTCAGCAGCACGGCCCGCAGGGTTTCACCCTTGAACAGGGTGTCGGCCTTCCCCTGCAGCTCAGCGGCGACCTTCGGGTCGAGGCCCTCTTCGCGCGCGGCGGCGCTCGTCTCCGAGTAAGTCGCCCCGTCGTTGATGCCCACGAGGTGTCCGCCGATGTAGCGGGAGAACGCCTCGGCCTGGACGCCGTTCTCGACTTTCTGGCCGGCGAACTCGCCGATCTCGGCCTTCTCTTCCGGCGTCATCGCTTCGGCCGGTGGGAAGGTGATGTTCTGTGGCTCCAATCGGTCCCGCACGTTCTGCTGGCCGAAGTTGCCACCGTAGATCGCCATCGCGCCGAGCGCCATGAGCACGACCGCGACCACGGCACCTGCGCCGCTCACGATCTTGTCCCAGTTGCTCCTGTCCATCGTCTGCTCCTTCGCTCCTGGGGCCGCCGCTCCGATGGGGGCCCGTTGATGCCATGGTCGCCTATGTGGACGTTCCCCTCACGGGCCGTTGGACCCACGTCGAGCTGGGATCTGCCCAGGACCATCAGGCCCAAGAGACCGAGCGGGGGACGCTGGACTACGCTCGGGCTGTGCCTGGACGAGCCGCGCCTGGTGATGGAGATCGGCGATTGATCGAGGCGGGGATGATCCTCGCCTCAGAGCTCACGCTCGACGCGGTGCTCCTCCGCATCGTCGAACTGGCGGTCGATCTCACCGAAGCTCACTACGGCGCGCTCGGAGTGCTCACACCCGACGGCCGGTTGATCGAGGAATTCATCACGGTGGGGATCACTCCGGAGGAACGCGCTGCCCTGGGAGACCCACCGACAGGCCACGGCCTCCTCGGGGCCCTCATCACCGAGGCCCGTCCTCTCCGGATCCCCGATATCAGTGCGGACCACCGGTCGGTCGGGTTCCCACCGAACCACCCTCCGATGAAGTCCCTTCTCGGCGCTCCGATCGCAGGACGAGGAAGGGTCTTCGGGAACATCTACCTCACCGATAAGGAAGGAGCCGAGACGTTCGATGACGAGGACGAACGCGTCCTGGTAGTCCTCGCGACCCAGGCCGCCATCGCCGTCGAGAACGCACGCCTCTACGACGAGACCGAGCGCAAGAGTAGGGAGCTTCAGAAGCTGCAGGTGCTCGAGGAGCGAGAAAGGATCGCCAAGGAGCTCCACGACGGCGTCATCCAATCCCTCTTCGCCGTTGGGATGAGCCTGCAGGGACTCGCGACGGCCACGAACGACGAGCACATGACCCGTCGTCTCGAAGCCGCCGTCGAGGATGTTGATCACTCGATCCGAGATCTGCGCAACTACATCTTCGGACTCCGACCCGGGATATTGGCCGACCGCCAGCTCGATCAGGCGCTCAAGGAGATGGCCAGTGAGTTCGGGGCACGCTCCGGTGTCGTGACCGTCGTCGATGTCGATAGCGAGGCTGCGTCGCAGCTCGCCTCGATCGCCGGCGATGTGGTGCAGCTGGCGCGTGAGGCACTCTCGAACGTCGGCCGTCACGGGGCTGCCACCACGTGCCGGGTCTCGCTTCAGCGAGGAGATGCCGGGCTCTTCCTCGAGATCGACGACGACGGACGCGGGTTCGACGTCGACATGACCACGTGGGGAATGGGCCTCAGCAACCTTCGGGCACGGGTGGAGACACTCGGCGGTGTGCTCCAGGTCGAGAGCACGCCCGGAGAAGGGACCACCGTTCGGGCGACGTTTCCGTCCTGAGCCGGTCCCGCCGGAGTGAGGACCTTCGACCCCTCCGGCGCGAGCCGCACATGGGCATCCTTGGCCTCATGTTCGCGAGGTATTTCGTCGAGGTTCCGATCTCCCCCGAGGAGGTCGCGCATGCCTTGGCTCGGGACCCGCGCGTGTGGCTTCCCGGGTTGGCGGAGCGGGCGAATCATCGAGGCGACCTGCTCCTCGCCGAGGTGGGCTTCGGTGAAGCCATACGGATCAAGCGGCGGGTGATCGTGGAGCTCGGGGACTCGGTTCGCTCCGGATCCAAGATCGTGTTCCCGCTGCGGTGGACGGCAGCCGGTGCGGCTGGGCTCTTCCCCTCGCTCGATGCCGATCTCGAAGTGGCACCCCTCCGCCCCGGACGCACGCAGCTCGCGATGAGCGCCAGGTACGTTCCTCCCCTCGGCACCGTCGGCCGGGTCATCGACCGTGCGATCCTCTCGAGGGTCGCCGAAGCGACGCTGAAGGACTTCCTCGACCAGGTCGCCGACACCATCCTGTCGGGGAACCGAGAAGCGCCCCATCCGTCCGAGCTTCGGCGACCCGGCGTCGGCCTGAACGAAGCGGGCTAACATCCACGGATGACCGAGCCGAAGAGCCTTCCCCTCCGGGTCATGCTCGTCGACGACCACGAGGTCGTCCGAGACGGGATCCGGGCCATGCTTGCGTCAGAGGACGACATCCACGTCACCACGGAGGCCGGCACGGTCCAAGAGGCCATCGATGAGGCCGACCGCACGAAGCCAGACGTGGTGGTGATGGACGTTCGGCTCACAGATGGCAGCGGGATCGAGGCGACGCGTGAGATCCGCGCGAAACATCCAGCCACCCGTGTGCTCATGCTCACATCGTTCGCGGATGATGAGGCCCTCTTCGCCTCGATCATGGCCGGCGCGTCCGGGTACGTGCTGAAGCAGGTCCGCTCAGGCGAGCTCGTTCGGGCGATCCGCGCGGTCGGGGCCGGCGAGAGCCTGCTGGATCCGGCCGTGACGACCGCGGTTCTCGACCGGCTGCGCAAGGGCAAGCATCTGATGCGTGATGAGAAGCTCGCTCGCCTCTCACCGCAGGAGGAACGGATCCTGACCCTCATCGCCGAGGGCAGCACGAACAAGGAGATCGGTGACGAGCTCAGCCTCGCGGAGAAGACTGTGAAGAACTACGTCTCATCGATCCTCTCGAAGCTCGAAGTGGCTCGTCGAGCAGAGGCGGCCGCCTACCTCGCACGACACACGACGATGCCCGGCTCTGTGGAATAGATCTCGTCGGTGCCGCTGAGCCGAGCTCGAGAGCACGGAGCCGTCGAGTCCGGGGGCTTGACGGCGTCCACGACCTCCCCAGTATCGGGACCTCGCAGAGACCACACGTGGGCCGCCGATGAGGGAGATCCATCTTCGGTCCGAGTTCACGCCGCCCGCGACAGACGCCGGCCCGCCATGACCGTCATGATCGCGCCGACGAGGCTCGCGGTCCCCAGCGCCACGATCGGTCCTGTGGGCCGGTCCCAGATGAGATCTGCGATCCTCTGGCCGATCAACCAGCCGATCATGAATACCAGGAGGCCGATACCGGCCGCTGTCGCCCAGGCCGCCACCGTCTCCGCTGTTGCCCGGCTCATTCGGGGGCGAAGGAAAGGAAGATCGGAGGGAAGGTTCCGATCGCGCCCAAGATCCCGAGCACGAGGGAGAACAGGAACCAGACCTTGAGGTTCACGTCCCGTTTCCGGAGCAATGCTGCAACGACGATCCAGCTCACGGCCCAGGCGATGGCCGCCAGCGTCGTCTTCCCGGCGAGCGGCCCAACACCCTGATCGAACTCCCACCTCTCGAGCCAGTCATGGAGGGACACCGATACCTCCGAGAGCATAGTGAGCAGGCCGAGTACGAAGATCCCGAAACCGGCCGAAAACGCCGCGGCAGCCGCGGGACCATCCGGTCTGTCCTCGAGATCGAGCTCGACGAGCTCGTGGGCCCGGTCCTCGTCGTGGTGTGCCATCCGTCGTTCTGCCTCTCCCTTCGATCTAGACGATCGGGGCGACTTTGTTCAGGAATGCGCCGAATGCCCCTCCGATCGCCGCCGCTGCGAATGCGGCGACGAACATCACGAGGACCATGGCCCGCAGCCAGGGTCGCGCTACCAGCCTCGGGCCGTAATACACGACGATGAATGCGACGGCCGTGGCGAGGAAGGGGGACGCCCAGGCAACGTGCTCCTTCCACTCCATCCCGAACTCGTGCCACGAGTGCGTGGTTCCCGACACGTCGGAGAGGAGGAAGTCCCTCGGTGACCACGACCTCGACGGGAGCGCGGCGCCCGCGCATCCCGCGAAGTCATCGCCTCCTGAGGCCGCCAGCTTCGCGCGGTACCACGGGTAGACGATCCACGTACCGCTGATGACGGTGACCCACGCGGTCACCGCCATGACCCACGTCCCGATGTAGAGACGTCGCATCCGTTCCCGGATGCCCGCCGTGGTGAGGAAGCCGGGCCGAAGGCTCCACAGACCAGCCAGACCGCCCGCGAACGCGATGAGGAACACGGTCCCGAAGACGAGTCCATGAAGGACGGTCCACACCTCACGGGTCGTCAGTTCCAATGCCGCCAGCCCTCCTCACCCCGCATCGTGCCTCGATTCCAGTCGGTATTCAAATCGTCGAAGGTCGGGTGAGCATCGGGCCGATGCCCGAGCCTGGTGCATATGCGGCAGGCCCGGGTCGAGTAGGGCATGCGAAGGTCTACCAAGAGGCGGACGGCATGCTCCTATCGGTCCTTCCGGCCTGTGCACTCGAGGGTCGAGAGGCGGATGCTGTCATGGACATGAGGAGGTGGGGTGCGTCATGGACACCACGAGTCTGGTGGACGTAGGGAAGACGATCGAGGCAGCGACGGATGCCATCACCGTTCGCCGCGTGTTCGGCGAGCCATATGAGAAGAACGGGACCATCGTCATCCCCGCGGCTCGCGTGCAGGGCGGCGCCGGAGGGGGCTCCGGCGAGGACGGAGCCGGGAGGGGGCGCGGAGGCGGGTCTGGATTCGGACTCAGCGCGAAGCCCGTTGGCGCCTTCGTGATCAAGGGCGAGGACGTGACCTGGCGGCCCGCCGTCGATGTGAATCGCGTGATCGTGGGCGTGCAGGTCGTCATCGTGTTCGCCTTGATGGTCGCTCGTTCCATCGTCAATGCGCGTGCTGAGCGGACGAGCGAAGCCTGAGGAGTCCTTACCTATCCAGCGAGACCCGTTCGTCGACACGCACAGCTGACGGAGCGGGTGGACGTGGACGGATCGTGAGAGCTCCTGCGTCACCCTGGTGGCGGCGCGCCGTGACGAGGCCCGCCTCCCACCCTGGAGCGCGTCCGCGGGCCGGAAATTCGATCGCGTCAGTTGGGATACCGCTCCGGGCGATCAGCCAGGAGATGACGGAGTTCGAGTTCCACATGTCGCCGGTGCCCGTCTCGTCTCGGCCCCAAACCAGCTCTGGCACCGATCTGACGAGATCCAGCAGATGTCGCGCCCGAACCGGATCATCGGTGAGGCGCTGCGGACTCGCGACCGCTTCATCGGCGTCCGGGATGACCCCGTTCCGCCACCGCCGCAACTCGTACCGGGCCACGCGAAAGCGCGCGAGGATGCGGCTACCCACTGGACCTTCCAGGACCACTCCGCGCGACGCGCCCTCGATGACGAACCGACCCTCAGGTAGGCGCACCTCGAGCGCAGAGTGGAACAGGTCGAACGTCGGCCTCCGCTCGATCCGCGCGCGGATGGTCTCGTAGATGCGCCCGTTGAGCCGAACGAACCAGCCGCCGGCACCCAGCGGCAACCAGTACAGATCGATGGCTCCCTGGCTCATGCGCCGACCATGGTCTTCGTGGGCCAGGTGAGCCACACGATGCCGACGATCAGCGCGGCGTTGACCCCCTCGATGAACAGGTACCAGGGGTTGAAGTACACGATCATCAGGCCGAACGAGGCCGCCAGCCCGATCGCGGCAACGCCCCGCCACCAATCGGCGTGCGTCCAGAGACCCAGGCCGCCTGCCATCAGCAGCGCAGCAGCGGCCACGGCCAGGACCATGGCCACGGTCTTCTGGTCACCGAGCAACCACGAGTGGTCCGGGTCGAACGGCGCCTTCTGGTCCGGGGGCTTCGGCATGAGCCAGATCGCCAGGTGCACGAGGCCGTGTGCGATCAGGAAACCGATGAAGAGGAACCGCCACATCAGTCGTCACCCCTCTCCGGTCAGAACCGCCCTGTCTCCGGCTGTCACCGGTGGGGTGCCCTGCCATTCGACGATCGTCGCGACACCCCGCGCTTCCAGCCATTCGGCGAGCGCACGGACACGAGCGATGCATCTGTCATCGAGGTAGCAAGGGGCGACGATCTCGGCTCGCTCGGTCCCTTCCTCGAGCTCGAGGTCCAGGCCCTCCACACACTCGTCAAGTCGGGCTCGAAGTCCGGCAAGACGATCCGCAGATATGGCCCGTTCGTCTGGATCACGAGGTCTCGTGACATCTCTCCCCCTTCCCTCGTGCCAACAACGTTGCTCGCCGAGAGCGCGCCGGGAGAGGGCCGAACGGCCCCGCATCGAAGGGACTTGTCCGTTTGGTCGGGTCGGTCGAACTTTCCGACCGTACCTGAGCCGGCTTCCAGCTCCGCGACGACACCGTCGGCCCATGCGCGGATCGCGTCCCTACAGATCTTCCGCTGGCAGATGGCTCATCGTCCCCCACGCGGGACGAACATCACTGCGGTCGCGACCGCGAAACCGGCAGCGAGGAAGATCCCTTCCGGGGGGAATGCCTTCACGCCGGGGACATCTCCGTTCGCCTGGAACAGGCCGGCGAGCAGGAGGTTCACCTGATAGATGGCTCCCATGACGACCATCGTCGGGGCGAAGACGAAGCCTCCGGTCGTACGCCGCCACAACAGGACCCCGGCCATCACGAGCGCCGGTACGAGGAGCGACGTGTCGATCGCGAACACCAGGTGGATGCCGTCGGTCGGGACGTCGGCCAAGAGCTCGCCGGTGATCGCGAACCGGATCGCCAGGAACACCCAGATCGCGCCCAGGCCCGCCCCCACGACCGCGAGGAACCCCGCGACCCACCTCGTACCCTGGATCGCCCGGAACCGTGCAGCGATCGCTTCGAAATCCACGTTCACCACCGCCAACACGAGGGTGATGATCGACAGCGACAACAGCGCGATGTGCAGCACGAAGATGTCGTTGAACGTCGCTCCGAACGCGAAGTATCCGTAGTTGTAGACCGCGTACGCGAGCACGCCGAGCCAGACCGCCTCCGCGGCATGAGATCCGCGCCTCGCGAGGAGGAGCGATCCGATCAGGACCGGAACCGCCACGGCGAGGGTCGTGAGATCTCCTCCCCGGAGCGCCTCGCGCGCCCACGCCCCATCTGTGTACAAACCGTCGATCAACAGGCCAGCCACCGAAGCAACCACCATCAGGACCGCGATGATCGCGGACAGCCGATACGCGGATCGCAGACCAGGCTTCTCACTCCGCAGGGTCCCGACGGTGCGTGCGTCCAGGACATCACGCCGTCCGTTCTCCTTCACGAGCTTCGTCTGCATCACACTCACCCCTCACCGGTTCGTGAAGACGCTCGTTGCGTCATCTCGAGCGTAGGACGACACGATCGCGACGCCTGGGACGACGGTCCCTGGTCGGGGGGGCCAATGGCCTCGGGGAGCGAAAGGACCATCCGCTGTGGACAGCGAGGATTGAGTCAGGCGCGTGAGACAGGAGTGATCAGGGGAACATGAAAGGCGGCGCCGGCATCAGGTCCACGCACCGCGTGTCCAGATGCTCGACCGAACCATCCTCGAAGAACGCTGTTACGACGCTAGGAAGGCATCCGAACTGCCCTACCGTGTGTCCGTATCCATTCACCTCGATCACGAGGCTGTTGGGCAGCAGCTCCGGGGCGTCTGCGACGTTGCTCGGGGGGTCCTGTGGGTCTGCCGTCCCGTTCAGCAACAGGACCGGGACCTCTGAGCGCACCGGATCGACGACCTCTTCGGGGCCTTCCGTCGCCGGGATGCTCTCGCATACGATCTCGAGCGTGCGCGCCTCCTCGAGCTGAGACCGTAGGAGATAGGAGCGTCCCCCTCGTCGGGGACATCAGCAGGCGGAGGTCATCCGGATCCGTCGGGACGGTCGCGATCATCTGTCCGACCGCGTCCATCTCACCGTCGACCGCGAGCCGGATCGTCCGAGGCACATCGCCCGCACGGCTGGTGACCAGCAGTGAATGGATCAGCTCGCCGAAAGCGTCGGCGGAAACGACGACATCTTCCTCCGACCACGGATCCCTCGCGCTCGTGGCGACCGGATGCCTCGTGAGCCGGCGCATCACGTCACCGAACCGATCCGCGAGATCGGGGAAGGATCCGCGACAAGAGGGTTCGGCCGCGCATCGTTCCAGCACCAGATCCAGGGCTTCCTGGCTGCGCCCAGCGATCAGCTCGAAGATCGGCACGTGGAGTAACGTGCCACCGTCGAGCACCACCGCGCGGGTGTGCTCCGGATGCCGCCGCAGGTAGTACAGCGCCAGGGTCGCGCCGTACGAGCCTCCGTAGAGATCGATCGAGTCGTATCCCAACGCGGCCCTGACGTCGTCGATGTCATCGGCCGCTTCGTCCGAGGTGAAGTTCCACGGATCGGCAACGTTCGCGGCGAGCGCCCGGCGCATCCACGAGGAGACCGCCGCTCGCACGTCAGCGACCGACGATCCGGGTCGGATCTCGGGGATCCGTGGTCCGAGCAATCGCCCC
>JAJNBA010000109.1 GCA_021155985.1 Actinomycetes bacterium
TTCCGTTCGCGTCGCGGTCAATCCTCTTCGTGACGAGGATCTCCGGCAGCTCGATGACCTGGTTCGCGGGAACCGGGACATTCTGAGCTCCACTCTGCTCCACGGTTCCGCCCGCGGCATTCAGTCGACTGTGCTGCGATGATCCGGTGCATTCACCCGCCTCGTCCGACAAGGTGATCGAGTAGTTGACCCGTGCGATAGATGCAGGGTCCGAGTGACCGAACGTGCCCGGATAGTCGATGTCGAGGGTTACCACCCACTCCCCGTTCGATGTGCCGAAGGCCACAGGAGTTGGGCCGCTGGCGAGGGTAACCGTTGGCTGTGATCCGGAGATAGCTTCAACGGTTCCCAGAGCGAAATCTCCATCGAAGAAGAGGCAGACACCGTCGTCTCCTGTGTACCGAACCTGAAGCTGTCCACCCGTCGGGCCATGCGTGGCCTCGAGGTCGAAGCGGAAGTTGATGCTCTCTCCTTCCGAATACGTCGTGATATTGCCGCTTGTGTACGAGCCCGACGGACTTAGTTGGCCTTCGTGCGACTTCGCCGTGATCTTCGTGGGGGAGTCCGTAAAGGAAGACTCCGCGCGGAACCCGGACGTGAGGCCAGTTGCGCGAACGCTGTACGTCGCGACGAACCAATCAGGCAGATTGAACTCGTCCCGGATGTCACCGAGGAGGTTCGCAGTGGCGTTGACGTCACGACGCCATGTCGCACCGACGTCGTCGTTGACGACGATATTGATCGTCTCTCCCGGCAACCAGAAGCTGCCCGTCAGGACGACATGCCCGCCCGGCGGGTAGTCGAGCTTGTCGCTCTGGATGGTTGCGGGTGAGACAGGGAGGATGGAATCGGAAGTCGGCTCTGCGCTTGGACTCGGTTCCGGGCTCGGTTCGGGACTCGGTGATTCGGTTGCTGTCGGGTCGCCCTCGTTGGCGAATACCGACGCGCCGTTCGCGATCGTGAGCGATACCACCATCGAGAACAGCGCGATACACGAAAGAACGCGTCGCGGTCCGCGACGCGTCATGACTGAAATACCTTGCCGAGCACTCATGGTTGGAGTTCCTTCCCTACTTGTCTGTGTAGGGAAGGAACTCCTCCCCCACCCCCGAGCCGACGTAGCATGGATGGCCTACGTCAGAAGGTAATGTCTATCAGGACAACCCTTCCGGTGATATCCCCCATTTGGGGGACTCGGACGTCCATCTCCGCAGCTCATCGGGCAGGCGAGCTCATCACGAATAGGTGCGCGACCGCTGTAGGGTTCCGCATCGTGAGCCGCATCCTCACCGTCCTGTCTGCGCAGGTGGCGCCCGTCCCCTGGGACCCGCCGGCCACGCTCGACAAGTTCGAGGATCACGTCCGCGTCGCGCGCCGCGCGTTCCCGGACGTCGACCTGATGGTCTTCCCGGAGCTCTACCTGACCGCGGTCGACGGGTTCACCTCCGGAGGATCCGCTGACTGGAAGCGTCGTGTCGCCGAGGAGATCCCGGGCCCCTTGACCGACCGCGTCGCGAAGATCGCCGCGCGAGCGAAGCGGTGGATCGTGGCCGGGTCGATCAACGAGCGCCGCGGGAAGAAGATCCACAACACCGCGATCGCCTTCTCGCCCGACGGGGAGATCGCCGCGGTCTACCGGAAGCTCTTCCCCTGGCGGCCGTTCGAGGATGCCGACCCCGGTGCCGAGCCGGCGCCGGTGTTCGAGATCCCGGGCAAGGGGGCCGTCGGCATGATGATCTGCTACGACGGCTGGTTCCCGGAGGTCGCGCGAGGGCTCGCCCTCCAGGGCGCGGAGCTGATCGCGCAGCCGACCGCGACGACGACGCCCGATCGCGAGGAAGAAGTGGTCCTCGCGAGAGCGAACGCGATCGTGAACCAGGTCTTCGTGTTCAACGCCAACATGGTCTCGACGTTCGGGCCGGGACGGAGCGTCGGCGTCGACCCCGAGGGGCGAGTCCTGTTCGAGGCAGGCGCCGGTGAGGAGCTGCTGGTGGAGGTCGTGGACATGGATCGCGTGGCCGAGATCCGCCGTCGCGGCACGCGCGGCGTGTCACGACCGTGGCAGCACTTCCTCGACGGGCCACGCGACGTCGTGCTCCGCCCCTACCGGGCGCGACGCACCACGTAGCCAGCGATCCCCAGGGCCGCGACGGCCGCGCCTGCGACGAGCCACCAGATCGAGAGACCGGATCGTGTATCCGCTGCCGGTTCGTCCTCGCCCACCGCGTCGCTCCCGACGCCGAACCGCTCGGTCGGTCTCCCGTCTCCGAGGACATCGCAGGCGCGGCCGTCGCGCACGATCACGGTCCACCGGAGCGCCTCGAGCCCGGGCGAGGTGCCCGTGAGATCCTCGTCGGCGCTCAACGTCCGACCCGGGATCTGGATCGTCATCGTGGCGCCCTCGATGATCGGCGGATTGAACACGTTCGCGCCGCGTTCCGGCAGGAGGTAGATCTCGGTCTCATGGGCGACGGTCGCGTCGACGCGCACCAACCGGTTCACGTCCGTGTAGTACCCGAAGGAGAGCGGTGGCACGTCCGGGTCCCTGATCGCGATGTCCACCCGGAACGGTCGCCCGACCGCATCCGGCACCGTCAGGGCCTCCGCGAACGTGAGCGTCCAGCGAGCGGAGGTGCCGAGCTCGACGATCTCCCCTCGTGCGTCCACGAGGTCGGGCGGCGTCCCGGCGCCGGGCCTGTCACCGCACCCGGCCACGTCGCCGGTGGGATCGGATGCGGCCACGAGGAGTGGGACGATCGCGATCAGGGCCGCGCGGCGCGCCGGGCCGGCGCGCGACATCAGGACGGGCAGTCCCGCGGTTCGATGATCAGCGGGTCGAGGCGGGGCTCCTGCTCGAAGTCGAACGCTCCGGAGAGCGGGTCCGCCTGCCGGTCTCTGTCGGTCATCGGCTTCAGTCCGTGCAGGTCCTCGATGAACCGGAGCACGGAGGAGAACTCGTACACGGTGGAGTCGATCGACCCGCCGTCCGGGTTGTCGCCCGCCGTCGTCCACGGCGAGATGATCAGCGCCGGCGTCCGTGGGCCGAGCCCCATGATGTCGTAGTGAGGCGGCTCGACGTGGTCGTAGAAGCCTCCGAAGTCGTCCCAGACGATCACGATCGCGGTGTTCGGCCAGGCCTCGCTTCGCATAACCGCGTTGAGGTACTCCACCGTCCAGTTCTCGCCTTCGCACACGTTCGTCATCGATCCCGGGTGCTCGTTCGGATGTCCCTCGGGTGGGATCAACCAGGAGACCGCCGGGAGCTCATCCCGCCGCACGTCTTGGAGGAACGTGTCGGGCGGCTGGACCTTGTCCCACATCGGACCGAAGCGCACATGGCGGACCGCCTGGAGGGCGTTCATCCACGAATCGGCATTCGCGTAGTACTTCCAGCTGATCCCGCGGCGCTCCAACAGGTCGGGAAGCGTCTTGATGTCGATGCAGGTCCTGGTCGACTCCCAGTACGCGGCGATCCTGATGAGCTGGTCGGGGACCTCGGATGTGATGTCCTTCTCCAGGGCCATGATCTCCTGGACGTCCGCATCCGTGAGGTCCTCGATCGGGAACCGCTTCGTGATCTCGGTGTCGTCGTCGCAGTAGTTGCCCTCGACGTTAGTGGTGGTCTTGTTGTCGACGATGCCATAGGACTGGGCGGCCACCGTGTACAGGTGCTCGGGGAACGTCGGCCCGAACATCGACGTGAAGAACGCGTCCGCGAGCACGAATCGGTCCGCGTAGGCCCAGTACGCTGGGAGCGTCTTCCGTGAATGCTGGGAGTACCCCATCATGTCCTCGCCGAGTGGGACGCAGTTGTAGCCGTTCATCTTTCCGCCGTTGATCGAGTACAGCCCGGGCGCGAACGCGTGGCCGAGGTCGTGCGGGAGGATGAGCGGCGCCTCCGTCAGGGGAACGGTCGGGCCATCCTGGAAGGTGGTGGCGCTGCAATCCTCGATCGTGCCGCCCTCGGTCGCCCCGTCGGCCCCGGGATAGGACCCGAAGTAGTGGTCGAACGAGCGGTTCTCCTTGATGAGGAAGATCACGTGCTGGATCGGCGCGCGCGGGTCGGTGGGGTCGGGCGAAGGGGACTGTCTGCCGTTCCCGTTGGTGCCCGGCCCGGGGGTCTCGCCTCGCTCCTGGCCGGCGGAGGGCCAGAACTGCCATGCGAGGATCGACGTCAAGACTACGACGAGTGCCCCGAACGTCTGTCGGCGCTGGCGAACGCGGGCGCGGCGCACAGGTCGGATGATCGGCCCGGGTCGCATCGAGTCAGTCTAGCCGGGGCCCAGGACGCGACCCAGGAGGGTGCGCAGGCGCCCCAGGAGTCCCGCGGCGCGCGGATCCGACGCCCGGTTCGTCGTCTCCCAAGGGTCGGCGGACCACCGCCTCCCGCTCAGGTCGTAGAGCTCCTCGAAGCCGTCCGCGTACCGGATCAGCTTGAAGTCGGAGGTTCGTACGGCGATCCACGCGGGGATCCGCTCGTCGCCCGCCCACTCCAGGTAGACCGCATCCGCCGGGTCGCCCGTGACGTCTCCTGCGCGTATCGTCCTCGCGAAGCTCGTTCCGTCCATCGTCGCGGGCGTCCGGACGCCGGCCAGATCCAGGATCGTCGGAGCCACGTCCACCATCGAGACGAGCTCCTCCCGCTCTCCCGGGGACAGCCCGGGAGCATGGACGGCGAGGGGAACCCGGACGCACGGTTCGTACGGACACGTCTTGCCCTCCCATCGGTGCTCCCCGAAGGAATAGCCGTTGTCAGACAGCACGAAGATCACGGTCTCGTCCAGGCGGTCGCCGAGCGCGGACACGAGCGCGTGGAGCGCTTCGTCGACGGCGAGCAGGGTCTCGGCCGCGCGCCGCTGATCCTCGAGCCAGGCGGTGCGCTGCGCGGCGCTCGGCGTTGGCAACGAGCGCACCCACGGCGGGGCGCCGCGCAGCGTCCCCACCACCGAGGGTGGGTCCTCGCTCGCCAGGCCGAGGAGGGTGCCGTCATGCCGGGCCGCGGGGATCCACGGAGCATGCGGGGCGCTCGGTGCGAACAACAGGAAGAACGGCTGCGACGCGGGCGCGGTCCGTACGAATCCGACCGCCCGGTCCGCGAGCCAGTCGGTCGCGTAGCGACGGACGAAGACGGGGGACACCTGGTCGATGGCGTGGAAGTCCCGATACACGGTCGCCCCGGTCTGGTTCCGTTTCGCCACGAACCGATCCCAGCCCGCAGGCACGAAGGGGAGCCGTCCGAACGGGTACCGGTTCAGGTACTTCCCCACGAGGCCCGTGCGGTAGCCCTCCTCGTGGAGCCACGTGGCGAGCGTGGACGACGCGTCGAAGCTCGCCCCGTCTCCGTTGTCGAGGACACCGGTGTGCCGAGCGAACAGGCCCGTCAGCAGGCTCGCCCGCGCCGGGCAGCAGAGCGGCGTGTTGGCGAACGCGTTCGGGAACTCCGCCCAGCCCGTGCCGGTGCGGGCGAGCTGCGACGCGAGCCACGGCATCGCCGCGAAGGAGCCCGCTCGCTGGTCGTCGGTCAGGACGACGATCACGTTGGGTCGGTCGTCGGAGCGTTCGCCAGGCTGCGGAGCGACGAGCGCGGCGCCGAGCGCGGCCGACGCGACGAGGGCCGCCCCGGCCATCCGACGGCCGGGCGGCGCGAGCCTCACTCTTTCCGCACCTTCCAGATGTGTTCCGCGGGGAACGCTCGGGCCCACTCGAGGGGCGCGTAGTCGTCGTACGTCGTGGTGGCGTCCGCGTCCGGCCGGAGCTCGATCAGGTCCTCGATCACGAGCCCGCTCGCGCGGAACAAGCGGATCCAGTCCCCGTAGGTCAGCTGGAACTCGGTCGTCCGCCACGACGGGTCGGTGGACTCGATCGACCGCATCTCGAAGTAGTCAGCGCGCATCTCCCGGGTTGCGGGGAGCTCCTCGTCCTGGTCGCCCCACGCGACCCAGAGCCACGGCGTCGTGCCGTTGAAGACGAACAAGCCCCCGGGCCGCAGCACGCGAGCGACCTCGGGCACCGTCAGGAGTGGATCGGCGAACCCCATCACCCCGTGGTCGCAGAACACCAGGTCGAACGACGCGGCAAGGAACGGCAATCGCTCCCCGTTGCCCTGCACGATCGGGAATCGGAGGCCGGCCTGCTCGAAATGCTCCGGGGCGTGCCGCAGCTGGGCCATCGAGAAGTCGAGCCCTGTCACCGCAGCGCCGCGCATCGAGACCTTGATCCCGAACTGGCAGGCACCGCAGCCGAGCTCCAACGCACGGACCCCATGAACGTCGCCGAGCGCATGGATCTCGTCC
>JAJNBA010000139.1 GCA_021155985.1 Actinomycetes bacterium
CGACGCGGGCGTCGAACCCCCGCTTGTCGTCGCGGTCACGGTCCTGTCGAGCCACGCGGGGGAGGGGCTCGCGAGTCCGGCGTCGCTCGCGTTCGAGGCGAAGGCGGCCGGGCTGGACGGGGTGGTGGTCTCCGGGGAGGACGTGGAGGACGTGCGTGCGACGTGCGGCGAGGAGTTCTGCCTCGTCGTCCCGGGGATCCGACCGTCGGGATCCAACGGGCACGATCAGGTGCGGGTCCTCACACCCGTCGAAGCGATCGAGCGGGGCGCCGACTTCCTGGTGATCGGTCGCCCGGTCACGGAAGCTCCCGACCCTGCGGGCGTCGTCAGGGGGATCATGCGCGATCTCCGCTGACCGTTGCGGCACCGGGGAAACCGCAGGCCACACGCGAAGCTTCGCTTGCCACGCCGACACGAGCCGTGCATATACTCGCGCCCTCGCACCGTCCGACCCGGCCGCCGGTCGTGGCCTAGCCTTCCATCGAGGCCGACGATCACGGCCAACGACGACGTCCACGTCGTCGGCCACCGAACAGAAGGAGCATGGGCATGGCACTCCCGACCCTCACCCCGGAACAACGCGCGCAGGCTCTCCAGAAGGCTGCGGAGGCGAGGAAGAAGCGCGCGGAGCTCAAGGGAGAGCTCAAGTCCGGGAAGCGGACGTTGGGAGACGTGCTGATCCGCTCGACGGAAGACACCGTGGGGAAGATGAAGGTGTCCGCGGTCCTCGAGTCGTTGCCGGGTGTCGGCAAGGTCCGTGCCCAGAAGCTGATGGAAGAGCTCGACATCTCGGCGAGCCGTCGCGTTCGGGGGCTGGGTGCGAAGCAGCGTGCACAACTCCTCGACCGGTTCAAGAAGTAACTCCGCCATCCGCACCGGGAAGCTCTTCGTCCTCGCGGGCCCCTCGGGCGTGGGCAAGGGCAGCATCGTCCGGGAGCTCGTCTCGCGTGACCCCGAGAGCCTCTCCCTGTCCGTCTCGGTGACGACCCGGGCGCCGCGGCCCGCGGAGGTCGACGGGGTGGACTACTTCTTCGTCGACGACGACGCGTTCGATCGGATGATCCGCGCGGGGGAGCTCCTCGAGTGGGCCGAGATCGTCGGGCACCGGTCGGGGACGCCTCGAGGGTTCGTCGAGGACCGCCTCGCCGCCGGTCGAGACGTGGTCCTCGAGATCGACGTCGTCGGCGCGTCCCAGATCCGTGACCGGGTCCCCGGCTCCGCGTTGATCTTCGTCGAGCCCCCGTCGATGGAGGAGCTGGAGCGGCGCTTGCGAGGCCGCGGCACCGAGACCGAGGACAGGATCCGGCTCCGCCTCGAGACCGCGGAGTGGGAGATGGAGCAGCGTGCCTGGTTCGATCACGTGGTCGTGAACGACGACCTGGAACGAGCATCCTCGCAGGTCGCTGCTATCATCGAGGCGTACCGCTCCGCCTGAGGGCGCCGCGGGACTCCCACCGAAGCGTGAAGCCACCGAAGCGTGAAGAAGGAAGGCCTTCCTGTGATCGAGCCCAAGATCGACGACCTGCTCGCCGCCGTGGATTCGAAGTACTCCCTGGTGATCGTGGCAGCCAAACGAGCTCGAGAGATCAACTCGTACTACAACCAGCTCAGACCGGCTTCTCGAACAAGCCGCTCTCGATCGCCCTCCAGGAGATCGCCGATGGGAAGATCGACTACGAGCGACCCGAGGAGCCCGAGGCCGAGTAGCGACCCCCTCGCCGGTCGTCGGGTACTGCTCGGCGTGTCCGGCGGCATCGCCGCGTACAAGGCGGCGCTGGTCGCCCGCCTGCTCCGCGGAGCCGGAGCCGACGTCGCCACGGTGCTGACCGATGCCGCCACGCGGTTCGTCGGTCCGGAGACGTTCTCCGCGCTCACGGGAGAGCCGGCGTTCATCTCGCTCTGGGAGCGACCCGGCGAGGTCCTGCACGTCAGGCTCGCGCGCGAGGCCGACGTCGCCGTCGTGGTCCCGGCCACCGCGAACACGCTCGCCAAGCTCGCGCACGGCCTCGCGGACGACCTCCTGTCGTCGACGATGCTCGAGGTCACCTGCCCCGTCGTGATCGCGCCCGCGATGCACTCGGGGATGTGGGCGCACGACGCGACGCGCAGGAACATCGAGGTGTTGCGATCCCGCGGCGCCGTGATCGTGGGACCCGTGACGGGACCGCTCGCGCACGGCGACGAGGGTATCGGCAGGCTCGCGGACCCGGACGAGGTGGTGGCCGCGATCCGAGGGGCGCTCGCGCGTCGTGACCTCGCGGGCCGGCGGGTCCTGATCACCTCGGGGCCCACCCACGAGCCGATCGACCCCGTCCGCTACGTCGGCAACCGCTCCACGGGGAAGATGGGAGCCGCGCTCGCGGCCGAGGGCGTCGCCCGGGGAGCGGTCGTGACCGTCGTGCTCGGCCCTGGTGCGATCGTGCCGCCGGGTGCCGAGGTGGTGCACATCGAGACCGCGGAGGAGATGCGTGACGCGGTGCTCGCCCGGTTCGACGACGCGGACGCCGTCGTGATGGCGGCGGCGGTCGCCGACTTCCGCCCGAAGTCGGTCTCCGAGCAGAAGCTCAAGAAGGACGCGGGCGTCCCCGAGGTGATGCTCGAGCCGACGCCCGACATCCTCGCCGAGCTGGGGGAGCGGCGGAAGGACCAGGTCCTCGTGGGGTTCGCGGCGGAGACCGACGACCTCGAACGAGCCGGCCGGGGCAAGCTGATGTCGAAGCATCTCGACCTCGTGGTCGTGAACCGGGTCGGGCGCGAGGGCACCGGCTTCGGCGCGGATGCCAGCGA
>JAJNBA010000110.1 GCA_021155985.1 Actinomycetes bacterium
TCGTGGCGAGCCGCAGCCCGTTCGCGCAGCATCGGGTCGACATGATCGGCTCGCTGCTGGAAGACAGCTTGCCGTTGCTGAGGGCGTCCGCTCGTGAAGCGAAGCGATCGTCGCATCTCGATGTCGGACTCGCATGGACCGCCCATGAGCTCAGGACACCGATCCTCGGCGTCAAGGCCGCGTTGGAAGGCGTCGTCGGGCGGAGCGGTCCGCGGGACGAGTCCGTGCTCCGACGCTCGGTGAGCGAACTCGAGAAGCTCGCGCTGGACACCGAGGGGATCCTCGGGTGGGCAACCGGGCGACGCGAGCTGGAAACCTCCCACGTCGATGTCTCCCGGCTCGTGGAGGACGCGATCGCCAGCTATCGCTTGCATGACGCGGACGCAACGATCGTCGTCGATGCAGATGCGTCCGTCACGGCTTCCGTCGACCCCGTGCAGTTGCGTGCTGCGGTCGTGAACCTCATCCGGAACGCGGTCCTCTATTCAAGTCGCGAATCGGTCGTGCGTGTGCAGGTCGCGAGCGAGGGGACGGCCGTCCGGGTGTCCGTTCGCGATCAGGGGCCCGGTATCCCGCGGGAGGAGCGTGCCACGATCTTCGATCCGTTCGTCCGCGGTCGGGGGGGATCGATGGTCCGAGATGGAAGCGGTCTGGGGCTGTTCATCACACGTCGCGTGGTCGAAGCCCACGGGGGTCGGATCTGGGTCGATCCCAACGACGAGGGCTCCACGTTCCACGTGTTACTGCCGGTGGATGGGAGGGAACTGCAACGGTCCGCATCCTGATCGTCGAGGATCACGTCCTGTTCGCCGAAGCGATCAGCTCCGCGCTGCTCGTGGCGGGGATGAAGCCGGTGGGACTGGCCACGACTGGCTGGAGCGCGCTCGAGTACGTCGAGCGGGATCGACCCGACGTGATCCTGCTCGACCTGGGCCTACCCGATCGCAGCGGACTCGCGGTCGGACGGGAGATCCTGGAGAACTGGCCGGAGGCGAAGCTCGTGGCCTTGACCGCCCTCGACGATCAGAAGACGGTCGAGGCGGCACAGGTCGCAGGGTTCTCCGGCTATCTGTCGAAGAACCTCCCCCTCAGCCGATTCGTCGCCTCGATCGAGGCCGTCGTGGCCGGACAGATGGTCTTCCCGCATCGCGCGGCATCTCGACGGAGGCACAGCCCGACGGATGACAGCGTCTGGCTGCTCGTGTCGCAGCTAACCGCCCGGGAGCGCGAGGTGCTTGAGCTCCTGGTCGAGGGGGCGGGCGGAGCGATGATCGCGCGCCGCCTCGGCATCAGCCGGAACACGGTCCGCACGCACGTCCAGAGTATCCTGACGAAGCTCCAGGTGCATTCACGCCTCGAGGCGGCCACGCTGGCGGTTCGGCACCGCGTGGTTCCCGTCCCCTCCAACGTGGACGTGGACGTGGCGGTTCCGTTCGACAGGGTCTGAAGCGCCCGTGCCGCAGGCGTTCTCCCCCTTGCCTCATGCGGATGACGTAGAACGTGTACGTCGTCCGGTGCGTGCCCGAGACGTGATGGCACGGGTACGGTGCTCGCGTCAGTCTGACCGAAGAGAGAGTGTGGGTTGAGCGAGCCTTCCGGGACGATCCGCGTGCTGTTGGCGGACCGGCACGCCCTCTTCCGTGAGGCCGTCCGGGCGGTCCTCGAGAGCGAGGCCGAGATCCACGTCATCGGTGAGGCCAGCACGGGGCCCGAAGCCGTCGCGGAATCGGAGCGGACGCTCCCGCACGTCGCGATCCTCGACGCGGACCTCCCCATGTCGAACAGCGCCCAGACCACGGCCGCGATCAAGGCGAACGCCCCGGACTGTCACGTCCTGGTGTTGAGCGCCCGGGAGGACTACCGAGGCCTCGTCGAGGTCCTGGATGCAGGCGCGAGTGGGTATCTCACCAGGGAATCTCCCCTCGCGGACCTGATCCATGCCACCCGAGCGATCCATCGTGGCGACACGCTCGTTCCTCCGACGATGCTGGGCCCGCTGCTCACGGGACTCCTCCGTCGGAAACGTGACCACGACGAAGCGTTCGAGCGGATCACCCGTTTGACCGTTCGAGAACGAGAGGTGCTGGCGCTCCTCGCCCAGGGATCGGACAACGATTCGATCGCCCGAGCTTTGGTGATCAGTCCGCAGACGGCGCGGACGCACATCCAGAACATCCTGGGGAAGCTCGGCGTGCACTCGCGACTCGAAGCTGCCGCGTTTGTCACCCGCAGCGGGATGCTGCAGAACCTCGTCCGTGCGGAGGGTGTGAACGCCTGATCGTCAGGCCGAGGAGGGGAGCGTCTCTCCCCGGCCAGACCGCTCCGGCACCTCGTCCTGACGGATCCATCCGATCGTCTTGGCAAGTCCTTCGCGGAGGGGGATCTGCGGCGTCCACCCGAGGCGATCGCGCGCGAGGGATGTATCGGGACGACGGTTCTCGGGGTCGTCCACCGGACGTTCCGTATAGACGATCGGAGACCGGGCGTCCGTGAGCGAACGGATCAGCTCCGCGAGTTCCGCCATCGTCACCTCTTCGGTGCTGCCGAGATTCATGGGGCCCGTCAGGTCGGAGTGGAGGAAGCGCCAGATGCCTTCGATGAGATCGTCGACGTAGCAGAGCGAACGGGTCTGGGAGCCGTCTCCGTGGACGGTGATCGGTTCGGCGCGCAGCGCCTGGTCGATGAACGTCGGAACGGCCCTGCCGTCGTGCCGTCGCATCCTCGGCCCGTAGGTGTTGAAGATCCTGATGATCCGCACCGGGACGCCCCGCGTTCTGTGGAAGGCCATGGTCACGGCTTCGGCGAAGCGCTTCGCTTCGTCGTAGACCGATCGCGGCCCGATCGGATTCACGTTCCCCCAATAGCTCTCGGGCTGCGGATGGACCTGTGGATCGCCGTACACCTCCGACGTGGATGCGAGGAAGAGGCCCGCGCCCTTCCGCTCGGCCAGACGGAGGCATGCGAGGGAGCCGAGGGCCCCCACCTCCAGGGTTTCGATCGGGTGCGCGAGGTAATCGACGGGCGAGGCCGGGGACGCGAGATTGAAGATCCAGTCGACCGAGCCCTCGACGTCGAGGTCCTTGGTGATGTCGGCTTCCTGGATCGAGAAGCGGCTCTCGGTCGCCGCATCGCGGAGGTTCTCCCGTGCTCCCGTGAGGAGGGAATCGACGCAGACGACCTCCCAGCCTTCGGCGAGGAGCCGATCGCAGAGATGCGAGCCGACGAAGCCGGCTCCGCCCGCGACGACGGCGCGAGGCGCGGTCACATCCTTCACCGCTCGGCCGGGCGCTGCTCGACCGGGGCGGAAGGAGCGGCCTCGAGCGAGGGAACCGGCGCGCCCGCCGCGGGTTCGACGGCAGGACGGCCTGTCGGGTAGTACCAGAAGCCGGCTTCGGCCATCTCGTCGGAGTCCAACAGGTTCCTCCCGTCGACGACGAGCGGGTAGGTCATCAGTTCACGGAGCCTAGGGAGGTCCAATTCGCGGAACTCCTCCCAGTCGGTGGCGACCACGATGGCGTGGGCTTCCGTCGCGGCTTCGTACACGTCGTTCGCGAGCTCGAGCTCGGGGAGTTCCTCCTTCGCGCTGGCGCCGGCGTGCGGGTCGTAGCCGACGACCTGTGCCCCCGAGTCCAACAGGCGACGGGCGAGCGCGATAGACGGGGAGAAGCGGACGTCGTCGGTCCCCGGCTTGAAGGCGAGGCCCAGCACGGCGATCCGCTTGCTCTCCATGTTCCAGAGGGCGTCCTCGACCTTCGCGGCGACGGCCTCCACGGCCTCGTCGTTCACTCGCTCGACCTCGGCGAGGAGCGGGAACGGGTACCCCAGTCGCTCGGAGAGTCGCCGCAACGCAGCCACGTCCTTCGGGAAGCAGTACCCGCCGTACCCGAGGCCCGCGTTGAGGAACGCACGTCCGATGCGTGGATCGGCACCCATCACGTCCGCCACGGCGGTGACGTCGGCGCCGGCCCGTTCGCAGATGCGCGCCATCGCGTTCGCGAACGAGATCTTGAGGGAGAGGAAGGCGTTGCTGGCATGCTTCGCGAGCTCCGCCGTCGGGATGTCGGTCACGATCAGTTCGACGCCATCGTCGAGGAGCGGTGCGTAGAGGCGCCGCAGGACCTCGAGGGATCGAGGAGACTCGACGCCGACCACGATCCGATCGGGCTTGAGCGCGTCCTCCAACGCCGAACCCTCGCGGAGGAACTCCGGGTTGGATGCCACGTGGAACCGGCGCCCCGCGCCCTCTCGTTCCAGCGTGGTTCGGACACGGTCGGCCGTGCCGGCCGGAACCGTCGACTTCTCGACCAGCACCGTGTCGTCGGGTGCGTGCTTGGCGACCACCCTGGCTGACTGCTCCATCGCGAGCAGATTGGCGTCTCCGCTCGCTCGTGCCGGTGTGCCCACGCAGATGAAGACGACGTCGGTCCCCCGCAGGGCCTCGGCCGCGTCAGCGGTGAAGGACAGTCGACCCGACGCCGACTCCCGTGCCATCCCTTCTTCGAGCCCGGGCTCGAAGAAGGGAGGGATGCCACGGCGCAGGAGGTCGATCTTCTCGACGTCGATGTCCGTGCCGACGACCTCGTGGCCGATGCTGGCGAACATCACGCTCGTCACCAGACCGACGTGACCGGTCCCCATGACCGTCACCTTCATGGCGCGCTCGATCCTCGACCCATCATGTGAGGGTAGGCCCTCTCCGTCCTGCAGCCGACCGACGTGGTCCGTAGCTTCCGTACGGAGCTCACCGTACCCCGCGTAGATGAAGTCATGCGCGGGACGAGGTCCTGGACGACCTGGAGGCCTCCTCGCGAAGTGCGGCGAGCTCCCGGTCCGCACCGTCGTACCGGTTCACGGTTCGGCGGCCGTTGTAGGAGCCGTACGTAGGCTGGGTCATGGATTCGGGGATGCGGTTGAGGACCCCACCGAGGATGGTTCCTCCGACCTGCGCCAGCTGATGACGGGCGTCCTCGACCCGTGCGCGGGCCCCCTCCTGAGCGTCCGCGACCAGGATGACGCCATCGAGGAGGTCGACGAGCATGAGGCTGTCTGCGACCGGTCCGATCGGGGGAGCGTCCACGAGCACCACGTCCGCCTGGCGACACCCGCGGATCACGTCGACCATCCGGTCCGACTGCAGGAGCTCGACCGGCTCGTCGTCGGCGGTCACGGGTCCGGTGGGGAGCACCTTCAGGTTCGGGATCGGCGTTTCGACCAGTGCATCGCGGAGCTCGATCGATCCCTGGAGCACCTGACCGAGGCCCCGTTCGTTCCCGATCCCGAGGAGGACGTGCACCCGTGGGAACCGAAGGTCGGCGGAGATGAGCACGACCGACTTCCCCACCTGCGCGAGCGCGACCGCGAGGTTGACCGCGGTCGTCGTCTTCCCCTCGCCCTCCAAGGCGCTCGTGACCAGGATCGTTCGTGCTTTGGCGTCCCGTGCTGCCGCGAGGAGGTTCGCTCGGAGCGTTCGATACGCCTCGGCGGG
>JAJNBA010000111.1 GCA_021155985.1 Actinomycetes bacterium
GTTCGCTGCGGCGGTCCGATCGAGATCGGGTGCCTGCTGGTGGGTGAAGGTCGACGCGAGCAACGCGACCAGCTACGGGAACGGCACGACGTGCACCGGGAGAGCCGCCCTGGCGGCCTCATCTCCGTTCTGGTAGTTCCTTCGGCCTGAGCGGCAGGTCCTCAGTCCTGCGGCCCCGGCGCCGATACGACGGAGATGGACGAATCCTTCGCCTACCGGACCACACTGCCGCCGGGGCCGCGGCTCGAACCGTGGCTCGTCAAAGGTGTGGTCGTGCTCGTGGTCCTCGCTCTCGGGATCGGATTGTTCGCCCGATGGGTCGTGGCGAGCGAGCGTGCGAGCTTCGCCCGTGGATCCCAGCGGGTATCGCCGTCGATGTCCGTCGGGCGCCTTCGCGGCTCGGAGGATCCCGCCGGTACCGACGCCGACGCTGAGGAGGCGACCCGCATCGCGCTCACTGCCGCTCGCGCGGCGCTCGCGGGATCCGGCAGCTTCCTCGCCGCCGAGCCCTCCAGGCTGAGCGCGCTGCAGCCCGGCTTCACGTTCGTGGATGGGCCGTCGACCACTTCGACGATCGTCTCGGTCGCGGCGGATCGGCGCGAGTGGGCGGCGGCCGTGCTCGGGCCGAGCGGCACCTGCTACTGGGTCCGTGCACACCGCCACGGAACCGTGGAGGCGGGGACGTCGTCCATGTGCACCGGGGCCGCGGTCCTGTCGCTCCGATCGTCCCGGTAAGGGCTTCCCGATTCGACCGCTCCGGGCGCCGGGTCTACACTCCGGCTGCTTGCCCGTCTCCCCACCAGGCCCCAGAACGGGCAGAAGGAGGCCCCCGTGACGCACGTCTCGGTCACCGTCAACGGGGCGATGCGAGAGGCCGATGTCGAGCCTCGCACGCTCCTCGTGTACTTCCTCCGCGAGACCCTCGGGCTCACCGGCACGAACGCCGGATGTGATACCAGCAGCTGCGGATCGTGCACGGTCCTGCTCGACGGCGAGTCCGTGAAGTCGTGCACGATGCTCGCCGCGCAGGCGGACGGCCGTGAGCTCACGACGATCGAGGGGATGGCCGAAGGCGACCAGCTCCACCCGCTCCAGGAGTCGTTCCGCCGGAACCACGGCCTCCAGTGCGGGTACTGCACGCCCGGGATGATCATGGCTGCGGCCAGCTACCTGAAGGAGAACCCGAGTCCCTCCGAGGGTGATGTGCGGCTCGCGCTCGAGGGCAACCTGTGCCGCTGCACCGGCTACCAGAACATCGTGAAGTCGATCCTCGACGCCGCCGGCTCGATGGCCGGCGCCGAGGCCTGAGGAGGCGGCGATGGCGACCACCGAGACCTTCATCGGGCAGCCGGTCCTCCGCAAGGAGGATCCCGAGCTCCTGACGGGACACGCCAGCTACATCGACAACTGGACGATGCCGGGGATGCTGTGGATGGCCCTGGCCCGCCCGCCGTACGTGCACGCCACGATCGACGGGATCGACACGACCGAGGCCGCGTCGATGCCGGGCGTCGTGGGTGTGTACACGGCGACAGACTTCGACTTGGCGCCCTTGCCGTTCGTCTGGCCGATCACCGAGGAGATCAAGGTCCCGGTCCACTACCCGCTCGCGTCCGACAAGGTCCGGTTCAACGGGGACGCGGTCGCCGTCGTGCTCGCGGAGACACGCGAGCAGGCGCTCGATGCCGCCGAGGCCGTCGCCGTCACGGCGACGGAGCTCCCCGCCGTGATCGACATCGAGGAGGCCGCGAAGGACGAGGTGATCGTGCACGACGACCTCGGGACGAACGTCGTCGTGCACTGGAGTCACGGAGGCGGCGGCGACCAGTCGGTCTTCGACTCGGCGCCCGTGATCGTGCAGGAGCGGTACGTCCAGCCGCGGCTGATCCCGAACGCGATCGAGACGCGAGGCTGTCTCGCGTACGGCGTGCCGCCCGTGGACGAGTGGACGCTCGTCACGGCGACCCAGATCCCGCACATCGCCAAGGTCACGCTCGCCGGGACCACCGGGATCGACGAGCACAAGCTGCGGGTGATCGCTCCGGACGTCGGGGGCGGGTTCGGATCGAAGCTGAACGTGTACGCGGAGGAGGCCCTCGCGCTGGCCTTGGCCCGGAGGCTCCGCCGTCCCGTGAAGTGGATCGAGGGCCGGCGTGAGAACTACGTGGCCACGACCCACGGTCGCGGCGTCCTCCACGACTGCACGCTCGCCGGCACCGAGGACGGCACGATCCTCGGGATGAAGTTCGTCGAGCTCGCGGACATGGGCGCCTACTACCAGCTGCTCACCCCCGGGATCCCGGAGCTCGGAGGGTGGGTCTACATGGGCCCGTACGATCCGAAGGCGTACTGGTTCGAGTTCAAGGGGGTCGTCACGAACACGACGCCCACCGATGCCTACCGGGGAGCCGGACGGCCGGAGGCGACCTACGTGATCGAGCGCCTCGTCGACTCGTTCGCTCGGCGGATCGGCAAGGATCCAGCGGATATCCGACGGATGAACCTCCATCCGCCGCACGAGGACGCGCAGACCTCGATCATGGGGTTGAACGTCGACTCGGCGAACTACGAGCCCCTGCTCGACAAGGCGCTCGGTCTCGTGGAGTACGACAAGCTCCGTGCCGAGCAACGCGACCGGCGCGAGCGCGGGGACCGGACCCAGCTCGGGATCGGGCTCTCCACCTACATCGAGATGTGCGGGCTCGCGCCGTCGAACATCCTGGGGGCGCTGCGGTACGCGGCCGGCGGCTGGGACGGCGCCACGATCGAGTGTCTGCCCTCCGGTCACGTGATCGTCAAGACCGGCACGTCTCCCCACGGCCAGAGCCACGAGACGGCATGGGCCCAGATCGTGGCCGACGGGCTCGGCGTCTCCCCGGACGAGATCACGGTGCTCCACGGGGACACCCATTCGACGCCGCTCGGCATGGACACGTACGGGTCACGTTCGGTCGCGGTCGGCGGCGTCGCCCTGCACTTCGCGGTGGAGAAGATCAAGGCGAAGGCCCGGACGATCGCCGCGCACGAGCTGGAGGTGGCCGAGGACGATCTCGAATGGGCAGACGGCGCGTTCCGCGTGAAGGGCGCCCCCGATACGGCGAAGACGATCCCGGAGCTCGCCGTCTCGGCCTGGCACGCGCACGCGCTGCCCGCGGAGGTGGAGCCGCACCTCAACGCGACGGCCGTCTACGACCCGCCGAACTTCACTTGGCCGGCGGGGGCGCACGTCTGCGTCGTCGAGGTTGACACGGAGACCGGGGCGACGGAGATCGTGAGGTACGTGGCCGTCGACGACTGCGGCACGATCATCAACCCGATGATCGTCGAGGGACAGGTCCACGGCGGCGTCGCCCAGGGCGTGGCCGAGGCCCTGTACGAGGAGGCGATGTACGACGAGTCGGGGAACCTCACGACGTCGACGATGACCCAATACCTGATCCCGAGCGCCACGGAGATCCCGGCGATGACCACGGATCACTCGCAGGAGACGCCGTCGACCACGAACCCGCTCGGCGTGAAGGGGATCGGCGAGGCCGGCACGATCGCGGCGCCGCCCGCCGTCGTGAACGCGGTGATCGACGCGGTCTCGCATCTGGGCGTGACCGCGATCGAGAAGCCGGCGTCCCCCGAACGGGTCTGGCGAGCGATCCAGGAGGCGAAGGGAGACGGTCGAGCGGGAGCGAGCCCGGGATCAGAGGGAGGGACGTCATGATCCCGGCGGCGTTCGACTACGAACGGGTCGACACGGTCGATGCCGCGATCGCGGCTCTGCGGGCCGACGAGGGCGCGAAGCTGCTGGCCGGGGGGCACTCGCTCCTGCCGCAGATGAAGCTCCGGTTCGTGATGCCGACGAAGCTGATCGACATCGGACGACTCCACGATCTCTCGTACGTCCACGAGGACGGCGGCGGCGTGGCCATCGGGGCGCTCACGCGCTATCACGACCTTGAAGCGTCGGAGACGCTCCGACAGCTCGCCCCGATCGTGGCCTCCGTGGCCGGCCAGGTCGGCGATCCGCAGGTCCGGCACATGGGGACGATCGGCGGCTCCGTCGCGCACGCCGATCCGGCCGGCGACATGCCGTCGGTGCTGCTCGCGCTCGGTGCGACATTCGTCGCGACAGGGCCTGGAGGGATGCGGGAGATCGCGGCAGCCGACATGTTCCCGGGGTTGTTCCAGTCGGCGCTCGCGGGCGACGAGGTGCTGACCGAGATCCGCGTGCCGAAGACGCCTGGAGGCTGGAGCTATCAGAAGTTCACCCGGCGGGCCCAGGACTGGGCCGTCGTGGGCGTGGCGGCGGTGCGGATGAACGGCAGCGCGAACGTGTCGCTCACGAACATGGGGCTCACCCCGATGCGCGCCGCCGGCGTGGAGGAGGCCCTCGCGGGCGGGGCCGACCCCGCGACCGCCGCCGAACGGGCCGACGAGGGCACTGCCCCTCCGTCCGACTCCTTCGGCTCCGACGAGTACCGTCGCGCGCTCGCGAAGGTGCTCGTCCGCCGGGCGCTCGAGGAGGCGCTCGCGTAGCACGTCTGCCGTCGCCTCGGTTTGGGGGCGATGGCGCCGCGGGTACGCCTCCTCCGTGGAAGCGGTCCAGGGTGCGGTTCGACGCGCCGACGACGTGCAGCGAAGGAAGCCGTTCCTGGCGTTCCCGCTCGCGGTCCTCAAGAAGTTCGGGGAGGATCGGGCCGGTCAGCTGGCTGCGCTGATCGCGTACTACGGGTTCTTCTCCCTGTTCCCCTTGCTCCTCGCGTTCGTCACGCTCTCGGGGATGCTCTTCGAGCGGTCGGACATGCAAGATCGCCTCGTCGACGCGGCCCTGTCGCAGTTCCCGGTGATCGGCGACCAGCTCCGTCGGAACGTCCAGTCGCTTCCGGACAAGGGCGTGGCCCTCGCGATCGGGATCGCGGGGGCGCTCTGGGCCGGACTCGCCGGGATCAAGGCCGCCCAGAACGCGATGGACCACGTCTGGGACGTCCCGATGAAGCGACAGCCGAGCTTCCCGATCGCCGTCCTCCGCGCCGTGCTGATGCTCCTCACGCTCGGCGTGTTCGTGCTGCTCGCGAGCTTCCTCGGGGGTGTGGCGGCGGGCACGGAAGATGCCCCGATCGCCGTGCGCCTCGGCGGGATCGCTGGGACCCTGGTGCTGAACGTCTCGATCTTCCTGGTCGCATACCGTGTGCTCACCGTCGAGGATGTGAGCTGGCGCGACGTGCTCGTCGGCGCCGTGTTCGCGGGGATCGCCTGGACCGTGCTCCAGGCGCTGGGCGGATACGTGATCGGACACCGGCTGGAGTCGGCGAAGGAAACCTACGGGTTCTTCGCGGTCGTGATAGGACTCCTGACGTGGATCTACCTCGGCGCGCAGGTGACGTTGGTCGGCGCGGAGATGAACGTGGTCCGTGCGCGACGTCTGTGGCCTCGTGCGCTCGACCCCGGCAGACTGATGGAAGCAGACGAACGAGCGC